>JAEWWC010000086.1 GCA_023396555.1 Bacillota bacterium
TCTGAATCGCAAGTCCATTCGATAAATTCAAGAGCCGCAGTAGGATCGGAAGAAGATGCGGGTATGGCGAGACCCCAGCTTCCCAACACGGAATGGTTACCGGGGATATTTGCATAACCGACCTTGCCGATTACGTTTGATTTGGTTGTATTATTTACATCTGCTATAAAAGAGGCGAAACCGACAAGCATTGCAGTTTTACCAAGACAAAAATCTCTAACGGTATCTTCGACTGTATAATCTAATGTCTCGGGAGGAGCATATTTAAAGGCTTCGACTAAGCTGTTTACGCCTTTTTTAAATGGGGCTGATGTGACCAGTGGGTTGCCATCATCGTCAAATACCGCTGCGTTATAAGCCCAAATTCGTATAAGGAGTTCCGGCAAAAAGATAGCGTCATTGCGTGTAGAGAAAGAAGTCCCGAAATCCACCGGAGATGAGGGCGTAATTGAGCGGGTAAAGAAACTGCTTATAATATTAAACTCAAACCAAGTTCGGGGGACTCGTAACTTTGTACCGTATTTTTTTTCAAAGAAATCACAAAGTTTTTCATCCTCAAATAGATCGCGGCGGTAAAGAAGAAGCTGGGGCCCGAAAAGAAAAGGCGTACCATAATACCTATCATTCACCATCCCGACTTTTTCAAGAAGTCCATCTAAAAAAACGGTTTGATCTACAGCATTTGATTCTATATGATGTGTTATATCCATCAGCAGCTTCTGGGACACAAGCATATCAAGCCATGGATTATCGTACATAAATATATCGAAATTGCTGATATAATCTTTGTCAAGCAGCTTTGATAAAAGTGTTCCGTGTTCGCACAACGTTACTTCGACATCGACCCCTGTTTTTCGAGTAAAATCAGCATGTGTTCTAATAATGCCATGTGCGTTTGGCGAGTCCAAAAATAAAGCTCGCAGTTTTCTTTCTACAGGTTTACGCATGGTAACCGGCGCCTTTGAGACTTCAAACAGATTTTTCCCTATAATCTTATCCTTAAGTATTATTTGCTGTTTTTCAAACATGAGAGGGCTGTCGATATTGCTTAAGAGAAGCTTGGCAGCCTTGGTTCCCATATAATTGGCAGGGCGCATTGTAACGATTATGTTATTGTATTTGAGAATGCTGGATAGGGTTTCTTCGCCGATAGATACCATCACCATATCATCATAGAGGGATATGCCAGCGAGAAATGCCGCCTGCTCTAGACCGTTTGTCAATAATCGTGACGTTGAAATAACCGCCTGTGGCGAGTGGTCCTGAAATAAAGATATTCCTGTCCTGAAAGCTTCTTCTTTGGTTATGCTTATGTGATATATCAAATTATTATCAATATCAATGTTACGAGCTTTAAAAAAGTCGTTATAGGCAACGGTATATTCATACTCGCAGGAAAATTGTTCAGGTCCTGCAACAAGCGCTATTTTTTTATAACCGTGATCGAACAGTTGACATAATAGATATTGCATTGTTTCGTACTGGTTGAAGGAAACAAAATTAGAATCCCCTGACGTCACTTTTCTGTCGATGAACAGAAGTGGGGTTCCCGATATGCGATCATAGAAATCGACATCCTTCAAACAGGACATGACGATGAGCCCATTTACATTTTTCTTGAGCATGCTGTTGACCACAACGACTTCATTTTCTGGTATGTCTTCTGTTAAAGCAAGATTAAGATAGTAACCTGCTTTTCGTATTTCCGACTCAATACCTTCTAATAAATATGCGTAATAGTGCTCCGCTGTATTTGGTAAAATGACGCCAATTTCGCGATTTCTGTTTGTACGAAGATTTCTTGCGAATTGATTGGGCTTATAGTTCAATTCCTCAATAGCGTCTCTGATTTTTTTTGCAGTTTCAGGCAGAACGCTCTTTGCACCTGTTAAATAATTAGATACTGTTCCGACGGATATGCCAGCGAAATTTGCTACATCCTTGATTGTACTCATTATTGGCCTTCCTTATTAAGATAATTGATTATAAAATAATAATGCTAAAAAAGCAACTCGCAATTTAAACGATTCAATATATATGTACGAGGATATTATATTAACAAAACTAAAACATAGATGAGAACAATATAGTGGAAATTTATCGGCGAGTAAAACGATTCAATAGAAATTTTAATTAATACAATTGACTTTGTGAATAAATAATTATAAGATCAATTAAGTTTGATAAACATTTTTGATACATGCTGTCATTAACCACAAAAAATAGAACAGTCAGAATATGCTTCAATGCTGAAAGGAACTATATTGTGTCTGAAGTATTGCTTGAAATGATCGGAATTCAGAAGTACTTCCCTGGGGTGCACGCTTTGGATAATGCGTCGCTTTGTGTAAACAAGGGGGAGGTCCATGCTCTTGTGGGCGAAAACGGAGCAGGAAAATCGACACTGATGAAAATACTAACCGGAATCTATAAAAAGGATGAAGGTGTAATCAAGTTTCGTGGCCATGAGATTGAGGCCAGCGATCCAAGGCATTCTCAGGCAATGGGTATTGGCATTATTCATCAGGAATTAAATCTTATGCCGCATCTATCGGTCGCTCAGAATATTTTTATCGGTAGAGAGCCTAAAAAAGGTGTTTTTATCGATCGGGGTTCAGAGAACAAACAGGCTTGGGAAATGCTCAAGGCGCTGAATCTTGATATTGATCCTTCCATGCCTACCGGTTATCTGACCGTTGCGAAGCAGCAGATGGTAGAAATAGCTAAAGCGTTATCATATGACAGCGAGTTGCTTATTATGGATGAGCCAACAGCTGCGCTGACCGAGAGTGAGATACAGGAGTTATTTAAGGTGATACGTGACCTGCGGGAGAAGGGGCATGGCATCATCTATATTTCGCATCGTCTGGATGAGCTTGCGGAGATAAGCGACCGCATTACGGTGATGCGCGACGGTCAATATGTAGGCACAAAGGAAACCAAGGACGTCACAAAAGAAACGATCATCAGCATGATGGTGGGACGAACGATATACGAGCAGCCCAAATCTGCTAGCACTGTCAGGGATGATGCTCCGGTTATTCTCAAGGTGGAACACCTCGTCGGCCATAATGTGAAGGATGTATCGTTCGAGCTGCGCAAGGGCGAAATACTCGGGTTTGCCGGTCTGATGGGGGCGGGACGCACAGAGACAATGCGTGCACTGTTCGGCGCCGATCCGACGATAAGCGGAGAAGTATACATAAAAGGGAAGCAGGTACACATCAAATCTCCCAGTGATGCCATCGCAAATGGTTTGTGCTATTTATCTGAGGACAGAAAGGCATTTGGTCTGGCGGTGGGCCTGAGCGTCAGGGACAATTGCGTTATGGCCAGCCTGAAGGAATTCATGTCCGGTCCTTTCACCAATGACAGAAAGATTGATGAGAAGGCACAGGAATATATTAAAAAAATCGATATAAAGACCCCTTCCGCTAAACAGCTTGTTAAGAATCTTTCCGGCGGAAACCAGCAGAAGATTGTTATAGCAAAGTGGCTGGTCAGAAACAGCGATATCCTGATATTCGATGAGCCGACGCGCGGTATTGATGTGGGCGCCAAGCAGGAGATATATAAGCTGATGAATGCTCTTGCGGCAGAAGGCAAGTCGATCATCATGATCTCTTCCGAGATGCCGGAACTGCTGCGTATGAGCGACAGGCTCGTTGTGATGTGCGAGGGTGTTGTGACGGGCGAATTGGACATTGCTGAAGTGACGCAGGAAAAAATAATGGCACTAGCGACAATGAATATGTGAGGTTATAACAATGAATTCAAAAAGGTTCGATTTGACAAAGCTTCTGGCTCCGGCGGTGTTGGTGATTTTATATGGGTTCTTCTCATTGTTTGGAACAAACTTCTTCTCGGCTGATTATATAGTCAATATTCTGGACGGCTCGTATTATATCGGATTCATGGCAATCGGCGTTACGTTTGTTATTATAACCGGCGGCATCGACCTGTCGCTGGGCACAACGATGATGTGCGCGGCGCTGCTCGGCGGTGCGGCTTACAACACGCTTCATTGGCCGATGGGCTGGTGCCTTCTGCTGGTGGTATTCACTGCCACCGTGATGGGCCTGATAAACGGTATTATGGTGGCCTATTTCAAACTGCCTCCGTTCATCGCCACCTTGGGCATGATGATGATGGGTATGGGTTTCGGTGCCATCGTGACGAAGGTCCAGACGATGCGGTATCCCACTTTCGGTACACCGGAGGGCTGGTTCAAGAACGTTTTTTATAAGACTTCAGGCGGGTTTCCGCTGGGAATACTGTGGCTGGCCGCGTTCTTTATCATCGCTTTCCTGCTGCTGAACAAAACACGTTTTGGCCGCTATACGTTTGCGATAGGCTCCAACCGTGAGGCGGCGCGCCTCTCCGGCATCAAGATTCGCCCCTGGCTGGCGGCTGTGTATACGTTCTGCGGATTTTGCAGCGGCTTGGCCGGTGTGATGTATGCCGCAGTGTACACCTCCATTATCCCGTCCACGGGCAACGGGCAAGAACTGCTGGGCATTGCGGGCGTTGTTATCGGCGGTACCAGCATGAGCGGCGGCACGGGCACGCTGGTCGGTACCATTATCGGCGTATTCATCATGAGCGTTTTGAAGCAGGGGTTGATGTCTATGGGTCTTCAGAGCCACTGGCAGACATTCTTCACCGGCGTTGTCGTTATCGCTGCGGTGCTGCTTGACCAGTATCGTATCAGCAGAGGCGACCAAGTCAGGAAGGCATAACAGAAGAAATCCTCGGGAGTTTCCCGTTGGAAAATAAAGAGGAGGAAATCAAAACATGAAAAAAGCATTATTGATGTTGCTGGCATTGGCAATGGTATGGGCCTTGGCCGCTTGCGGCGCTCCCCAGACGCCCCCCGCTGAAACCAGCAGCGCTCCGGCCGATACCGAAGAAGTAGCTGCGACTGAGGCTCCGGCAACAGAAGCTCCGGCCGAAGGCAAGCCGTATATCGCTGTTATTTCTAAAGGCTTTCAGCACAAGTTCTGGCAGACAGTTCTGTCCGGTGCACAGGCGGCTGCTGATAAGTATGGCGTTGACATGACGTTCGATGGCCCGCCGTCCGAATCTGACATCAGCGTTCAGGTTGATATGGTGAATGCAGCTATGGCGAAGAACCCGGCGGCTTTGTGCCTCGCGGCTCTTGACACCGAGTCCCTCAACGAGCAGTTGAACGCTTGCTTGGAGAAGGGTATTCCGGTAATCGGTTTTGACTCTGGTGTTCCGAATGCTCCCGAAGGTTCCATCGTCTCCACGGCTTCTACAGACAACACTGCTGCAGGCGCTCTGGCTGCTGAGCAGATGTACGAGAAGGTGAAAGATGCTGTTGCGGCGGCTACGAAGGATGCGCCCGTTGTAATCAGCGTTATCAGCCAGGATGCGACCTCCGCTTCCATCACGGGCCGTACGGACGGCTTTGTGGCGAAGATGTTTGAACTGTGTGATGCGGCTCAGTCCGGCCTTGTGGCTGTGACCGGCCATGACAAATGGAACAAAGCTTCCTCCTCCGGCGATGTTGCGGTTGAAATCCTTGTCTCCATCGCGGCTTCCACGAGCGTAACGGATTGCCAGACGGCTGCTCAGGCTGTTCTTCAGAGAGGACCCGTAGGCGTGTTCTGCACCAACTCCGGTTCCGTTGACGGCATGCTGGCTGCGACGACAGACGGTTCTGACCTTGATCGTGCAAGCGGCAAGTACAAGGATCTGATCGCGGTTGGCTTTGACTCGGGCGCGACGCTGCTGAACGCCATCAAGAACAAGTGGTTTGACGGCGCTGTGACGCAGGATCCGTACATGATCGGATACTACGCAATTGAACTGGCTGTTAAGACCCTGAATGGCGAAACTGTGGATCCCATCGTTGACACCGGCTGCAAGTATTATACGGCTGATAACATGGAAGACCCGGATATTGCGGCTCTGCTTTACGAATAAACCGGCAATAGATAATTGAAAATGAGGGCAGCCCCATAAAGGCTGCCCTCAAAAAAGAAAAACCGCTTTTTAATCCATTATTGGAAAAAAAGAAGATGGGGTGATTTATCATGCTACTTGGAGTACCAAAATTACTATCACCGGAGATCATCTCAACACTTTGCGAAATGGGGCACAGCGATGTCATCGTCATTGGTGACGCCAATTTTCCGGGTAAACGCTTTGCGGAAGAAGGCGGATGCAAATTTCTGCGCGCAGATGGTATATCGGGGACGGAGCTGCTGGATGCCATACTCTCTGTCATTCCGTGTGATACATACTCCGAGCATCCGGTTAAGCTGATGCAAACAATGGATTGCGACCGGCATCTTAAAATACCCATATGGGACGAATACAAAAAGATAGTTGCGGAACATGATGACCGGGGAGAAGCAGCCATCGGGTTTTTTGACAGGTTTGACTTTTACGATAAGGCAAAGAAAGCGTATTGCATCATACAATCCGGCGAGGAAGCGATTTACGCAAACGTCATGATTCAAAAGGGAGTCATCAAGTAACATGGTAAAGGATTTGCTGCTCGGCATAGATATTGGCACAAGCGGATGCAAGATAGCGTTGTTTTCGCCGGACGGTTCAGTAATGTGTACCGTTGTTGAGGACTATCCGGTATATTATCCGGCGCCGGGTTTTGTGGAACAGGAACCGGACGACTGGTGGAACGCCGTATGCCGTGGGACCAAACGAATGATGTTGGAGCACTGCATCGATGCTGCTGAGATTGTTGGCATTGGTGTAGATGGACAAGGATGGGCTGCCGTGGCGGTGGATCGAGACGGGAGCGTGCTCACTCGGAACCCGATTTGGCTGGATACCCGGTCCGAAGCGATCTGCAAAGAGCTGAATGAAACAGTGGGCGAAGACCGGATATTTGAGGTGTCCGGCAACCCGTTGAAAGCGCAATATACGACTGGAAAAATTATCTGGTATCAGCGCACCATGCCGGAGGTTTACCGACAAATTGACAAGGTTCTGCAGTCCAACAGCTTTATCGTCTACCGCATGACAGGCATGATGAGTCAGGACATGTCTCAAGGTTATGGGATCCATTGCTTTGACATGAAAAAAGGCTGTTGGAACGATGATATGGGCAGGACGCTGGGGATCAGCCGTCATATACTGCCCGATATCGTAAAATGCCATGAAGTGGTGGGTACGGTTACGCCGTACGCTGCGGAGAGTATGGGGCTTATTGCCGGGATACCCGTTGTAGCGGGCGGATTAGACGCGGCCTGCGGTACACTGGGCGCCGGTGTTGTTATGCCTGGTCAGACGCAAGAACAGGGCGGTCAGGCTGGCGGCATGAGCATATGCATGGAGAATTACTGCGCTGACCCCAGGCTTATTCTGGGCTATCACGTGGTGCCGGACAGATGGCTGCTGCAGGGGGGGACAACGGGCGGCGGTGGCGTTTTGCGCTGGTTTCATGAGCAGTTTGGATTTGAAGAGAAACAGAAGGCGCAAGAGACAGGGGAGTCCTCGTTTTCCCTTCTTGCCAACCTTGCACAAACGGCCCCGGCTGGTTGTGAGGGGCTGACCTTCCTGCCATATATGGCTGGTGAACGGTCGCCAATATGGGATGAAAAAGCCAAGGGCGTTTTCTATGGCTTGGATTACTCAAAGACAAAAGCCCATATGGTACGGGCGGCAATGGAAGGCGCTGTATACGCATTGCGCCACAATATTGAGGTAGCGGCGGGCGCAGGCGCTACGGTGGGCACGATGCGCGCGATGGGAGGTGCGGCCAACTCGTATTTCTGGACGCAAATGAAAGCGGATATTACAGGCAAACCCATTGAAGTACCCACGTCCGATGTGGCTACAACGCTCGGTGCGGCATTGTTAGCTGGTGTCGGACTGGGCATATACGGCAGTTTTGAGGATGCTGTTGCTCAGACGGTGAAGGTCAAAAGAAAGCATGAGCCGTCCGGCCTGCATAAAGAGGGATATGATCGCGGTTACGGGACATATTTGGAGCTTTACACCGCGTTAAAAAGTTTAATGCATAAGTAAAGGAAAAAAAGGATGAAGGCAGCGGTAGTCGTAGCAAACGAAGATATTCGGTATATGGATATTGAAGAACCACAGGTGACTCAAGGTACAGTGAAGGTAAAGGTTGCTGTGTCGGGTATTTGTGGTTCGGATATCCCGAGAGTGCTCCATAACGGCGTACATTTTTACCCAATCGTACTGGGGCACGAGTTTTCAGGCGAAATAGTGGAAGTTGGCGAACAGGTATCAAGCGTCAAAGTAGGGGATAGAGTTGCGGGGGTGCCCCTGGTGCCATGTATGTCTTGCAGTGACTGCCAGCAGGGGAATTACGCGCTTTGCAAACAATACAGCTTTATCGGCTCCAGGCAGAACGGCAGCAACGCTGATTATGTTGTGGTGCCGGAGCGCAATGTTGTGAAATTCGATAAGTCTGTAAGCTTTGAGCAGGGCGCAATGTTTGAACCATCGACAGTAGCTCTGCATGGGGTTCTGCAGAACGACTATCGGGGCGGCGGCGCAGTAGCCATACTTGGCGCAGGCACTATCGGTATTTTCACCTTCCAATGGGCAAAGCTGCTGGGGGCGACCAAGGTCATCGTGTTTGACATCAGCGATGAACGTCTGGCGCTGGCGGAAAAGCTGGGGGCGGACGGTACCGTCAACACGCTCAAGGAGAACTTCATGGAAGAAGCGCTGGCGGCAGCTGGCGGTAGCGGCTACGATTACGTTTTTGAAACAGCTGGAGCCACGGCGACAATGAAGATTGCTTTCAAGCTTGCAGCAAGTAAATCAAACGTTTGCTTCATCGGCACACCGCATACTGAGTTGTGTTTTACGCCTGTCGAATGGGAGAACATGAATCGAAAAGAGTTTGGATTGACCGGTTCGTGGATGAGCTACAGTGCGCCGTTTCCGGGTAAAGAATGGACTATGACGGCGGAATACTACGCCTCAGGCCGACTTAAGTTTGATGAAGGTTTGATTGGCGAACGCATACCGATGTCTGAGGCGCAGGAAGCATTTCAAAAATTTAAGAAACCGGGCGCTATTAAAGGAAAGCTTTTACTGGTCAACAATTTATAAATTACGGGAGGAGAGTAAAAATGGAATTTATTGATCCTAAGAAGGTGCCGCAAAGGACGCTTTATGACGGAGGCAAGATGCCCTGCATCGGTATGGGGACCTTTGGTTCAGACAGGTTTGCCCCGGATCAGGTATCGGCGGCTGTAGCGGGCGCCATTAAGGTGGGATACCGCATGTTTGATTGTGCGGCAGTATACGGCAATGAAGACATGATCGGCGACGTGTTTCAGGACGCATTTGATAAAGGGGTCGTCAAGCGCGAGGAGCTGTTCATTACCACCAAGGTGTGGAACAACATGCACGGCAGGGGCGATGTTCTCGTTTCCTGCGCGAAAAGCCTGAAAGACCTGCATCTGGATTATATCGACGCATTTTTCGTACACTGGCCGTTTGCGAACTATCATGCGCCTGGATGCGACGGGGATGCCCGGAATCCAGAATCAAAACCGTTCTCGGTAGACCGGTTTATGGCCACGTGGAAACAGTGTGAACGGCTGGTGGATATGGGCCTTGTAAGATATATTGGTATGTCGAGCATGACGATACCCAAACTGGAGGCTGTGCTGCCGCTCTGCCGCATCAAGCCGGCTGCAATAGAAATGGAACTGCATCCGAGCTTTCAGCAGCCTGAGCTTTTCGACTATATGTTTGAAAAAGGTATTGCGCCAATAGGTTTTTGCCCGATTGGTTCGCCAACCCGTCCCGACCGCGACAAGACGGAGAACGACGTGGTGGATATTCAAATGCCCGAAATTGTGGAGGTCGCGAAGGCGCACGGCGTTCACCCTGCCATAATATGCCTGAAGTGGGCGGTTCAGCGCGGACAGACACCCATCCCATTCTCGATTTATGAGAACGAGTACACAAGCAACTTAAAATGCGTGACGGAAGACCCGCTCTCGGATAAGGAGATGGAGGCTATTAAAGCGGCTGACAAGAACTGTCGTCTGATCAAGGGTCAGGTATTCCTTTGGGAAGACGCGAAGAGCTGGGAAGATCTCTGGGATTTGGATGGAACGATTACAAAATGAGAACAGAAGCGTATTTTAGCCAACTGATAAAAGAACAAAAGGGTGGTAGTGATAAGGCTATCTGTTCGATCTGTAGCGCCAATGAATTCGTGCTGGAAGCGGCGATGGAGGATGGCCGTGACAACGGTCACATGGTGCTGATCGAAGCGACCGCCAACCAGGTAAATCAGTTTGGCGGGTATACTGGGATGAAGCCCGAGGACTTCATGGCGTTTGTGGACCGCATTGCGAACAAGGTGGGGCTGAGCAAGGATCAGCTGATCCTGGGCGGAGATCACCTTGGCCCCTTGACGTGGAAGGGTGAAGCCGAGTCTGTCGCAATGGAAAAGGCGGAAGAGCTAATCAGGCAATATGTTAAAGCCGGATTCAGCAAAATCCATATCGATACCAGTATGCGCCTGGCCGACGATTCTGTCACGGAGCGGCTGTCAGATGAGATAATAGCCAGACGTGCCTCGCAGCTTTGCGCTGCCGCCGAGGGAATAAGCAGCGCTAAGCCTGTGTATGTCATCGGGAGCGAGGTGCCGGTTCCGGGCGGAGCAACGGAGAATGAGGATTCCATAGAAGTAACCTCACCGCAGGACCTGAAGACCACGCTGAACGCATTTCACATTGCGTTTGCTAAAACCGGTCTATCGGATGCGTGGAAACGCGTGATTGCCGTGGTGGTGCAGCCAGGCGTGGAGTTTGCGGACAATTCCATCATCAAATATGACGCCGAAAAAGCGCAGGAGCTTATCGCATTTGCAAAGAGTATGGATGGCATTGTTCTTGAAGGTCATTCTACCGACTATCAGCCCAAAGCGGCTCTCGATCTGATGCGGCGTGATGGGATTACGATTCTAAAGGTCGGGCCAGCGCTGACATTGGCGCTACGGGAAGCGTTATTCGCTCTTGAGGATATGGAGCGCATTTTGTATCCGTTCTCCCCGAAGGGTGGGTACTCATGCTTCCAGGAAGTGCTGGAGTGCAAACTGATGAGTAACGATAAATACTGGAGAAACTACTATCACGGCAGTGAGCAGGACATCGCCTATGCCAGAAAGTACAGTCTGTCGGACAGATGCCGGTATTATCTTGAAGATGAAAGCATCAAGGAATCGATAGATCGGCTGAGAACGAATATAAATGCAGTCAGTTTACCATTCGGTTTGATATCTCAGTTCTTCCCCGAACAAAAAGAGCATGTGCTTACTACGGATACGACAACTACGGCGGAGATGCTCATAAAAGAACGTATAAAGGATGTTCTCAAGACTTATAGGTAAAATAATTTCTATCCTCCGATGTACAGTAAGACTATCTTCCTTCTATTGTATGGTACTGGCTTGTTTAATATCTGAACAAGCCAGTACTATTTATTGAACATAAGGGAAAAAGTTTGACACAACAGAAAAAAGTCTGATACAAATAACCATCTTGAAAAGGAAGATCATAAAATGCTAGGACAAGCAGTAGCGTCATATGTGAAATCCATTTTTCAACAAGAATTTATATTTGGATATGTAAATCGAAAAAAGTAATTATCATTAGATACAAAGAGCAGCCTGCGGGTTGTTTTGTTTTAAGCATTATTATTTAATTCAATTCTGTCCTCATAAGAGCATGTTCTGTTATTATGGGTTAAAAAATATTGCTTGTATTAAATGGAGTAATTATTGTTTAATCCTGAACAATCCAGAAAGATGGGGTTGCAGATCTGCCATATCTAAATTAAACGTTGAAAATACTGATTAAAATAAAAGTCGATATGAATTTTCCATTGCTGCAAGTCAGATAATAATGGTGAGATGAAGATCAAATAAGAAAAATTAGGACGGTACGTTCAGTATGAAAAAGAAGTTGTTAAATTGGATTTGCGTGGCAGTTCTTATTATGGCAGTATTTTTATCGGGTTGTGCAAACAAACCGCCAGAGACTGCGGATATTGTTACAACCGCGTCCATTGTCAATAATGAAAATGCTTTGGAAAACGCATTGAGTAAAAATGGGACATGGATCGTCGCTATTTTGCAGGATATATCCACAAATAAAGAGTTGGTAATTGAGGGCGATTTTCATGATAAAAATGACAATAATCAACCATTATATCGTAAACTTGCCCTCTATGCGCAAGACGAAAATAAGAATGTGACGGCCAGATACACTTTAACTGCACCCAAATTAATAGTTAAAAGCCCTAATACAAAGATTCAAGGTGGTACTTTTAAAGGAGACGTTTACGTACAGGCGAATGGCTTTACGATTCAGGACGCTACGGTTAATGGAAACGTCTATTTTACCAACCAGGAGTACATGGATTCATTTGTTTTACCGACGGAGGAAGGCAAGGTGGGTACGGTAACGGGTGACACTCAAGTAAAAACTGAGTAACTCAAATGAGAAATGAGGTATAAAATGGGCATCGTAACGAATGTGACCAATGCTTATCAGAAGTGCATTGATTCTTGCAACCGATGCGCTCAGGCATGTTATGAATGCTTTGAAGCCTGTTTGAATGAAGCGGATGTTCAGGCAAGAACAAAATGCATTAAAATGCTGGTCGAATGTGCTCAGATGTGTCAAATGTCTGCAGCCGGTATGGCTTCAAACGGCAGGTTCGTTAAGGAACATTGCAATCTGTGTGCGACAGTATGCGATGCAAGTGCGCAGGAATGCAACATGTTTAAAGATCAGCACTGTAAACAGTGCGCACAGGAATGCAGAACTTGCGCGCAGGAATGCAGGGATATGGCCATGCATGTTATGCCATATGGGCAAGAATTAACGAGCTATACACAGCCGATCGGACATTAACAAAGGCAGGATTGATTCCTGCCTTCTCTCGGCACTATCTATTTTGATGATGTAATCTAATAACCACCTGATATTCAAGTTATTAAGATCCATCATAAATCAAAAGGCAGGACGCCCCCTGCCTTTTCTAGTGGTATTATAAGCTTTGTGACACTACGTCAAAAGTGCAGGCTCAAACTCAGTTAACCAGCGACGGCTCTTTCTTTTATCATAACTTCATAGTAAGGTACTGAGGAAACAGCTTGAACAATACGGATACCCATCCCTTCTCTTATATGTTGAGGATGACCTTTTGCAGATACTATTCTCACTTGTGATCCTGGATATAATGGGTAGGTAAGATGAGCCTGGATTAAAAACACCTTTTGTGCCTTCTCGTTTGAGCAGTTACCTAATAATGTATAATTTCTTCAGCCCTTCGAATAGAATATTATAACCCATATCAATAACTGATTAAGTCCATGCTCTTTTTAAATGGGATACCGCGTCGGAGATTTCGTCGATCTTAAGAGAAGCAAATCCCAGAACTAGTGTATTCTGATGTTCCTGAGGATTTGGCCCGGAGAAATAACGGGACAACCCATAAACCTTCACACCGCATTTCATTGCTTTTTGAATCAGCTCAGGTTCCAGCATGCTATTGCCAATCCTTAAGACGAAATGAAGTCCGGCGTTGGCACCGCCAATACTTGCTTCAGGCAGCATTTCTTGAATCGCAGAGACGAGTCTTTCCCTTTTCTGTTTATATAAATTTCTCATACGGTTCAAATGGCGTTCAAAATGTCCTTCGTCCATGAATCGCTGCAACGTTTTTTGCTCAATGGTAGGTACTGGGCAAATGTAAAAATTAAGTTTTTCATTATAAATCCCCAATAGCTTTTCAGGCAGTATCATATAGCTTATTCTCAGCGCAGGAGACAGTGATTTTGAGAATGCGCCTATATAAATGACTTTCCCGCCGTTATCAAAACCCTGCAATGAGGGGATTGGTTTACCAGAATACCGGAATTCGCTGTCATAATCATCTTCAATGATATACCGATCTGGCTTTTCATTAGCCCAATTAAGCAATTGGATTCGTCTGCTGACCGGCATGATATGCCCTGTCGGGAATTGATGCGAAGGCGTTATACAGGCCACATTTGCTGCGTTCCTCTCAAGTTCATCGGGCCTCATACCGCTTTCATCGAGAGTGACTGGCCGATATTCTGCGCGGCTGCTTTTGAAAATCATCGAAAGTTTTTCATACCCCGGATTTTCTATAGCATAAATAAAATTCTTTTCAAACAACTGAATAAGCAGTTGAAGAAGGAATTCTGTTCCCGAGCTGATGATTATTTGATTAGGCGAACAATTGACTCCCCGGGATTGATGCAGATAGTGGGCAATGCTGGTACGAAGAACCAAATAACCCTGTGGATCTCCTGTTCTAAGCAGATCTTTGTCGTACTCATGAATGATTTCTTTTGTTATTTTCCTCCAGGTAGAAAAAGGGAAGCACTCAAAATCTACTCCCTGATGGGAAAAATCGAACTTATAAATATCCGGCAGGTCTTCATCAGATGGAGTGGTTTTCTGCTCTTTGTTTATATTCAGAATGCCATCTAACTCAGCGACAAAGTAGCCGCTTTTAGCCCTGGAGACGAGATAGCCTTCATCGACAAGCTGGTTGTATGCAGCCTGAACTGTATTTTGGCTGCACTGAAGACTGGATGCCAACTGGCGTTTTGACGGTAACTTTTCGTTTTTAGCCAGGTTACCGCTGATAATCTCCTGTTTTACATGCGAGTAAAGCTGTTTGAATAACGGCTCCGATGCATCTTTATTAAGCCTTAATGCTATCTCGTACATGTTGAGCATCCTATCTGGTACCATTAAATTATCATTAACTGATTCTTTTTATGTAGTCAGTTTATCTCTATAATAAAGCAAACAATTTAAAACATCAAGACAAACGGAGTGAACCATTATGAACAATCGATATGAACTCAACAAAAACTTGGCTCAGATGCTTAAGGGTGGCGTTATCATGGACGTGACGTCGCCTGAGCAGGCAAATATTGCTGAAGAAGCCGGCGCATGCGCCGTTATGGCGCTTGAGCGAATTCCCGCCGATATCAGGGCAGCCGGCGGAGTGTCCCGGATGAGTGACCCGAAAATGATTCGAGGAATTCAGGAAGCTGTAACGATACCGGTTATGGCTAAAGTGCGCATCGGTCATTTCGTCGAAGCACAGATTCTTCAGGCGATCGAAATTGATTATATCGACGAGAGTGAGGTTCTGTCACCCGCTGACGACGTGTTTCATATTGACAAAACGAAATTCGACGTGCCGTTTGTGTGCGGAGCAAAGGATTTGGGCGAGGCTTTGCGCAGAATCGCCGAGGGTGCGTCGATGATACGCACGAAGGGTGAACCCGGGACTGGCGATATTATTCAGGCAGTTCGCCATATGCGGTTGATTAGTCAGCAAATTCGTCGAATTCAGAATATGCCGGACGATGAATTATTTAATGCCGCTAAAGAGTTGCAGGTGCCTTATGACCTTGTCCGTAGCGTACATGACAATGGCCGGCTCCCGGTGGTTAATTTTGCGGCAGGTGGAGTCGCAACACCGGCGGACGCAGCACTTATGATGCAATTAGGCGCAGAGGGAGTCTTTGTCGGTTCCGGTATTTTCAAATCCGGCGATCCCCAAAAGCGGGCACGGGCAATCGTGAAGGCGGTGACAAATTACAATGACTCCGGTATCCTTGCCGAGCTGTCCGAGGATCTCGGCGAAGCAATGGTTGGCATCAACGAGCAGGAAATCAATCTGTTAATGGCGGAGCGCGGCATATGAGGATTGGGGTACTGGCACTTCAAGGCGGGTTTGCTGAACATATAGCCGCCCTAAAAAAACTCAACGTTGATTCCTTTGAAATACGGAAAAAAGTCGATTTGAGTGGTGAGATTAATGGACTCATCATTCCCGGAGGGGAGAGCACGGTAATCGGCCGCCTGCTCAGAGAGACAGAACTATTCGATCCTATCAAAGGGCTGATAGACGGCGGGATGCCCGTATTTGGAACTTGCGCGGGTATGCTTTTGCTGGCTGAAAGGATAGAAAATGACCAAGCTGTTTACTTCGGCTGCATGAGCATCACAGTTAAAAGAAATGCCTATGGTCGACAACTTGGCAGCTTCCAAACAGAAGGTGTTTTTTCCGGCATCGGAAGGGTACCAATGACGTTTATTCGCGCCCCGTATATTCTCTCGGCTGCGAACAATGTTCACATTCTAGCGGTGGTTGACGGGATGAAAGTCGCGGCCGAAAGTGAAAACATTCTTGTGACAGCGTTTCATCCCGAACTGACTCCAGATTTACGGGTTCATAAACATTTTCTTGATAAAATCATATCCCGCGAGAAAGACGCTCTTATTGTTCAATCAGGCTGTTAATGTCGACCTTCTGCCGATTGTTCGGCTGATTTAATGGATGAACATATGCCATAGCCTTGTCGTTGGCGATGCTTTCGATATAAATCGGTACGCCGTTATGCGTAACGTTCATCATAACTGGTGAAGCGACAATTTCTCTTGCACGTTTTTGGTCCATAATTCATTGCTCCTTATTTTATATTTCGCCTTTAGTATTAGTAAAAATTTAAACTTTAGTAGCGGATGTTACAGACAAAAAGCAGAGTGTAAAAAATAAAATATGATATTATATTAGCATGACACCTATGTCGCGTATTCTCCAATGCGCAGATTCTTCCTTTCGAACAGTTTATTGGACTATTAAGCAGCAGTTTTTCATTCGGAACGCTCTGAGGAAAACGACAAAGATAAAAGCAATATACCTATACGGTCGACCGGATTACCCTGGGTCTCACGCGCATACCGGTAAAGGATAAGCCCAACGAATATATGCTGGTTCCGGTATGGGATTTCTTCGGAGTGCTGAAAACGGAATTTAACGGCCAAAACAAAGTGAGTGAAGTATCCGACTATTCAGCGACGAGCTTTTTGACCATCAACGCCATAGACGGCAACGTGATCGACAGGGCGTCAGGAAGTTAAAATTCCATGCAGAAATAGCCGAATAATCTAGAGGCAGGCGTGGAACGAAAAGAAATTGCCACGCCTGCTTTCTTTAGTTATTGTTTTTTCCTATCCTTGGCTGTGGCAGGGGTTTAAAATTCGTTTACATTCCGATGAACACCTGTTTACAGACTATATGGTAGAATAAAGCTGTAGAAGTGGAGGTATTGCTGTGGCGAGGAACAGAATTTTAGTCGTCGAAGACGACGAATCCATATCAAAGGTCATACAGAAAAACTTAACGGCGGCGGGCTATGCGGTCACCGCCTATTACGATGGAGCGGAAGCCGCAAAGGTAATGGTTTCCGATACGGATTTTGACCTGGCGCTTCTCGACGTCATGTTGCCCGGCATGGACGGCTTCGAGCTGATGGGCTATATGAAGCATTACAATATCCCCGTGATTTACCTGACCGCAAAGGCTGATCTGGACTCTAAAATACAGGGCTTGCGGGACGGCGCGGAGGACTATATCGTCAAGCCGTTTGAGATTTTAGAACTGCTTGTCCGCATCGAGAAGGTATTGGAACGCACGGGTAAGATGCAGCAGGTGCTTGAAGTCGCTGACCTTACGATTAATCTTCTGGAGCGTTCTGTCCGCAAAAACGGTGAGGAGATCATCTTGAAGCCAATGGAATTCGACCTGCTCGTCATGCTGGCAAAGAACAAGAACATCGCGCTTTCGCGCGAGCGGCTGCTTCATGGCGTTTGGGGCGTGGATTTTGTGGGCGAAACGCGCACCGTTGACGTCCATATCGGACAACTCCGCAAGAAGCTGGAGCTTGCCGATAAAATCAAGACCATATCCAAGATGGGCTATCGTCTGGAGGATTGAGATGAAGCTATGGTTAAAAATATCTCTGATAGCCGTCATCATGGTCACACTGGCAACAAGCGTTTGCAGCTTGATCATGCTTTTGCGTTCCGGCCAAAGCAATCTTGAACTGGCAGTGAACAACGTGCTGACGGAGCAGCAGATGCGAGCGGCTTCATGGAGCGCAGCGATGGAGAACGCTATCGACATCGAGTACAGCGCGACCGCGCAGCGCAGCCTTGCCCGCTACCTCATAGATAAATTTGCGGATGAAAATACGATTCTCATAACGAACAACGATTATGTCTATAACGCCACAAGCATAGACCCCAAAGAATTCCTGCCGGTGGAAGGCGATGTGCGGCAGTACATCATACAGGACATAGGTGGCAGTTCCATACTGATCGTAGGGAGCAATCTTCAAATCAACGACACGCCTTATATCCTTTATGTTGTCAAGGACATTAGCTCCGTATACGCTGGCATTGAAGGGCTGTCCTATCAATTCGCCTTCATCAATTCAGCCGTTATATTGATTGCCGGTATTCTCATTATTCTGTTGGTTCGCTGGGTGTTACGCCCGATCTCAAAGCTGAAACAGAATACCGGCCTCATTGCGTCGGGCATCTATGACAAGCGCGTTCAGATAGCTGAAAATGATGAAATCGGGGAACTGGCAGTACACTTCAATCAAATGGCGGCGGCTGTCGAGCGCCATGTGGACGAACTGCGGGACGAGGCGTACAGGAGCACCTTATTCATGTCCGCGCTCACCCATGAACTGAAAACGCCCATGACTTCCATTTCCGGCAACGCGCAGACATTGCTCCGCACCCGGATGGATGACGGCGAGCGCGAAGACGCGCTGATCCGCATCGACGACGAATGCACAAGGATAGAACGCCTCTCTCAAAAGCTCATGCAGCTCATCGCGCTCCGGCAGAACGATAGCATCCATTTGGAAACGCACAGCGTCACCGGACTGCTGGAAAGTGTCCGCCTTTTGTGTGCCGAGCAGTTAAGCCAGCGCGGCCTGACGCTGACCATAGAAAACAATATGGAAACGCTGGTGATGGACAAGGAATTGCTTTCGAGCCTGCTTCTCAACCTGATCGACAACGCGGGCAAGGCGTCCAAACGGGGCAGCGTGATCGAGCTTTTTGCACAGGGTGATACGATTGCCGTAAAGGATAACGGCAGGGGCATTCCACCGGATGAACTTGGTAAGATCACAGAGCCCTTCTACATGGTAGATAAATCGCGCAGCAAAAAGGCAGGCGGCATTGGCCTCGGGCTGGCGCTTGCGGACGAGATCGCGCGGCTGCACGGCGCAAAGCTGGTATTTGAAAGCGCGCTTGGCAAAGGAACGACGGTAAAGGTGGTGTTTGAGAATGTTTAAGAAAAGTAAATGGAACCTGATGTATCTCATGTTGGCGCTGCTTCTGTTTTTTTCGCTTTTCGCCATCCCCAAAATCGCTGTCGGCGTGATGAACGAGACCAAAGGGCAGATCGTGACCGTCCCATCGGAATAAATCCGGGGTCCCCAAAATGTCAAAGACTTTTTGGTTGGAAATTACAATCCGTTTACGATCCAATGAATACTTGTTGCATTTCTTGCGTTTATACTTACGGCACCAATGAGAAATGAGGTTACGAGACATGAAAAAGACAGTTACCATTTTACTTTCCGTCGTTATGGCCGGCACCCTTCTTGTCGGCTGTCAGAAGACGCCGGAGAATGAAATTGTCGGCCAAAAGGACATGGAACAGTTGATTGAACAGGCGGTAGCGGAAAGCGATACGCCCAAAGACGTTTCCCTTGCGGAATACCTGAATGCGCCCGAGACATATACGGCCTCCTTCGACGGGTATAACGGAGATTTGACCGTTAACGCCGAAGCGACCGTGACAATCCCCGATTCAAACGGCATTTCCGCCATGCGTATAAGCAGGCATTACTTTACGCAGGAGGAAGCGGATAAGATGATGGAGGTTTTTCTACAGGGCGGAACGTTATATGACGCTGACCATCCGCTGACAAAGGCGGAAATTCAGGATAAGCTGGTTCAACTTTATGCTATGCGCGACTTACCCGAAGCGGCCGCGGCTGCTGGAAAAAACCCTAATGGTCCACCCACATTTGAGGAAAAAATACAGGAAGACATCGAATACTATGAGAGCCTGCTTGCTGACGCACCCGAAACAATGGAGCTGACTCCAGCGGAAACAACGTTTCATCCGTCCGATGCGGCGACCAACCCGAATGCGCAGGTAATCGAGGGAATATCCACCGTTAATGGGAAAACCTATTATCTGCTTATCAATAACGGCTTTTATAATGAAAATAACGTTGAAGCGGTCTTTACGAATGGCGGGCAGTCTCTGGAAGGGACTTACACCTCCACCACCCCATACTACACCATTTTAAATAAAGAAGAGGTGCAGCCCCCCGAAACCTTCACGTTGACCGAATCGGATGCTCAAAGTGTTGCGGAAAATTTGCTTGCAGAGCTTGGCATGACGGATATGATATGTGTTGATACCAAGTATGCGGCTACAGAGAATTTCACACACGGAGTGACCGAAGGGGAAGTGGGTAAGGTGGTCGAACCGGTGCAGGTGGAATATGAAAAGTGGGCATACTACCTGCAATTCCAGCGGATCGTGAACGGAATCCCCGTCACTCTGACGGACCATACGGGCGTTGTAACGGAAAACGAAGTGTCTGTGCCCTGGCCGTATGAGCGCCTGAATATCATTGTGGACGAAACGGGTGTGGTATCTTTTAACTATACTTCACCCTGCTCTATTGAAGAGACTGTTACGGAGAGTGCGTCCCTGTTGGATTTTTCCGAGATCACGTCCGTATTTGAAAAAATGTTTCCTATCACATACGGATATCTGGCCGAAGAAGCGGATTACCGCTTGCAGGCCGACATCACAGAAGTACGCTTGGGGCTCATGCGTATTACCGAGCAAGACAGCCGTGATACCGGCTTGCTGATACCGGTTTGGGATTTCTTTGGAGAATTGACCGCCGTTCCTGACGAAGGAGAACCTCATAAAATTGATAGCTCGGCTTCACTGCTGACGATCAACGCCATTGACGGCGCTGTCATCGACCGGAATCTAGGTTACTAAACGAATTGAAGCGAAGATAAGCAGGCATGTAAAATTTGCCCATGCCTGCTTTCTTTATGCCTTTTTCCGAGGCTATGACGCAAGTATTCCGCAACTGCAGCAAAAGTAGGGCGTACCGGACAGGTAAAATGGCAAAGAGGTGAGAGATATGAATAACAGGACAATTTCATCAGATATAAAACGCGCTCTTTCCGGGAAGGGATTTCTCACCGGCGTGGCGGGAATGATGCTCGTCATTGCGCTTTCATCGCTGGGAGGCATCATTACCGTTGCCCAAAACGGCGAAGCCCTGCAGAACGGGTATCATGCCCAGCTTATTATGGAAGCTCTTGCGTCGGACTGGGTGACGCTTGCGCTGCCCATATTCTGTGCGCTTCCCTATACCTCCGCTTTTGTGGACGACATCAAGAGCGGCTTTATCAAACAGTACCTGCCCCGCTCGGGGATCAAACCTTATATTAAAGGGAAGCTCATCGCCTGCGGCCTCTCGGGCGGACTGGCGCTTTTCACCGGCATCATTCTTGCCTATGGGCTTTCAGCATTGGTGTTTGCACCGATGGAACTGGCGCTCACGCCGGAAGAAACCGCACAGCCCTATTTCGCCCAATTGCTTATGACGGCCGCGACGCTGTTTTTTTCGGGCGCATTCTGGTCCCTTGCGGGATTTATGTTTGCCGCGCTGACCATGAACCGCTACATGGCCTATGCTTCACCGTTCATACTCTATTACGTTCTCATTATCTTAAATGAGCGGTATTTTAACGACTTATATGTGCTGTATCCCAAGGAATGGCTGTTCCCCTCGGATACCTGGGTAATGGGAGGCTTTGGCTTGATCCTGCTGCTGGCGGAGCTTTCGGCCGTCGCATGCGTTGGATTCACTCTTGTGGCCAAAAGGAGGCTCTCCTATGTTTAAGCTGGTGCAAATTGGCTCGGTAGCCGCCTACAACTTCCGCCAGTGGCGTAAAAATCCACGCGTGTTCATCACGTTTGCGCTGGCCTTCATACTGTGCTTTCTGCTTTCGGACAAGGCGGTCAAATTTGCGCGGGAATATGAAACGACCATGCAGATCGTCGAAGCGTTCGTCTGGACGTTCGGGGACAGCGACTCCATATTGCTTTCCTCCCTGCTGCTGGTACTGCTGTTCGCGGATATGCCCTTTATCAGCTCGGGGACGCCGTTCTATCTCATGCGCATCGACCGCAAGACGTGGCTTACCGGACAGGCGCTCTATATCACGCTGGCCACCGGTATCTATATGGTGTTCATTCTGCTGTCTACGTCAGTGGTGTGCATGAGCCAATCGTTTATCGGCAACATGTGGAGCGAAACGGCGGCCATACTCGGATACTCCGGTGCGGGTAAGGCGGTGGCGCTTCCGGCGCTTGTCAAAACTCTGGAGATGTCCACACCGTATGAGGCCATGGGAACGATTTTCCTGCTGATGCTGTTCTACACGCTGCTTATGGCGTTTATTATGCTGACCTTCAATATCCGCAAAGGACAGCTTGCGGGCGTGGTGAGCGTGTTCGCCTTTAGCTTGTTCGGATTCCTGCTCAATCCGCAGCTTATCAAGACTCTGTTCAAACTGCCGGACGAGTTGATGTATAAGGCCAACGTTGCGGTGGGCTGGATATCCCCATTGAATCAAGCCACCTATCACATGCATAATTTCGGGTACGACCTGTTGCCCCGCTTATGGCAGACCTATGCGATCTTCGGGGCCCTAATCGTGATGTGCTTTTTGCTGGCGCTGCGGTCGATACGCCGATACAACTTTAATTTTACCGGAACGGAGGGCTGAGTATGGATATTGCCATCAGCGTACAGCATGTTTCAAAATCCTTTGGGGAGGAAGAAGTGCTCCACGATGTTTCTCACGATTTTGAGGAAGGTAAAATCCACGGCATCGTAGGCAACAATGGCAGCGGCAAAACCGTGCTCATGAAGTGCGTCTGCGGATTCCTGCTTCCGACCAAAGGTAAGGTGCTTGTGGGTTACAAGCAGGTGGGCAAGGACATGGACTTTCCCGAAGATATGGGCATTATCATCGAGACGCCGGGCTTTCTGCCAAATACCTCGGGGTTGAAGAACCTCCAGATACTCGCGTCGCTCAGGAAGAAAATTGACGATGAGGTTATACGGCAGACCATCCACCGCGTCGGGCTTGACCCCAACATGAAGAAGCCGGTGGGAAAATACTCCCTCGGTATGCGCCAAAGGCTCGGCATCGCGCAGGCCATTATGGAGAATCCGTCCATACTGATACTGGATGAACCACTGAACGGCCTGGACAAGAGCGGCGTGAAACATATGCGCGAGCTGATCAAAGGGCTGCGTGAGCAGGGTAAGACGATTATCCTCGCCAGCCATAACCAGGCGGACATCGACGAGTTGTGTGATACGGTTTGTGAAATGGACGCAGGGATATTGACCGTGGTCCGGGCATGAGTGAAATTATCAGACTAGAAAACGTGATAAAGATGTCACCTGGCGGACGCCGCGGCATAAACGGCGTGAGCCTCAGCGTATCAAAAGGAGAGCGCGTGGCCATCCATGGCGCACCCGGCAGCGGCAAAACCATGCTGGCGCGGCTGATCGCAGGCATGGAGCGTCCAAGCAGCGGCAAGGTGTTTGTGCTGGGTAAAGCCATGCATCAAATGGATTCGGACGCGACGGCGGCCTTCCGCAGCCGACATATCGGGCTGTTGCCCAGGCATCCCGCGTTGATGGAAAGCCTCTCGGTGCTGGAAAACGTGACGCTGCCGCTTGCGATTCGGGGTATACCGCTTGCGCAAAGGGAGAAAACGGCGAAGGAACAGCTTAAAACCCTTGGGCTTGCGTATACCGCAAACGCGCGTCCGTCTCAGCTCCCGGCACTGGAATTGCAAAAGGCTTCTATTGCGCGGGCGCTCACCGTGCAGCCGCAAATTTTGCTGCTGGATGACACGGCGGCCGACCTGTCCGAAAAGGACGCGGAACAAATCAAAGGCATACTGCGTGCGTTATTAAAGTTTGGGGAATACACCATCTTAGAGCTTTTGGGGACAAACAGCAGTCTTATATGCTCGGATAGCACCCTTATACTCAATCACGGAAAGATTCAGGAGGAAACAGAGCAATGAAAAAACTATGTGTTTTACTGGCTGCGATGTTCATGCTGGTATTGATATGGCCAGCGGCTGCGCTGGCTGAAGGTGAAGCAGGAGGTGAGCCGACGGCAACTCCTACTGTGTTTGCTGAATCAGCTGATACGGAACCTGCCGCGGCAGTAAACCTTCAAATAGACGACGCACACACTTACGACGGTATGGACAGGGCTTACAAAGATGGCTATACGCCAACCGTGAAGGACGGTGTAGCTACCATCGTTCTGCCGCTTGTGGCAAGCGGCAACATCTCAGGCAATACCATTACGGTTACACCGAATCTTGGAGATACGGCTTCTTCGCCGTTCGCGTTTAAGAACTATCAAAAGACGGTAAGTCTGATAAGCAATGCCGTAAACGGCGGCAGCGTGGCGATTCCGTCCTATCTGATACGCTTCGATCTTCCGCTTGCCTCCGGCAGGGTTAACGGAGCATACCCCGTGACCATTGACGTGAAGGCCCAGGCAGCAGACGGCAGCCCGATTCAGCAGACATTTACGGCATATGTGACCATTACGGACGGGAAAGACCCGAACGCAGCGGAACCGACGCCGGAAACGGAAAAGCCCACATCACAGCCCAAAATTATCGTCAGTGGGTACAGCGTTAACCCTTCGTCTGTCACAGCCGGGGAGGAATTCACCGTGACGGTCACGCTTAAAAATACGAGCGAAAGTAAATCAGTGCAGAATATGACGGTGACGGCATCCAGCGATTCCCCCAATCTCGCTATGCAAAACGACAGTGACACTTTTTATATTGGAAATCTGGGCAAGGGCAAAACAACGGACATTGAACTGAAGTACAAGACCGACCTCGAAACGCCCGCACAGCGGTACAACATCATGCTGGCCATCGGATATGACAATACCGACGCCACGCCGCTGACTTCAACCGGAACAGTCGTCGTGCAGGTGAACCAGCCGCTGCGCGTGGAGATGGAAGCGCCGCAGATCGCGACCGAGGTCAATGCCGGAGACACGCTGCCCATTACCTTCCAGATAATGAACCTTGGGCGCAACATGGTCTACAATGTGCGCGTGGAATTATCTGCGCCTGGGCTGATCCCCTCGGGCACGGCATTCATTGGCAATATGGAGGCCGGAACCGCAATGCCGGGTAATATGGATGTGTTCATCGGTACCAAGGATATGACGGAAGGATATGAAGGAGAGGGTAAATACGGCCTCACGACCGGTGTCATCACGCTTATTTACGAGGACGCCGCCGGGCAGGAATACACGGAGGAGGCCGAATTCTCAACGGCCATCAACGAACCGGTGGTTCCGTCGTCCGCCACGGAGCCGGAGGAAGAACCGGAAAAGGCTGGGCAGTGGTGGATATCCGTTGTGATTGGAGCCGTTGTAATCGCCGGACTTGTTTCCTGGCAGGTCATCAGGAATAAGCGCAAGGTGGAGATCAATGAAGATATTTGACCTGACAAGGCTGGCCGTTAGAAACCTCAAAGGGCGATGGGCAGTGCTGCCGGTTATTGGCTTTGCTATCGCCGCCTTTTGCCTGTGCTTCGCGGGCGCGATATTGACTTCGGTGCAGGAGGAAAAGGCGCAGCCGTATGAATTAGTATTATCGGCGCAAGGCAACACAAGCATAACGGACAGCACGATTGCCGATATACTGAAAATTCCGGACGTCAAAGCCGCTACGCCCATTCTGGAAGTCCCTGTCACGGCTCAGACAGGCAAATATGCCGCGCAGCTCACGTTCACCGGCATGGACGCAGGCTATCTCGACGGCGTTTATACTCAGGGAGGCGTGTTCCCTACTGACAGCGTTATGCCATATATCCTGCTGAACGAGGCTGCCTGCAAGCAGTTTACGGAGAAAGGAACGGACGTTGGCGAAGAGACGCCGGACATCGCTTGGCTGACCGCGACCTGTTCACTCAGTACAGGAGAGGCAAGCCGCAGCGTTACATCAAAGGTTTGCGGTATTCTCGCAAACGACGATGAAAAGGACGCGGAGCCTGTGGCCTATATCAGCCTGTCAGTTGCCAAAGAGCTGTTGCGAAAGAGCAATCAGCCGGCAGGGGCACAGGCCGCATGGGTGCGGGTCACAAACATCGGTTGTGCGGATGCCGTATCAAAGCAGATAGTGGCGCTCGGCCTTGATGTGACGAATTCCAACGGACAAATGCAAGCGGAGTGGGATACCGAAATGAAGGAGATGGCTTATTTGATTACACTGGCTATATTTCTCCTTATGTGCTCGGCAGTTTTAATGACCGCTTGGAGAAAGATATCGCTGCTGAAGTATAGGCAGGCATGGAGCATGCTTCGGTGGATGGGATTAAGGGAATGGGATCTTCGCAGGCTGTTTTCTATACAGAGCATAGTGGTATCGGGGTTGGCGGCAGCACTGGGGATCATTGTGGCTGCGTGTTTACCTTCATTCCTTTTGGAAGAAGCCGCAGTGAAATCAATCTTTTCACTGGCGGTTCCGTTTGAAGTTATAGCTGCGTGTAGCATGATATGCATATTATTCGGGCAGCTTTTTGTCTGGAATATAATATTGGGAGATTACAAGAATGAATAAAGCCAACAAAGGCTGATTAATTATTTCAGCCGGTTAATGGCTTTTAATATCCCATACATAATAGCCTGAGGCCTCGGCGGACAGCCGGGGATATAGACATCCACAGGTAATATGGAGCCTATACCGCTTCTCGCGGCGTAAGCATCGCGGAATATTCCGCCGCTGCA
>JAEWWC010000098.1 GCA_023396555.1 Bacillota bacterium
TGGGCGTGATGCTTGGACGCTCCATGCGCCATATTTTCCGCAGCATGGACACCATCATCACGGTGTGCCTCACGCCTATCGCGATGATGCTGCTGTTCGTCTACGTGCTCGGCGGCGCTATTCAAGCTGGCACGGATAACTATGTGAATTACCTGCTGCCCGGCATACTGCTGATGGCGATTGCAAGCGGCATAGCCTATACGGCTTACCGCCTGTTTATGGATAAGCAACGTGGCATATTTGAAAGGTTCCACTCCATGCCGATTGCGCGTTCTGCCGTGCTGTGGGGGCACGTGCTGACATCACTGGTATCCAATGCGATTTCGGTTGTCGTCATCATTCTCGTGGCGCTGATTATGGGCTTCCGCTCACAGGCTTCGGTATTGTCATGGCTTGCCGTGGCCGGCATGCTCGCGCTGTTTACGCTGGCCTTGACATGGGTCGCGGCAATTGCCGGACTGTCAGCCAAATCTCCGGACGGCGCAGGCGCCTTCTCCTATCCGCTTATCTTCCTGCCGTTTATCAGCTCGGCGTTTGTACCCACCGAGTCGATGCCGCCGGTCGTCCGAGCTTTTGCCGAGAATCAGCCGGTGACTTCAATAGTGGAATCTATCCGCGCGCTGCTGTCCGGCCAGCCGGTGGGAAATGAAATATGGGTGGCACTTGCGTGGTTAGTTGGGATTATGCTCATCGCCTATATCTTTGCGATGAGGGTGTATAAAAAGCATGTGTGAAAAAAGCCGGTGAAGAGGCAGGTGTGGGAGTAACGGTTTAACTGCTAAATAATATATTTAACAACATGACGACGTTGTCATATGACAGGGTTGTCATGTTGTTTTTAATATGTTATAATGTCCTTGTCAGGAGGTGTGAAGTGCCAAAGAATACTTTTTTTAACCTTCCCGGGCTAAAACAAAATACAGTGTTTGACGCCGCCGTAAGGGAGTTCTCGGTCCATATGTTCAGTGAGGCATCTATTAACCGCATCGTCAAAGCGGCTCAGATACCAAGGGGAAGCTTCTACCAGTATTTTGACGGAAAAGAGGACTTGTTCTCCTATCTAATTGCTCGGATATTTACTGAGATAGAACAGATGATGCAAACTCGGGGGAGAGAAAGACAAGACACGGACGCGCTGTCGCTCTTTATGGAAAGAGTTTATACAACTGCCGAACTCAACAAGAAAAAACCGGAGTATGTGCAGATAACCCTTTTGCAGTACAGGGACAAAACGCATTTTGTCAGACAGTTTTTCGAGATATCCGACGTCCAAAGACAGTATGTGCTTAAGCTGTTCGAGCGTGATAAACAGCGTGGAATTATCAGGGAAGACGTTGACAGTTCATTGGTTATTGACATGGTCTATACATTATCGAAGGAGTTGTTTTTTGACGTCGGGATGGACAGCGAAGCCTATGTAACGAAGATGGAAGCGGTTATTAATATCATCCGGGAAGGAATTAAGAGGAATTTAATATGAAAATTCAATCAGGGATTGTAGCCACCGAGGGCGACGAGCTTTTTTACAAGGTCCGTGGAACCGGTAAACCGATACTTTTCATCGCGCCGGGTGGCGGCAACGGAGACGACTATTTGTCAGTAGCGAACCTTTTAGCGGACTCATATAAAGTGATCACTTATGACCGAAGGGCAAACACAAGGAGTACGAGGCATTTCCCTGATGATTTCAGCGTACGCCAGCAGAGCCGTGACGCTGTGGCTGTCCTCAATGAGCTGGGGGAAACAAAGGCTTTTGTTGTTGGTAACAGCAGCGGCGCCGTAATTGCGCTGGACATGGCTACGGCCTTTCCCGAGCATATCCATGCGGCTGTCATTCACGAGGCTCCTATCCCGTCAGTGCTGCCCGAAGCCGGGAAGTGGCAGGACTTCTTTGTTTCATGTAAACAACTCGCTGTAGAAAAAGGTACTTCGGCAGGAGCGAAGAGGTTTTTCTTTGGCGTTGAATTACCGTCTTATGCCCTTCTTTGGGCAACTGTTAAGCACAGGGTATTCACGGCGAAAGAGAGTTTGGAAAACGAACCTCCCAGAATAAGCAGAGCAGAAGCCAGCGACGTGCTGCTGTTAAATGAGTTGCTGCCCGTCACGGGGTATAAGCCGGACTTTGAAACGGCAAAGGCTGGTGGTACGAAGTTGTATATCGGTTGCAGCCGATACGGGCTAAAGCGAAACGCATGGTACGCCAAAGCGGCGCGTATTATGGCAGAAAAGCTCTCGTGCGAGATGGTCGAGTTTCCGGGGCATCACGGCTCGTTTATGGATCGCCCGGATGAATGGTCGGAGACTATCAGGGAAACCGCGCAAAAAGCTGGTTGGTAAGATACCTTTCCCATGGTTATTGTTCCCCGTTGATGCAGGCGGTTTTGCAATTGTATGCTTGTATCAAAGGTCATTTCAGGCAGATGGTGACGCGCAGAAAGTATGGATGACATCATTCGTGGCGGGCAAGTCGGGCGGCAAATAGTGCTGATCGGCGCGTACGGGAGTCCGCGCTCTACGGCGGGGCGTAGCGGAGGGGGAGCGTTAATAATGCCGTGGCTATTGGGTCGTACGATGCGGCAAGATGCTGGCATTGGGTGATTGAATGGGGTGGCCTATATGAAGTACTCGATGGTGCGCTGCGGTGTTTTTCTGGTTTTGTCGTTGAAGAACAGCACCGCTTCGCGCGTGGCCTTGGGGCCCAGCGCATAGGGGCCTTTGGACTCGCTGTTGAGTATGCTCCAAGCTACACGCCGGTTCATCGACGTGGGCTTGTCCGGTATCATCTCGACGCCGGGGATTTGGAAGGGCTTTTTGCGGAAGTAGGGATCGAACAGACAGATGGCGCCTGAGTCCGCGGCGGTGAGCAGCACGTAATGCCAGCAGCCGTAGAACACGCGCGCCACAACCGCGCCGCCCTGCTGCAGGCCCGCCACGATGCGGCTGTTCTGCGCGATGAACACGTCCGGCGCGGTCAGGAACTCGCCGGATATGGGGAAGCGCTTCACCTTGCCGAACTGGTTGAGCCAGCTGCACAGGAACATCATGGCCATGCCGGATGTGCCGCTCTTGCCGAACTCACCTTTCTCGTTGTACGCGTCCAGACTGAACAGCACGATGTGCTTGATGACGTCGGGCGGAATCTCCTCGCGCTTGAACAGGAAACTCATCGCATTGGTCAGCGTGGTGGGGCCGCAGTCAAACTCGGTGGCCTGATAGCTGAGAGGGCTCTTCATGACGCGCCTCCGTCGCCCGCCAGTATCAGGGCAAGCGTCAGCGCCGCCGCGTTGACGAGGTCATCGACCGTCGTATATTCGCCGACGGTGTGGCAGTCGTACATGCCCGACGCGATCACCAATCCGGAAACGCCGTTGGCGGCGAGATAGTTGTTGTCGCTGCCGCCGAA
>JAEWWC010000111.1 GCA_023396555.1 Bacillota bacterium
CGGCTGCGCTTTCAGCGTCTCCGGCGAGAAGTCCTCCCTTCGCGGATAATTGGGCGCTTGCTTGCCGCCCACAGGCCTGATCTCCATATCCACCTCCGCCACCAACTGCTCTGTCTCCTGCCGCGTATATTATTATCCATAAGACGTAAAAAAAGGCGGCCTTGTTCCCTCATGCCGCCTGTCCGTCGCTATTTGTAACGCAGTTTTTATTATTGCTGCTCCATGGCTTTTTTGAGCTGCTCCACATTCTTCATGATGGACGGTATCTCCTCCTCCATCAGCTTCTCGTAAAACCCCTCGTATTCATACGTCAGGTCTTCGATGCCCTTTGTTTTGACGCCCTCCACGAAACGCTCAAGCATGGCGAAGTCCTTCTCGTAGCAGTGCATCGAATTGCTCCGGTGCGTATAAGTCCCCATGTCCACCGCCAGCAGCGCGGCCACCTTCTCCTGCAGCTTGATCAGCCCAAACGCGTTAAAGAAAAACGCTTCCGGCAGGTCGTTGGAGCGGAACATCACCTTCATATGCAGCTTGTCCTCACGGATGAAGAACTGTATTGACTGCATGCAGGCGGGGTCGGCGTTCTTGCTGTCCACCTCAAAGTCGCGGATGTTCATCACCGCGCGCCGCGTCAGCGGATTGCGCGTCAGTTCGCTCAATATGAACGGCATCTGCGGCGCGTAACGGGCATGATAGGTATATTCCCAGCAGTTGCCGTCGCCGATCTTGAAGTCGAGTATACCGTCCAGCACCTCCATCACATACTGCTGCAGCTCATGGTGCCCGCCGATGATGAGGCGGCTGATGCGTGGTTCCTGCACCGGATGCTCGATAACCACCGTCATGCTGCATTCTTTTTGCAGCTGGCTGTAGTCCGGGCATCCCACTACCTCCCCGTTGTCCGCCAGCTCCACCAGCGCTTTGTGATAAGCCTCCGGCAGCGTATCCGCCGTGATAAATATCTCCTTCATATGCTACCCCCCAAATCTCCCATCCGATGAATTATTACATCGCTTGCACATAACTTCATGATATGACAAACGTCAGAAGAATACAAGATATCAAGGGGTGTTAGTGGATGAATATAAAATAATGTGGATAACCCTACACCACTAGGTCCACTCTTTTATATCCCCCGCGGCAGCTCGACGACGAACCGCGCCCCGCGGCCAGGCTCACTCACGGCGCGTATATGGCCGCCGTGCATCTCCACGACAGCCTTGGATATGGCCAGACCGATGCCGGCCCCGCCCGACTTGTTGCTGCGGGAAGGGTCCGCACGGTAAAACCGCTCGAATATGTGCGGCAGATGCTCCGGCGGTATGCCCTCGCCGTTGTCCTCCACCGTAATGCGGACGGTGTCGCCCGCTGCCGTAACCCCGACGCTGATGCGCCCGCCTTCGGGAGTGTGCCGCAGGCTGTTGGAGATGAGGTTGGAAACCACCTGCCCCAGCTTGCCGCTGTCCGCGTTGACGACGATCTCATCGCCGCTCACCTCAATCCCGACCCCCTTCTTCAGACCCACTGCCTTGAACCCCAGCACGATGCCCTGAATCATGTTCTTCAGCTCAAATTCCGTCTTTTCCAGAGCCGCGCTGCCATCCTCCAGATTGGCCAGCCGCTCAAGGTCTCCCACCAGCCGATTGAGGCGCAATATCTCCGCGTGGCACACAGCCAGATGCGGCTCATCCGGCTGCCACACGCCGTCCTGAAACGCCTCAATATGCCCCTGCAGTGAGGAGAGCGGCGTCCGCAGCTCGTGTGCCACATCCGCGGTCAACCGACGGCGCAAAGCGTCCTGCCCGGCCAGCTTGTCGGACAGGCTGTTCACCGCGTCCGTCAGGCCCGCCATCTCCCGAGTACGGCTGCTGTCCTCTATTTTCACCGAATAATCGCCCGCCGCAATGCGCATGGCCGCGCCTGCCGTCTGCGTGATGGGACGGCTCAGCCGCCGCGCCATATAGACACCCACCGTCACCGCCGCCGCCAGAGACAGCACGCCGATGATGATCAGGGCGTTGTTAAGCGTGTCCAGAAACAGCGCGTCATTCTCGCTGAAGTAGAAAGGCCCGTAATAGCCCACCGTCACGCTGCCCGCCGCCACACCACCCGCGGTCACAGCATACGTTTTTTCCTCGTACGCGCCTTCAAAATTGCTGTAGCGAGACTGCATGGTGTCCGCCATGCTCTGCAGCATCTGCACGCACATGCCCTGATTGTGCATCATCGCGTTCCACACGACGCTGCCCGATGCATCGGTCACCTTCAGTATCATACCGTCTTCCAGCGCGCGCATGCCCGTCTCGTCCAGCCCCCGGCGGTTGAAACGGCCCGTATCCGCGTCGTACAGAGCGGCCACCTGTGCAACAGCCTGCTCATTCCTGGACTCCTGCTGGCGGATGACATACTGCTCGAACTGCCGCTGCAAAAAGATGTTGGAAAACAGACTGACGAACCCCACCAGCAGCAGCGCCACCAGCGCGTATGACAACGACAGCTTTACTTTCAGTGAGTAACTTCGCATCGGCTATTCCCCCTCGAACGTGTAACCCACGCCGTGCACCGTTTTGATATACTTATGACCGTCTGCTTCAATCTTCTGCCGGATGTTCTTGACGTGCGTGTCGATCGCGCGGTCGAAACCATCATAGTCCTCGCCCAGCGCCAGCGCGATCAGCTCCTCGCGCGAGAACACCTTGGTGGGATGCGCCGCCAGCGCGGAGAGTATCGCAAACTCCCGGGGCGTGAGCGGTACGCGTTCACCGTGTGTGCGCGCCTCGTGGCGCTGCGCATCGATCACCAGATCGCCGTCGTGAAATACCAGCGTGGATGTCAGCGGTTCCGGCTCCGCCGCTGCCCGCCGCATCACCGCCTCCACGCGTGCCATCAGCTCTCTGGGGCTGAACGGCTTGCGCACATAGTCGTCCGCGCCCAGCATAAGACCGGCCAGCGCATCCTCCTCCGCCGTTTTAGCGGTCAGCATAATGACGGGCACACGGGACTTTTTGCGCAGCGCAGCACAGACCTGCTCGCCCGAAAGTCCGGGGAGCATCAGGTCCAGTATCACCAGCGCGGGCGTGTGGCGGTCAAACAGCTCCAACGCCGTGTTGCCGTCGTGCGCGGATACCGGCTCGTATCCGGCCTTTTCCAGATACGAGCTGACGATATTCGTGATGGCCGTCTCGTCGTCCACGACGAGCACACATTTGTTTTTGCTCATGCTCCGCTTCCCGTATTGATTTAATGTTTTTCCTTTAACAGCCTGGGCTTGAACCATCTCAGCCGCAGCGCGTTGGACACCACCGACACCGAGCTTAAAGCCATCGCCGCGCCCGCAAAAATGGGGTTTAACAGCGGCCCGCCGAATATGTAAAACACACCGGCGGCAAACGGAATGCCCGCCGTATTGTAAGCAAACGCCCAGAACAGGTTCTGCTTGATGTTTCGCATCGTCGCGCGGCTCAGCGCGATCGCCGTGGGCACTTCGTTCAGGTCCCCCCGCATCAGCACCACGTCGGCGGATTCCACCGCCACGTCCGTGCCGCTGCCAATGGCGAGCCCCACATCCGCCGCGGCCAGCGCCGGCGCATCGTTGATGCCGTCACCCACCATCGCGACCTTCCGGCCGCCCTGCTGCAGCTTCACCACCTCCGCCGCCTTGTCCTGCGGCAGCACGTCCGCCAGCACCTGCGTGATGCCCGCCTCTTCGGCGATAGCGTTGGCCGTGCTCCGGTTGTCGCCTGTGATCATCACCACCTCGATGCCCATTTGCTGCAGCCGTGCGACCGCTTCCCGGCTGGTGGATTTGAGCGCATCCGCCGCCGCACACAGAGCGACCAGCTGCCCGTCCGCCGCCACATACATCAGCGTGTGGCCTTTTTTGGACAGCGTTTCCGCGTCCCTGGCCGCGGTGCTCACATCCACACCATTCTCCTGCATCAGCTTCACATTGCCCGCCAGCACACGCATGCCGTTCACCTGAGCGTCGATGCCGCGACCCGGCACCGCCCTGAACGACTGCGGCTCGTCCAGCGCCAGCCCTCTTTCCGCCGCGCCTTCCACGATAGCCTTGGCTACCGGATGCTCGGAGCCCTTCTCCGCCGAAGCCGCTAGTTTAAGCAGTTCATTCTCTTTCATACTGCCGTATACCACGATATCCGTCAGCTTGGGCCTGCCTTCCGTCAGCGTGCCCGTTTTGTCCAGCACTACCGTTTTGATGCTGTGCGCGGCCTCCAGCGCCTCACCGCTCTTGATGAGTATTCCCAGCTCCGCACCCTTGCCGGTGCCCACCATGATCGCCGTGGGCGTCGCCAATCCCAACGCGCACGGACACGCGATCACCAGCACCGTCACGAAGCTGGTGAGCACAAAGTCGAACGTCTGCCCTGCCAAAGCCCAGCCCACCGCGCTGATGATAGCGATGCCCATCACGATGGGGACGAATATGCCGGAAACCTTGTCGGCAATCTTGGCGATGGGCGCTTTTTTGCTCTGCGCGTCCTCCACCAGCTTGATGATCTTGGACAGCGCCGTATCCTCGCCGACCCGGGTCACCCGGAATTTCAGCAGGCCCTCGCCGTTGATGCTGCCGCCCGTTACCGCGCTGCCGGGCGCTTTTTCCACCGGCAGGCTTTCGCCTGTCAACATAGATTCGTCCACCGACGACGCGCCGTCCGTCACCTCGCCGTCCACCGGTATCGACGCGCCTGGTCTCACGACCACGACATCGCCCACCTCCACGTCGTCCAACTCCACTTCCAGCTCTGCGCCGTTGCGTAACACCGTGGCCGTCTTGGGCGCGAGCCGCATCAGCTTTTTGATGGCCTGAGATGTTTTGCCCTTGCTGACCGCCTCCAGATACTTGCCCAGCATCACCAGCGTGATCACGACGGCAGCGGACTCAAAATATAGCGAACCGGAAAACCCAAAGTCTCCCGTATAGATGCGTACCATCGCGTAGACGCTGTATACGAACGCGCTGCCCGTGCCGATGGCCACCAGCGTATCCATATTGGGAGCCAGCTTGAAAAGTGTCCTAAAGCCATTCGTGAAAAACCGGCTCCCCGCAATGATAACGGGTATGGTGAGCGCCAGCTGCACCAGCGCAAACACAAACGGGTACATGTGCGCGTTCATAAACATCGGCAGAGGCAGCTTGAGCGCGGGTATCATGTGGCCCATGGCGATATACAGCTCGGGCATCGCGAACACCGCCGCAATGATCACGCGAATGCGCATGTTTCGCAGCGCCTTCTCCCGCTTCTCCTCCTGCTCGTCGCGGGCCTCCTCCTCCATGCGCGGCGTGTAGCCCGCGTCCGTGATGGCCCTGCGTATCTGAGCCAGCGTCACCGCGTCGGCGTCGTATTCCACGGACGCCCGGTTGGTCGCGAGGTTGACGGACGCCGACTTGACGCCGGCCAGACGCGACAGCGCACGCTCCACCGCCGCCGAGCATGCGGAGCATGTCATGCCCTCCACGCCCAGCGTCACACGGCGGGTGTTGTCCTCGATGCCGTAACCTCCGTCCTCCACCGCTTTCTTGATATCGTCGAAGCCGGTGACCGTTTCGTCATAGGTCACATGCAGCTTTTCCGTTGTCAGGTTGACGTCCGCCGACGCAATGCCCGGCAGCTTCGCTACCGCCTTTTGCACGTGCGCCGAACACGCAGAACATGTCATCCCGGTCACTCTGTATGTATTCTCCTTCATATCCCTCACTCCTTAAATGTTATCCGCAGCATCCGGCGCCATAATCGAGCTCCGGACCATACACCTCTTCCGGCGTTTCCGTCGCCTCCGGCTCTGCTGTCGGTTTCAGCGTTGTTATCGGTTTCGGCGTGGGCATCGGCGTCTCCGTCGATGCCGGCGGAACGGTGCCGCAGCAGCTGCCGGATGAAACGCCGCCCGGCAGCGTGGGCAGCGGCGTTGGCTGCCCTCCTGCAGGCTGCGACGCTGTATCCCGGTCCGCGCCGACCACTGTGATCGTGCTGCGTATCATGCCCATCCAGCAGCTGTACGCGATAACGCCGCTTTCATTCGGCGTAAACTCAATTGTATTATCTCCCGGAACCAATTTTTTCTCAATTCCGTAGGCGGGAATAATCATTGGATTGTTGCAGCCGTTGATATCCTTCTCCGTCATACGGATCGTCCAAACGACGGGAATCCCCTGCTGGACCGTGATTGGAGCATACTGTCCAGAAGAAAATTCGGACGTGATCCGCTGCACCTCACCATCACCCAGGCTTTCCACCACCGCGATGCCCGTAAGGCCGCCGTCCGTCGATGCCGACGGCAGCGCCACGCCCGAAAGGCCGAAGCCGCGTCCCAGCATCGTAAAGCCGATCAGTATCACCAGCACAGCGCTCACTTTGCCCATCACACGCGCGAAACGGCTGTTCAGCAGCATGCTCAGCGCACCGAACGCAAACATCAGCGGCACGGTGCCCAGTGCAAATGCCAGCATCGAAAGCGCCCCCATCAGCGCGCTGCCGGTGCTCAGCGCGTATATCTGCATCGCCTGCAGCGGTCCGCATGGCATCAGGCCGTTCAGCAATCCCACCACAAAGGGCTTCTTGGAGGGCTTCGCTGCGCCCGCTTTGCGCACCAGGAACTTCGGCATATGCAGGCTGATACGCCTCAGCCACGGCAGCCCCAGCATATTGAGTCCCATCAGCACCATCAGTACGCCCGCGACCAGCACAACGATTCCTTTCACCGTCCCCGAGAAGCTGATCACGGAGCCGATCGCGCCCACGATGCCGCCCACCGCAGTGTACGCCAGCACGCGACCAGCGTTGTACTTCAGGCCCGGCATCAGCCGCGGGCGGATACCGGTCTGCCCGACGGTGACATTTTGCGACAGGTTGATACCTCCGCACATCGCGAGGCAGTGCAGAGACGTCAGCAAACCAATCACAAATATCACGCCCAGCCCCGCGCCCGGCTGCACCTCGGGTATGAAGTTGAATCCAACGGTGTGCGAGATCAGCATGTACACGCCGAACAGCAGCACCAGTACGCCGATAAGGCGCAGCGTGCCGGCGCTCTGCTTTGGCTGCGCGTCCGCCGTCGACACCGTATAGCCCGTTTCGGCTATCGCTTGCTCCATCTGCCCGGTGTCCGTCAGCGTCTCGTCATACTCCGCTTTCACGTTGGCTTTGGCATAGCTGGCTTTTGCGCTCTTCACGCCCTTCATCGCCAGCAGCGAATTCTCCACACGCAGCTCGCAGGCCGCGCAGTGCATGCCTTGAACCGACAGAGTTATCTTCTTCATAAGCCGCCGCCTTTACTTCCAGTTTTTAAAAATGACACTGCCTTCGCTCAGCAGAGCGCCCGGAATCGTGATGACGCCGTCCTGCAGGGTACGGTTTTTCTCGGTAATCGGCACCGGATTGCATCCGCCGCTCTCCACGCCCACCGCGTCGCCCGTGAAACGGTTGCTGCAGTTCTGACATACTAGCTCGTCGCCCTCCGCTTCATAGTAACCCCGGCCGGAAGAGTAGCAGACCTGGCATGTGTTGAACGCCGTCCGTACCGTGTCATCAGACGCCATTAGTGCTACGATCTCCATTGGGGTGCCATTCACTTCCGCTATGAAAAACTTCGGCGTCGCCGACAGCTCACTGATATCGATCATGAGGCCCTCAGCATCGTCCGCTGGCTCTGCAACCACTTCTTTCGTCTGTGCTGACACATCGGTATTAACCGGCTTAGTCTCGTTTTCCTTCTGACCGTCTGTGGCTGACAACCCATCAGAAGCAATGCCGTCGTCAGCGACGCCAGCAGCCCTTTAGCATTTTCGTTATTAATTGTCTCGATTTCAACATGATATATCCTCCTGTCATATAGTCACTTTACCACAATATTGTGTGGAAAATATGTATCAATGGCGATGCTGTTCGAGTATCCATTGATGGGCAAACTCAATCATGCCTCTTGACCATTATTTTCCGCTATGGTATTATTATTTATCATAATTATAGTTTTCGCAAGTATGCACTTATTTGTACTATACTTACAAAAACTATACTGTCAAAGGAGCGATCATGAACTGTCATCACAGCGGACTCAACTGCCCGGTTGACGCCACGTTAAGTCTGATAGGCGGAAAATACAAATCCCTGATACTATGGCATCTCATGGATGGTGCGTTGCGGCATGGCCAGCTGCAAAAGCTTATCCATCAGGCAACGCCCAAAATGCT
>JAEWWC010000129.1 GCA_023396555.1 Bacillota bacterium
CGGCACAGCTTTTGCAGTCGGTTGTCTACCATAGTTCCTCCGTCTAAAAGTTTATCTTTTCATCAATGATATAGATGGGCCGACCTTTGGCCTCGTCGTATATTCTGCCCAGGTAAAGCCCAAAAATGCCCAAACTGATAAACAATAAGCCGATCAGCAAAAAGACCAGCGCAAACATCGCGGGTATGATGGTCCATACATTGACGGCTGCCAGCACGATGGATACCACCAGATAGCACAGCGACAGTATCGTCAACGCGATGCCGAGCGCCATCGGGGCTTTGAGCGGTTTGTTGGAGAAGGATGTGACGCCGTCGCCCGCAAGCTTGAGCATCTTTTTCATCGAATACTTGGTCTGTCCTGCGGCGCGCTCATCGCGCACGAACTCGATGGGCTCCGCCTTAAAGCCGGACCACGCCGCCATGCCGCGCAGAAAGCGGTTTTTCTCGGGCATCGCGGTGAGAGTATCGCACACCTTGCGGTCGATCAGCCGGAAGTCGCCTGTGTTGGCGGGTATGTACTGTCCGCCCAGCGCCCGGAGTATGCGGTAATAGCCCCAGGCTGTGAGCTTTTTGAACGCCGTCTCGCCCTGACGCTTCACGCGCTGACCATAGACGATGTCTGCGCCCGCTTCCCACTTCTTTACCATGTCGGGGATCAGCTCCGGCGGGTCCTGCAAATCGCAGTCGATGATGACGACGGCCTGTCCGGATGCATTCGCCATGCCGGCGGACACCGCTTCCTGATGGCCAAAGTTGCGGGAGAAGCTGATCACGCGCACGTGGCTGTCCTGCTCGGCGAGCTCCTTAAGCTGCGTTAGCGTATTGTCCCGCGAGCCATCGTTGACGAATATCAGCTCGTAGTCTCCCAGCTTGTCCATAACAGCTTTGAGCCGCGGATAGGACAGCGGCAGGACCTCCTGTTCATTGAAGGCCGGAACGATGACGGAATATCTCATAAAGCGCTCCCTTGCGTAATAATCCAAATGCATTATATACCAGCCCGCCGGAATTTACAAAATGGAAAACCGCCGCTTGTGTGAATTTTTTGTTGCATTTTGTCTGTTTTATAGCTTGATAAGCCAATTGCAGACAGGTAAAATTGTGTAAGAGAATGTGTGTGTATTGGGGGATATGCTATGCTGGCAGTGATCACCGTGTTTGACAGGAAGGACCTGAAGAAGACGTACCATCTGAAAGGCAAGCCGCTGGCGCAGACCGCAGCGGCATTTGCGGATTATGAGGTGCGCGCGAAGGAAGTGACGGCGGCAGTCGTCTATTTGGCGGGGCGCGCCAACGCTGCGGAACCTGCGGGCATGCTGACGGTGAAGGGCACGTCGGCGGACGCGGACGGCATGACGCTGAAGTTCGAGGCGTCCAACCGGCTGGACATGCTGTCCGGTGCGGTATCGGACGAGGTGTACCGGCAGGCGCGGCACAACGGCTGGTTGTCCGAGGAAGGGTACGCACCGCAGCTGATATTCATGGACGAGGCGGCGTTTGACGCTTTGCAGCAGCGCGCGGTGCTGTGCGCTAAGATGGACGCGCTGACGGATGCGGGCGATTACAAGGCGGTGGTGATGCTGTGCGCACCGCTCAAGGTGGTGAAGGACGATCCGGTGCTTTGGGACAGCGCGGAAGTGCTTTACCGGCTGGGAAGGGCCTGCAGCAAACTGGCGACCACGCTGCTGATCAAGGCGGCGGAGACCAAGAAGCTGGACCGCTGCCGGCAGTACCGCGAGATGTGCGAGGTGTTCTTCAAGCGCGGCGCAGAGCTGGAGCCGGATGGCGCGCGCTTTGCCACAGCGTTAGCGTACCGGTATTACTCCAACGTGCACGAGCTGATGCGGCCCGGTGAGCGGCGGGATCAGGACCTGGAAGCGGAGATTGAGAAGGCCAACGAGTGGCTGAGCCGCGCGCTGGAGATATACCCCCAGAGCGTGCGCAACAACTACCGCAAGGGCAAGCTGATTATCGAGAAGCAGGCACCGTACCTGCTGTTCGGCAAGCGGGCGTTCGGTGCGCGCGAGGCGGAGCTGCTGCGCGAGATACGCGAGGTGGGCGAGGAGCATCTGGCGACAGCGGTCTCTCTGTACGAGGCGCTGGAGGACGAGGGCGACAAGGCACGGGACCAGCGCGAGTACGCCAAGGCGCTGTTCGTGCTGGGCAACTACTACCTTGACGACTCTTATCTGCCGGTGCACGAATACTATCTGCGGCGCATCGCGGAGCGGGAGGATATGCGTCCCATCGCGCCCATATCCAAGCTGGACATTAAGGCGGCGGTGGAACTGCTGGAGAAGGCGTTCGCCGCCGAGACGGACATGCCGCTGGACAAGCTGGACATCGAGGCGTTGACCCAAAAGCACAAGGAGTGGACGCGTTCGCCCGTGGAGAAGATGTATACACTGGGCTGCGCCCACAGCTTAAGGGCGTTCATAGCGCTGACGGAGGGGGACGAGGAGAAACGGAAGCTTCATGCAAACGCGGCGCTAAAGTTCCTCCAAGCAGCCAAGGATGTGGCGGACAAGAGTAAGGATCGCAAGCGCAACACGTGGCACATCAGCGAGAAGCTGTCGTGGACGTACATCCACATGGGGCAGTACGACAGAGCAGCCCGATTGATCTCGCGGGCGAAGTCGGGGTACATTGTAAATACATACGCTGTTGCCCTGTTGCTTATAGGCACGGCGCAGGCTGTGAAGAAGGCGGAGGAGTCGCTCGTTGCCGCCGCGTCGGACAGGCGAAACCTGGCCTCCGGCCTCTCGAAGGTGCTGCTGGCGTATGTGCGCGCGCGCCGGGGAGACACTTATCAGGTGGCGGACAAAACGCTATCCGCGAAAAACAGAAGGCTGGCGGCGTTACTCGGTGTGTCAGATGAATAATGTGTAAATTATTACAAAAGATTTCGAATAATAAGCGGCGGATTGTTGACTATAAAACTCAGGTATGCTATATTCAAGATGTCGTAAGAGATTGCGGCAATAAGCGGAAAAAGGAGGCGTATATTTATGAAGATTAAAAACATCAATGAACCGCAAAAGTTCTTCGAAGTGCTCAAGAATTGCAAAGGCAAGATCGAACTGGTCACTTCCGAAGGCGACAGGCTCAATCTGAAATCCACGCTTTGCCAGTACATCATGCTGACGCAGATGTTCTCCGAGGCCAAGATCGATGAACTCGAACTGTTGGTTTCCGAGCCTGAAGATTTGAACCTCCTTCTTAACTACCTGGTTAGAGGATAACCAAATCTTGACTACATAAGGCCGCTGCACAAGCGGCTTTTTTAATTGGTCGGAGGCACTGCTTAATTCGATATACTGTCTTTGCGGCTGAGTTTTGTGGCCTGCCGCGTCATGAAGCCTTGAAATAGCGGTGCTATTCCTGCGGCTTCATTCCTTGCATACCGCAAAATCAGCTCGCCAATCC
>JAEWWC010000134.1 GCA_023396555.1 Bacillota bacterium
ACCACCGCTCATACCCCTTCGGGGCACGCGAGGGACTCGTCCCTTGAGAATCCCACTGAAAATGCCATGTTCATGGCATTTTCACATGTCTTTTCCCACTTTTCTTCAAGAAAAGTGGCGAGGGTCCGGCGGCAGCGCCCCTGGAAGTGGATTTGTCATCAAGCTGCGCCAATCATGCAGGCTCTGGCATTATTTTCACAAATTGAAATATGCCATCACTGTAACATACACCTTCGGCCAATACAACCGATACTTCTTTCTCCGTCCGTGAAATTGTTTGCGGTATGTTATTCACGGGGCATATATGTTAGAATAATACAAGACATTATCAGCGAGGATAAACACACATATGAATATCAGCTTGGGCTGCATCGGGCCGGAAGACCTACCGGCCATCGCCAAACTCGCCGACAACCGCGCCATCGCCGCAATGACAAACAACCTGCCGCACCCGTATACCGAGGCGCACGCAAAGCAGTGGTTCGACTACGTGCAAAGCCACGACTGCGAGCACGTATTCAAGATCTGCGGGCGCAATAAGCTGATGGGCGTGCTCGGTCTGGTCCACGAGGCGGACCACAGCCGCGCGGAGCTGGGCTACTGGCTGGGCGAGCCGTACTGGAACAAAGGTTATGCCACTGAAGCCGTATCCATGGCCGTCGCCTACGCTTTCGGCGTGCTGGGCGTGCGCCGCGTGTACTCACGCTGCTACGCCGTCAATCAGGCGTCCCGGCGCGTGCTGGAGAAAAGCGGTTTTTCGAAGGAGGGCTGCCTGCCTCAACACCACGAATGCATGGGCGTCGTGCACGACGTGCTGTACTACGGCATGCTCAAAGAGAAATACGATTCGCTCCACAGCAAATAGCACAAAAACGTAAAGCGCGGCTCATGTGGGAATAGCGGTCGCGCAAATATTCGGGTAAAGGATGGGATCATTATGAACATGTACCATATCATCGCGAAAAAAAGGGACGGCGGCAAGCTCTCCGCTGAAGAAATCGGCTTCTTTATCAGCGGCTATGTGGCGGGAACGATTCCCGACTATCAGGCATCGGCGCTGCTGATGGCGATGTTCATCCGCGGTCTGGACGACGAGGAAACGGCGCAGCTCACGCAGGCGATGACGGACTCGGGCGACAAGGCAGATCTGTCTTCGCTCGGTCCCGTTGCCGACAAGCACTCCACTGGCGGCGTCGCGGACACCACCACGCTGGTCGTGGTGCCGCTCGTCTGCGCGTGCGGGCTCAAGGTCGCCAAGATGTCGGGGCGCGGCCTCGGGCACACCGGCGGCACGCTGGATAAGCTGGAATCCATCCCCGGCGTCACCGTCGCGCTCTCGATGGAGCGCTTCATGGATCAGGTGCGCACCATCGGCGGCGCAGTGATGGGGCAGACGATGAGCCTGTGTCCCGCGGATAAGATGCTGTACGCCCTGCGCGACGTCACCGCCACCGTGGAGAGCATACCGCTGATCGCCAGCAGCATCATGAGCAAAAAGCTGGCCTCGGGTGCGCAGACCATCGTGCTGGACGTCAAAACGGGCAACGGTGCGTTTATGGCGGATCCGAACGACGCTCGCTCGCTCGCCCGGGCAATGGTCAGCATCGGCAAAAGCGCAGGCCGCAACATTTCCGCCATCATCAGCGACATGAGCCAGCCGCTGGGCTATGCGGTGGGCAACGCGCTTGAGGTCGTCGAAGCCATCGACGTGCTGTCTGGCCGCGCGGACGGTGATCTGCTCACAGTCTCCCTGGCGCTGGCGGAAAAGCTGCTGTGCCTCGGCGGTGCGGCATCGAGCGGGGAATTGGCAAGAAATATGCTGCGGGAATCGCTGAACAACGGAAAGGCCCTTGAAAAGCTGGGCGAGATTATCGCGGCCCAGGGCGGCGACCCCCACGTGATCCGCGATACATCGCTGATGCCGCGGGCCCGCATTATCCACACGGTGTCCGCATCTTCGGACGGCGTCGTCAGCAGCATGGACTGCCGCGGCCTGGGCGAAGCAGCCGGAGCGCTCGGCGCCGGGCGCGTCACGAAGGACGATATCATCGACCCCGCCGTCGGCTTCATCGTCAAAAAACGCATCGGTGATCAGGTGTCCAAAGGCGACGCGCTGTTCGAGATCCACGCCAACAGCGAGGAAAAGCTGAAAGAAGCCATCCGGACCCTTCCGCATTGCGTCACAATAACGGACAGCGCGAACAAACCCGAGCTGATACCGAATCGCGACATATGTGTATAACTTGTGGATAGTGTGTATAACCCCTGTTATAAGTGGCGATTTTCCGGGTCAAAAACTGCGAAATTGATGTTCAAACGGGGCTATGTCTTTGATTTTGGCATAAAACAGCGTCGAAAATCGTCGATAATTAATAGATACGTAATAAATCCGTAATATATTGAATATTCAGTTTATTTTGGCGTCTGCTGCGCTGATACGCAAATTGTCATCATTTATGCCGGTCCACTATAATGGAACCATACTCAAGCATAATGGGGCATAAATGTTTAAGAAACTGGCGGTGCTGTTTTTGGCGGCAGTGCTGGCGCTGAATCTCTATCCCGGCGCGGCACAGGCTGCAGGCGACAACGGCTTACTCAAAATAGGGGATTCCGACGAATATGTATCGGAGCTGCAGGAGCGGCTCAGAGAGCTCGGCTATCTTACCAGCCCGCCCACGGGTTATTTCGGCACCGTCACGCAGCAGGCCATCATAGAATATCAGGAAGACCACGATTTAAAAGCGGACGGCAAAGCCGGCCCGAATACGCTTCAAGCCATCATGGGTCGTCAATTTGCATTGCCCTTAGGTCAGCAAGGCGGCGAAAATTTGAGTGCCGACGCCTGCTACCCGGGGGACAAGGGCAGCGCCGTGGCCTCGCTGCAGCAGCGCCTGTTCGAACTGGAATACTACGAATACACCAGCATCACCGGATACTACGGGCCGGTCACCAAGCAGGCAGTGGAACGCTTTCAGCGCACCAACGGCCTTGCTGTCGACGGAATCGCCGGTCCGGGAACCTTGTCGCTGCTGACTTCCGATAAGGCACAGTATTTCTGCCTGTATCCGGGAGACAGGGGCAGCGATGTAAAAACACTGCAGAAGCGGCTCAATGAGCTGGGATATCTCAAAGGCGCGGTGACGGGATATTTCGGAACAGCCACGCAAAAAGCGCTGAAGGAATTTCAGGCGCAGAATGGCTTGTCAGCAGACGCGCTGGCAGGAAAAGATACTCGCGCTTTGCTATATGCAAGCAGCGTCCCCCGATGGGATAATATTTCACGGATCTCGGACGGCGTTTCTTCCACAATGCCGGACTCGTCCGTGGATAAAATGCTCAGCTTTGCGGGGGCGCAGCGGGATAAGAAATATGTCTATCTGTCTGAAGGCCCCAGCACTTTTGACTCGTCAGGGTTTATCTGCTACGTACTTCGGTATATGGGCCTTAACACATCCCGTCTCAGCGCTGCCAGCTTGTCCGCTGTGGATAAATGGGTTAAAATATCCGATCTAGACGCGCTGTTGCCGGGAGACCTGCTGTTCTTCAGCCCCAGCGGAAGCCAGAAAATAAGCCACACCGGCGTATTCTTAGGCGGAGATCAGTTCATCCATGCCAGCTCCAGCGCCGGCTGCGTCAAGGTGAGTCGTCTGTCCGGTTATTATGCGGACAGCTTCGCCACAGCCCGGCGTATATTCTAATTACTCAGCCTTATCTGGACATAAACAGGCTGAATATGACATTTTTTCTTTTTTTGTAGCTTCCGCTTGAGCCTCTTCATAGATTGTGATAGAATATAAAAGCCGTAAGAAACGCTCATCTTATCCACATAATGTGGATAAGTCAGTGGATAAAGCAACAGGTTTCAGTGGTTTCGTGCGTAATTACGTGCGTCATTATCTTTTTTTTTCTATAGAGGTGCGTGGAGTGGACACATTTTTGGCGATCTGGGAAAAATCTTTGGAAATACTCAAGCAGGAACTGGCCAGTGTCCGTTATGATACGTGGATCAAAACGCTCTCACCTGTCAAGAGAGTCAATTCGGATTTCTATTTTCAGACGCTCAATCCGGTCCACAAAGAGCTTGTAGAAAAGAGCTATAAAAACCTGATCGTCAACGCCATGACCATAACGGCGGATATTCTCGATTACAACGAGAACGTCAACGTTTATTTTCTGGACCATGAAGAAGCGGCCAAATTCCGGCAGCCGGTTCCCAGCGTCAATGAAAACCAAAGCGGTACGCGCTCCACGCTCAACCCTGCATACACTTTTGATACGTTCGTGGTGGGCAGCTCCAATGAGTTCGCACATGCCGCCGCGGTGGCTGTCGCCGAAAATCCTGGTCATACCTACAACCCGCTGTTTATTTACGGAAAGACCGGCCTTGGTAAAACGCACCTGATGCAAGCGATCGCCAATTACATCACCGATCAGAACGCTTCGGCCACCGTGATGTTCGTCAAGAGCGAGCCATTCTTGAACGACCTCATCACGGCCATACGCACCTCCAAAACGGAAGAGTTCAGAAAGCGATACCGCAAGGCGGACGTGCTGCTCATAGACGATATACAGTTCATCGCGGGCAAGGAGAGCACGCAGGAGGAGTTTTTCCATACATTCAACGACCTGTATGAGAACAACAAGCAGATCATACTTTCATCGGACAAGCCCCCAAAGGAGATATCCAAGCTCGAAGAGCGGCTGCAGTCCCGCTTCGAGGGCGGGCTGATCGCTGACATCCAGCCGCCCAACTACGAGACCAAATTGGCCATACTGATGAAAAAGGCCAAGGATATCACAGGCAAGAATGGCCTCAAGTGCGACATCAGCCACGAGATACTGGATCTGATCGCCACTAAGGTATCCTCCAACATCCGTTCGCTGGAGGGCGCTTTAAAGAAGATCATCGCTTATACGGCGCTTAACGGGCGTTCTCCCAACCTGATGGAAGCCGAGGTCGCGATACGCGATTTTCTGACGTCCACGACCACAAGGCGCATTACACCCAAGCAGATACTGCAGATGGTGTGCGAATATTATGAGATATCCGAAGAAGAGATATCCAGCAATAAAAAGAACCAGGGTGTCGCCTATCCGCGCCAGATCGCGATGTATCTGACCCGGCGGTTGATGGACATGTCATACAAAGCCATCGCCGAAATATACGGCAAGAGTGATCACACCACTGTCAAGCACGCGTACGAGAAGATTGAGAAGGAGATTTCCACCAGCTTCGAGACGAAGATACTTGTGGATGACTTTATTGCCAAGCTGAAGGATTAAGTGGATAAGCTGTTGATACTTTTTCCGCCCTTTTTCGGCGGAGCAGAACTTGTCCCACCTGTGTCAACGGTATCCCCTCCATCAGCCCTTCATGAGCCCGAAGCTTGTCCCAGACAAAAATCGCTTCACAGCGGCAAAAAACGAGGTTTTCCACATTATCAACATATACTACTACGACTGATACTATCTAATTAACTGGTAATACCGCCTCCACGGGCGTAATATTTAAGGAGCGAGGAAATGAGGATACTTTGTAACAAGAGCGAGTTGCAAAAAAGCGTGAATACTGTCGTCAAGGCGGTGCCAATAAAATCTCCCGTATACCTTCTTGAAGGGATTCGCATGCAGGCGAAGGATGAAACGCTGACGTTGTTCGGAAGTGACGGCACGCTGTCCATCAAATGCACGCAGGAAGCCAGCGTTATAGAACCGGGAGAAGTGGTGCTGACCGCTAAGATATTCAATGAGCTGCTGTCTAAGTTCGACGAATGCGAGATCACGCTCTACACGGAAGGAAACAACGTGGTGATGGAATGCGGCTCTTCGCGTACCACGCTTTGTTACATGAGCGCCGAGCAGTACCCCGCTTTTCCGGAATACGATAAGGACCGAGCGATTACGCTGTTTTCAAGGCAGCTGGTTTCCATGGTCAGCCAGACAGTGTTCGCCACCTCTGTCAGCGAAGACAAGCCGATACTCACCGGTATTCTGCTGGAACATGAAGACAGCAAGTTCAGAATGGTGGCGCTGGACGGATACCGGTTGGCAATCCGGCAGGAAAGCATGCCGGTTGACATCAGCGTCAAGGACGTGGTGGTGCCGGCAAAATCGATGCGCGAAGTGGCGCATATCATTCCGGACGATGACACAAGCGTCAACGTTTATGCCTCGGAGAACATGATCAGCGTGCTGTGCGGCAGCGTCGAGATCGTCACGCGCGTGCTCCAGGGCGATTATGTGAAGTATAAAAGCATACTGCCGGCCGAACATGCAACAAGAATGATCGTCGCGCGGCAGTCGCTGCTGAACAGCCTGGAGAGGGCCAGCATACTGGCACGCCAGTCGAAAACAAATCTGGTCAACCTGAAAATCGACAAGGATATGCTGACTATCACGTCGGATTCTGAAGTGGGAAAGGTGCGAGAACAGGTCGGCATCAGCCTGACGGGCAAGAATCTCGATATCGCGTTCAACGCGCGCTATCTGCTCGATGTGCTCAAAGAAGTGGAGGATGAGGAGATCGTGATGGATTTCAACACCAATATCAGTCCGTGCGTCATCCATCCGCTCAAGGGTGACAGCTATCTGTATCTGGTGTTGCCGGTCAAAACGAACACCGTTAACTAAACCTCGCCCTTTCGGTGAATCAGTTTTTCTATCCAGACATGAACGCGCTCCTCAATCTGGGGAGCGTATTTGATTGCAAAAAACAGTAAAGAGACGCAAAACACACCGATCAGAATCCAGCACCAAATTGGGATGCTGACGGAAATAAGACCGGCGCCCAGCAGCGCGGAAACGAGAAGCCCCCAGGGACGGGTCAGCACCATTACCAGTGCGAATGTGCGAAAGCGCATCGCCGTGAGTCCGGCGATCAAACACAGCACGTCGTCCGGAAAAATGGGGAGCAGAAAGAGCAGTATTAAAACGACCAGCTGGCGCGAGGAGACGGTGGTGAGGTATTTATCCACCACCTTTTTGCCCACGACGCGCTCCACGAGCGGACGGCCGAAGGCTTTGCCGAGCAGAAATGCGCAGAGTGAACCCAGCACAACGGCGATAAGTGAGATCAGAAAGCCCTGCCAGAAGCCAAAAAGTATGCCGCCCATCAGCGTCGTCAGGTTGCCGGGTATCGGTGAGACGATCACCTGCATAAACTGAAGCGCAAAGAATACCACGGGCGCCCAACCGTTGAAGGAACTGATATACGCTTTCAGGCTTTCCCGGCTTTCAAATACGGAAAACCAGCCGTTATTTTTGCCGATAAAGTAAAGGAAGACCACTGATGCTATAATCAGCAGTAAAACGATGGACCAGATGATTTGTGTTTTATTCAGCTTCATGCCGCAAATTATAACACAGATAATGGTTGCAGCGCATGAAATTTTTGTGAAATTCCGGCGCAGAGTGTCGGCTCACTACGCCGGAACGATACATATTGCTATACGTGTGAGGGCAGAAGGTAGGAAGCGTTGTCCTTTATGAACCCCATCACCGTTTCAAATATCAGACGGTGTCCTTCCTTGTTGGGATGGATGCCGTCCGAGCAGATCAGGTTGGCAAAATCGAGCCCTTTCAGAAAAGCGCGCCGGATATCGATGCACCCAATATTGCGCATTCGGGCAATGTACTGAATGCAGTTGGAATAGCGTTCCTGCCACCAATAGATATGCCAAACATCCTTGAGCCATTTCAGTATGTTCAGGCCCTTTTCACGGTCACAGTTGGTAAACCATTTGAAATAGCTGTCGGCGTATATGGGGGGAAGTGTTGTGAGCACCACCGTTTTGCCGTTGGACTGAACATAGCTCACCATCTCATTGATGCTGTTTTCGAACAAATCCAGCGGCGTGTTGGGTATATGATCCTTCATTGGATCGCTGGCAATGTCGTCCCAGCGGAAATCGCAGTCGTTGCCGCCAAATTCAATCACAACGATATCGGGATTATATTTTTCCATCTTGGATTCCAGCTGCTTTCGTCCCTGCGCAACCGTCGATCCAAATTTTGAGGCATTGATCATCTGGGCGTTGACGGATTCGGAAAGCAGAGAGAAGAAACAATCCTTCAGCAAAGTATATTTTTTCTTTTCCTCATCGAGGATCACGCCTTTAGAAAGGGAATCCCCCACAACCAGTATTTTTTTCTCCATAATCTCCTTCCTTTCAGATGTAAATATTATCGTTTGGACAGAATTTATACATTGTTGGCGATATGGGTGCAGATATCCTTTTCCCGGATATCCTCCAAACCCATCGCCCGGCGCAATATCACGCTGTCAAGGGAAACGAAGATGGCGTCCGTCACGTTGCGGTACTGAGCGCAGCCGATCTTTAGCAGCCCCGCCTCGGTCATCGTGCGCCATTTGGCCATGCGGTCGATCAGGAGCTTGCGTATCACCGCATTGCCCAGTATGGCATCGGCCAGCAGGCAGATATGGAGACGACATTTATCGGTCGTGCTAAATGCCAGCACAAAAAGGCGTTCGAGCGCTTCCGCCAGCGGTATGCCGGGCGAAACCTCGTCCATCCAGGAGAAAAGGCTGTCCGTCACCTCCGATAGATGAAATTCCGTCACCTCATAAATCAGATGATCTTTGGAAGGGTAATAGTAGGATACCGTTCCTTTGGAGAGCTTCACCGCTTTGGCGATATCCGAAATGCTGGTGGCGTGAACGCCATGATTACAGAACAGCTCCGAAGCTGTTTTCAGTATTATCAGCCGGCTGTCTTCAAATTGTGTCGAAAGCTTTTTTGACATAAATCCACCTGACATACGCCCCTGAAAATCGCACAACTACATTCTCAGAGATTCGTTTAAAGAATATCGGACAATCGTCCGACACCATATTAACACAGAGGCCCATCGTCTTCAATATTCTTATTGTGAACAATTTATGTAATTTCAAATACCAATGCAGCATAATGTGTCTTTTAAATGTGGTGCGTATGCTTTATAATGGATTATCAGAGTCCCGTCTGCGTGCGCGCCGGGCGGAGTGGTTCAAATAATATAAAGGGGATGGATATTCGAATGTCCAAGATTATCGCCATTGCCAATCAGAAAGGCGGTGTCGGCAAAACGACGACAGCCGTTAATTTAAGCGCATGTATTGCGGAAAAAGGACTCAAGGTGCTGCTCATCGATATAGACCCTCAGGGAAACTCAACGAGCGGCCTGGGAATTGAAAAATCTCAGCTGCAGCATTCCATATATGACGTTTTGATCAATGGCTTAAGTCCCCGGCAGGCCGTTTGCCGGACGATGATCGATACATTGGATATTATACCGGCCAATATCGATCTGGTGGGCGCCGAAGTGGAGCTGGTTTCCCGCATGGCGCGGGAACAGATTTTGAAAACAGCGCTCAAGTCGTTACGCAGCGACTATGATTTCATATTCATGGACTGTCCGCCCTCTTTGGGGCTGATCACCATCAACGCGCTGACTGCGGCGGACAAAATACTGGTGCCCATTCAGTGTGAATACTATGCGCTGGAGGGGTTGTCCCAGCTCATCAACACGGTGAAGCTGGTGAAGGCCAACCTCAACCCGGGGCTGGAAGTTGAGGGTGTCGTTCTCACGATGTACGACAGCCGCACCAACCTGTCTGCCCAGGTGGTGGAGGAAGTCAAGAAGTTCTTCAAAAATAAGGTTTACAAGACGGTGATTCCCCGAAACGTACGGCTGGGCGAAGCGCCAAGCTTCGGTCTTCCCATCATACGGTACGACGCCTCCTGTCTGGGGACGCAGTGTTATAATGAGCTCGCCAGTGAAGTCATCAACTTCAATGGGGGTAAGGTATCATGAAGCAGCAGCGGTTGGGAAAAGGGCTGGGCGCGCTGATAGGCGATGAGCCGCAGACGAAGGCTGCGGATGGGCAGGGCATTCGCGAGGTCGACGTGAATGAGATCGATCCCAATGTTGGGCAGCCGAGAAAGCACTTCGACAGCGAAGCGCTGGAAGGGCTGTCGCAGTCGATTAAAACATATGGCATCGTTCAGCCCATCATTGTTCGGCAGATAGGGGACCGCTATTCGATCATAGCAGGTGAGCGGCGTTATCGCGCTGCGCGCCTGGCAGGCCTCAAATCAGTGCCGATAGTGGTAAAGGAATACTCGGATACTGAGTTGATGGAAGTGTCGCTGGTGGAAAACCTGCAGAGAGAGGATTTGAACCCGATAGAAGAAGCGCAGGCCATGCAGCTGCTGATGACTGAACACGCGCTGACGCAGGAGGAGCTTTCCGAACGGCTGGGAAAATCACGAAGCGCCGTTGCCAATACGCTGCGGCTGCTCAACCTGCCGGAGAACATCCGTGACATGGTGATTTCAGGAGCGCTGACCAGCGGCCATGCAAGGTGTCTGGTAACGTTGAAAACCGATGAGCAGAAGACCAAACTGGCTAATCGTATTGTAGCGGAGGGCTTGTCCGTCCGCGCTGTTGAGGAACTGATCAAAAAGGCGGATGACGCACCGAAGGAAAAGAAGCTGAAGGAAGCGCCGCCCGAAATCGAAAACGCCGAAAAGGCGCTGACAACCGCTTTAGGAACGCGGGTACAGATTTCGGGTAATCTGAAGCAGGGAAAGATCATATTGACATACTACAGCGAAAGCCAACTGGAATCGCTTTACGATTTCCTTCTGTCCGGCAAGTAAGCTTTGTTTCACGTGAAACTTAAGGGGCAGCCCGGAGCAATCCGGGCTGTTATCTTATACGCATGTTTCACGTGGAACATGTGAGACATGCGTATAAGATAACAGCCCGCTGATAAAGCGGGTGGAAGGTTTTTGTTTGTTTCACGTGAAACTTTCAGATGACACCTCTGATCAGATGCAGAAAGAAGTTGTGATTGAAGAAGAACATACCGACGGAAGAACTCTGAAAATATTCGATGACCTTATCCACCGGAACAAACAGCATGATGGCAGGAACGACCATTACGATCAGAAAGCAGGTGATGACGCCCCGGACACCGCCGAACAGAGCGCCCGACACCCTGTCATACTGCCTGAGCTCCGGAAACTGAACGGTGTAACCGACAGCGCCCAATACAAACACGTAAACGAGGCGCGCCAGTAAAAAGACGAGCGCGAAGGAGAATATGTTCAGCACCACGCTGACCATCGTCATGTTGAAGTATTCGCCAACGGTCAAAAGCCCGCTCGAGGCAAACGCTTTGGCTTCCACGTTCTGACGGATGAGCGTGGCAAAAGGCTCGGATACCGAGGACGTGGAGACAATGGTGTGCAGTTCCGAAGAAGATAGCCTGTCAACGAGCAGCCGGGAATTCTCGAACGATGCGATTTTCTCAGCGCCCTCTGTATAGTAGAGAAGAAAATTGAATATCGTCTTGTTCTCTTTGAACGCCATCGAAACTGCCGGGTACAAAAGGTACGCGGTGATAACGGACAGAAATATGGAGCCAAGGCTTAAAGCCGAATGCAGGAAACCGCGATGGATGCCCTCCAGCACCCCGATGGCAATGATCAGTATGAAGAAAACATTAACCCAGTTCATGGACTTAAGATTCACATCCTTCTTAAGGCAGCGGCATCAGATATACGGTGGAGCCCTGCGAGATAAACACATAGCCCGGCATTGCCCGCTGCACCTTGTCAGCCTCAAACGGAAGATCGTATGTGCGCAAGTATTTGCCTTCCCCAGTATAAACGAAGAAGCCGGTGTTTGCAAAACAATAAATCTTTTCGCTCCCCATGACGATACGAAAGACCTGCGGGGGCAGGTTGATTTTTGTTTCGCCGCCCGATGCCCGGATAACGCGGGCGATATCATAGGGGGCCTCGCTGCTGGGGACATAGACAAACTTGGGATCGCCCACAGTGCCCACATCTTGCGCCATCCAGCCATATGTCAAAAGGTCACGGCTGTTGCCAGTGTTGGCTGCGGGATAGATCGTCAGCCGGTGCGTTCCCATGGCGTAAATATCCTTGCCGATGATTTTCACGCCGTCCACCAACTGATCTTTCAATTCCTTGATGCCCGTCATCGCCTGAGTCTCCGGGCGGTAAGTGGATATCCGCGATACCGGCACAGAACCGGTGACGTCCAGTTCCAAGATATACAGCTGATCGCCCTGCGAATCGAACCCATAGTCGAGAATGTATTTATCGGTCACAGGAATCTGATAGAGATTATTCCCCGAAAGATCGAAAATCAAAATATAGGCCGGTTCATTATTCTCCAGCGGCTGCTTGACATACACCGCTACTTTGTTGACGCCCACCCTTACGGATTCCACAGCCCCGTCGATACGCGTCGTAAACAGCTGCGCGCCCGACGCATCCACACACTGTATGGCATCTTCGCCGATGGCCGCGATCATGTTGTCATTTGCGACAATGCGAAGCCCGCTTTCATAAAGGCTGCATTGCCAGAGATTATTGCCGTTGACATCCATGCACGTGAGTACAGATTCGTTGAGATAGACGACGTTTGTGCCGACGTTAAAGTATTCGGAATCGCTGGTGAAGGGCATAGCCACCAGCGAATCTTTGATTTCTTTACCTTTGGTGAGCAGCATGATCAGTCCCGTCAGCAGCACAACCGAAACGACGATGACGCTGACCAAAAAGACAAGGGCCTTGCGGGATATCTTTTTCTTTGTTGTTTTGTTATGGCTATACACGCGTACACCTCAATGTGATGATATCGGTATTATAGCACAAAAAGGACAAGTATGCCGTTATGTAAAATAAAAACCGGACAGTATGTCCGGTCAGGGGCAGAAGACGCTGATGGCTTTTGGAACGATGGACAGGCGCGCAGGGGTTTGTCCATTTATTTCACCGTCCAGATTGAACCGCAGCGGCGTATCGCTGCTGATGTGCAGCTCGCTGCAAGTGAACAGCTCGTGGTTAGGTATTTTTTCGATCTGACCCTTTTGTAACTTCGGCAGCTCGAGCAGTATGCGCCAGTTGGGGATATGGTTGATGATCATAACATTGAACAGCCCGTCGGCCACGTCGGCATCCGGCGCGACGTTGAGCCCGCCGCCGTAGCACTTGCCGTTGGCGATGGCGATGAGCAGCACGCGCCGACGAAAAGTCTTTCCGTCTATCGTTACGTCGATCGTGACGCTTTTGTAACCAAATACGGTCAGAAATATGCCGAGGAAGTAGGCAAACCCGCCGGTGAATGTCCGGCGTACCTTTTCAAAATTCTTAAGCACCTCGACGTCGAAGCCGGTACCCGCCACATTAAGAAAATACCGGTCATTGCCCAGTAAACCGATATCAACATTTCGCTTTTTTCCCGACAGTATTATTTCCAGCGCTTCAGCAGGATCGCGCGGAACGCCGATGGCCTGGCGAAAATCGTTGCCCGTTCCCGCGGGTATCACGCCCAGCGTTTCCCCGGTGCCATGAATCACGCTAGCGACCTCCAGCAGCGTGCCATCTCCGCCGACGGAAATAATGCCGTCGTAGCCTTTGCCGACGGCGTCCCGCGCGAGGGTAACGGCATGCTCCTTGTACTGCGTTTCAAAAACTTCGTATTCCAGATTTCTTTCGTTGAGCATCTGAATGACGGTCTGCATGGCTTTGAGTGAACGTCCGGCGCCGGCCGTCGGGTTGAATATGATACAGTACATATGCGCCTCCAATGAGTCGATATTCCCCATTCTACTAAAGAAGAAGGGCAATGTACAGAACAAAGTTGCCGAGCGTGACTTTGATACATAAACCATTTTTGTTATCGGCTATAATTGCGAATAAGTTAATAATTGAGCGCTTACATTTCGTGTATAATGGTAAAAAGAAGGGAGGCGCATATATGCAGATGCTTGATCTGTCCAGCAGCTATTTGGATGCCGGCGGCGTTTTTCTGGCCGGACTGATTTCTTTTCTTTCGCCTTGCATACTGCCGGTCATACCCGTGTTTATATCGACATTGATCGGCAGCATAGACCCGAATCAGAAGTCACTTAAAATCGGGCGGCTGCGCATATACTGGGGGCCGGTGCTCCGGGTTGCGGCATTCATGCTGGGTGTGACGCTGACGTTTACGATACTGGGCATGGCTTTCGGCGCTTTGGGGCAGCTGGTCCGCTCGTTTGCGTTCCTGCTGGTGTGCAGCATCATCGTGATATTGCTGGGCATCTACCAAACGGGGCTGATCACGATACCATTTCTGATGCGGGAGAAAAAGCTGGAGCTGAGAAGCAGCCACCGCAAGGGCGTGGGGGGAGCGTTTGTGCTGGGATTCACTTACAGCTTTGGCTGGACGCCGTGCGTGGGCCCTGTGTTTGCCGCGGTGCTGTCGTATACCGCCAACCGGGGCGCGTTGATGGGCATCATCTATCTGCTGATCTACTCGTTGGGGTTCCTGCTGCCGTTCCTTTTGTTCACCATATTCTCGGATGTGCTGCTGGACAAGATAAAAGGGATCTATAAGCATATGAAGGCGATCAAGATCGCGGGAGGCGTGATCATCATCGCGATGGGCATTTACCTGCTGATCAGCAGTTTTGGATATCTGAATTAGATTTTAAGAGAGGTACAAAATGAAAAAGATATTGATTCTCGTATTAACACTGATTCTGACGGCGGGCATTTTTGCTGGCTGCTCCAACGACAGCGCCGGCCAGACCAAAGCGCCCACGGCAACTGTGACGGCTGAACCGGAGGAGGCTGCTGAACCGGCTGCCACGGAAACCGCAGAAACAGCGGAACAGGAACCCGTGCCCTATGCGTTTGAACTGACCGATATAGACGGGAATGTGCATAAACTCTCCGATTATCAGGGCAAACCGGTATACTTGAAGGTTTGGGGATCGTGGTGTCCGCCCTGCGTGGAGTCGCTGCCCCATCTCAATGAGCTGGCCGCCGAGGCGGAGGATTTTGCGGTGCTTTCAGTGGTGCCCCAGATATCGGGTGAGAAGGACCGCGAGGAATTTACCGAATGGTTCAAGCAGCAGGGTTATGACAACATCACCGTGCTGTACGACGAGAACGCGTCCATCGTCAGTGATTTCGGCATTACGGGTTTTCCGACGCAGATTTTCTTTGACGCCAACGGCGGGGCCGTTTATGGCGCGGTGGGCGTGCTGGAAAAGGATGTGATCATCGACACGATGGATAAGATCATCAGCGGCGAGGTGGACTGACGGCGTATCGGTATTCCGGCAATACCGGGAGTGAAACCGAGGTGTGCTGGGAATGAAAACGGCATGTGCTCTGATGCTGGCGGCTTGTACCACACTTGCCTCCGCCGTCGCTTTGCGCCGCTGCCGGAATCAGTTGCGACGCCTTTATCGATCAATGAACAGCAACCGAATCGTCCCAGGGTGCCGTTACTGTCCGTTTGGGGGACAACAGGTAGTGATCTGAAGTCTGGCATTTCTATCGGCTAACATGCATACTGCCAGTCCCGCGGAAACAAAAATCCCACCAACAATGTTGAGGAATGAGAAGCTTCCGGACAATACTCCATCGAGAATGACGCCGGAGAAAACCTGTCCGATAAACAGCAGCAGCGTTGCGTAGAAGGATGATATTTTTGAGACGATGGCATTGAGCAGCGTAACGACAAAGACACCCATGAGGCCCCCGGTGTAGATGTAAACACGGGGCGACAGCGAAAAAGGCGTTGTCAGCAGAGGTTCGCCAGTGCCCGCAATCAATAATATGGCAACGGATACCGTCAGGCCGACAGCGTAGTTGAAGAATGTGCTCTGCAGCATGCCTGTTTTACAAGCGAGACACGCGTTGATGGAGCGGGATACCACGATGGTGATGCCGCTGAGGAGAGACAGAATGACAGGAACGATGATGTTGATGTCAAACGGCCACAGCATCCACGCGATTCCAACGATGACGAGGGCGATGCCGGGCAGCTTTCTCGTCGAGAATGGGTGCTTCGGCATTTGAAACAGGCCGAACTGGTCGATGATGAGCGACGTTAATGTTTGACCCAGCAGGCTTAATGCAAGTATGGCGGACACGCTGATACGGCCAAAGGACAGATTGTTGAAGACCACCGTGCCCACACCCACCGCGCCGCCTAAAAACAATTGAAAAGGCAATTTATCTAAAGGAAAGAACCGTCGGCGTCTGATGACCAACAGCAGCGATATCAGTATGAGGCCGATGACGTGGATCATGACGGTAGACGAATAGACGCCGTACGTGGCGCCGAGTTCCCCATTGACGGCTATCATCAGCGTGATCAATATGCCGGATAATACGGATAAAACATGATACATTTGGCTTTGCCTCCCAGAGCCATATTAGCACGGTTGCTTGACTAAGAAATATGACATATGTCATACTTTTGAGTGAGGTGACTGCAGTGACAAAGGAAAAAATAGCAGCAGAGCATTTAAATACGCTGGATGAATATGGACTCAAGGACATCGAAATGGACGGTATCTCCGTATTCCATTTCAAGCGAAACGAATACCTGTGCAGGCAGGGGGAGGCCTGCAGTCATGTCTTTCTAGTGCTGGAAGGCAGGATGAAGGTGTTTATCGGGTCGACAAACGGCAAGACGCTGCTGTTTTGCTTTTATACCAAAACCGGCATTTTGGGAGAGGCCGAGCTTGCGGCGGATAAAGACGCTGCCGGAACAAGCGTGCAGGCCATTACGGACGTCTATTGTATCGCCATACCGCGGAGCCGCTATCAGAAATACTTAAAAAACAACGCGGTGTTTATGAGTCAAGTGAGCGCAGCGCTGGCGGGCAAGCTGTTCCGCTGTACCAGAAACAGCGCCGTGACCATACTTTATTCGCTGGAAGCACGGCTTTGCGCCTACATTGCGGTAACGAACGACGGCGGCCGATTCAGCGAGAAGATGACGGAGATTTCTGAAATGCTGGGCACAAGCTACCGGCACCTGTTGCGGACGCTGGACAGCCTGTGCCGCCAGGGCATTCTCCAAAAAGCAGAGAGAGGTTATATGATACTGAATAAAGAAGCCCTTGAGAAAAAAGGCGACGATTATTATCTGGCATAGATTCGCGGCAGTTGTCAGCGGTTTCGGCATCGTGGCGTTTACGCCGCAGATATAGACGCGAACGATATGATGAGCGTACCCGAAGACAGATGATCAGACAGTTCCAGCAGACGTTCGATATGGGCAAATATGATGTGGTCGATAAGTGCGCCATAATCGGCGGCTGACTGTTTGGGCGCGATGCGGCAGTAAACTAAAAAATTTACATTCGGGCCATAAACAAGCGACGATTTTGGTTGACGCAACGCAGATAATCTGTTAGTATATCGTAGGACTCGAAGCGGGAGCGAATGGCCCCCGCTTTTTAAATCTGATGATGGGCAGGAGAAAAAAATGCCGGGCATATCCGTATTTGGCGCACAGTGGGGGGACGAAGGAAAGGGACGTTTCGTCGATTTTCTGGCCAGCGAGGCCGACGTGGTGGTACGCTATCAGGGCGGCAACAACGCGGGCCATACGATCATCGTGGACGGTGTAACGTATACGCTGCATCTGATACCCGCCGGGCTGCTCTACGGAGGCAAACCGTGCATCATCGGCAACGGCGTAGTGGTGGACCCCGGCTCTCTGATCGAGGAGATGGAGCTGCTGCAAACCAAGGGCTGCTCAACCGACGGGCTGATGATATCCGACAGGGCGCACATGGTGATGCCCTACCACAAGCTGTTGGACGGCATTTGCGAGGACAACGCGGGGGAAGCACAGATCGGCACCACCAAGCGCGGTATCGGACCGTGCTATACCGATAAGGCTGCGCGATTGGGCCTGAGAATGTGCGACCTGATGTCAGACAGCTTCGGCAGCAAGCTGCGCAGCGTGCTGGCCCAGAAAAACGAGATTTTAACCAAGATATACGGGCGGGAGCCGATGAACGCGGACAGTATGCTGGACGAATTCTCGGCCTACAGGGAAAGACTGGCGCCCCATATCTGTGATACCGTACGCATCTGCCACGACTATCATAAGCAAGGCAAAAAGATGCTGTTTGAAGGCGCGCAGGGCATGCTGCTGGACATCGACTTCGGCACATACCCGTATGTCACGTCATCCCACCCCATTGCGGGGGGCGTCAGCATCGGTACCGGTCTGCCGCCGTGCGCGGTGACGGACGTCGTCGGCGTGGTGAAGGCGTATACCACACGCGTGGGCAAGGGCCCGTTTGTAACGGAGCTTCTGGACGAGACGGGAGAGCGCATCCGAGAGAAAGGCCATGAATACGGCGCGACCACGGGACGCCCGCGGCGCTGCGGCTGGCAAGACCTCGTGATCGTGGGTTTCGCGGCACGCATCAGCGGCATTACGTCCATTGCGCTGTCGCGCATGGATACGCTGGGCGGCTTTGACAAGGTGAAGGCGTGCGTGGCGTACGACATCGACGGGAAGGTGACGAAGGACTATCCGGCGTCGCTGGAACTGCTGGCCAAAGCCAAGCCGGTCTATAAGGAATTTCCCGGCTGGAGTGATGATATATCGCATGTGCGCCGGTATGAGGATCTTCCCCAAAGCGCACGTGAATACGTCGAGTTCATCGAGAGCGAAACGGAGACGCCTGTCGGCATGATCGGCGTGGGTCCGGAGCGCAGCGAATGCATCGTGCGGCGGCAATACTTCGTATAAAACGCCGCGGATGACCACAACATAATAAAGATAATCAGTTTGCCGTGCCAGACGGGGAGCTAGCGGTGCCCTGAACCTGCAATCCGCTATAGCAGGGTTGGATCCCCGGATGGAGGCACGAAATTGTAAGGCATTGGAGACGGTAAGGGGCGTTGACGAGTGGGCCCCGTGCAACGGACAGCCGTGAACCCTGTCAGGCCCTGACGGGAGCAGCAGTAAGCGGTATCAGGACGTGTGCCTCGGACCAGTCTGCTCTGAGCAACCTGCCGCCATACCTCTTGTAGTTTCGTGTCGATATCCGGGTGCACGGCTTTTATTATACCCAAAAACATAAGGACACCCATCTTTTTGTACAAACTGTGGACAATTAGTAACCAATTAAAAACCGGCAGGAAAAGGCGGTATGTTTGGAGAATAATACTTTCAAAAGAGTGCGGCAGGTTGTTTACAGCGACTCTTTTGGAGGTAATATAATTGTAGCATGACTCCGGTTTCCGGGGCATAAAAATACACAAAGAAAGGGGGGGCGGATCATGCGCGTTAACATTGCGGGGAAGGGCATGGAAGTGTCCGACTATCTCAAGGAGATCGTGTCCAAGAAGGTCTCCAAGCTACAAAGGTATTTTGACGAGGATACCGAAGCGCATATCACCATGTCGATCCAAAGGTCAAGACATATTGTGGAGGTGACCATTCCTTTCGATGGGATCGTTCTCCGTGGCGAAGAAGCGACGGGGGACATGTATGCGTCGATCGACGGCGTGCTGAAGAAGCTGGAAAAGCAGATTCACAAACACCGGACGGCGCTGAAAAAGAGGCTTCATGAGGGCGCTTTTGCCGGCGGCGATTATGAGTATCAGGCTGAACTGGCAGATGAGAAGGTGCCCGTTGTCGTCCGGACAAAGCGGTTTATCGTCAAACCGATGGACATCGAGGAAGC
>JAEWWC010000248.1 GCA_023396555.1 Bacillota bacterium
CCATCAAGAACCTGAAGATCGACAAGGTGACGGTGTGGGACAGCGGCGATGGCAAGGGCGCGTCGTCCACGTCGAACTTCCTGTCCGGCCTGATGAAGAGCATACCGCCGATGAACGACCTGTTCAATATGGCGGGCATGCAGCTGCCGGAATATCTGGGCAAGGAGAAGGAAGCAAAGGCGGAGGAAAAGTCTGTAGAACCGGGCAAGGAATAACATGGATGAGACAGGCGGCGGGATAAACCCTCCGCCTGTTATTTCGTCAATGCGGAGTTGAAGAGGATTGAAGCGCCGTCAGGGGTGCACGACGACGTGCGTGCCCATCGGCGCGAGTTCCCAGAACCGGCGAATGTCGTCGTCCAGCAGGGCGATACAACCCGCGGTGCTGTCGGCAAGGCCATCGCCATCCAGTATACCGCCGCCGTGTATGCCGATCTGGCCGCCCAGCGGCGTGTCCCACGGGGGGCGTTTGCCTATGGCGTGGGCGTCCAATATGGACCGGAGCTGAGCCTCTGAGATGTCGTCGCGCGCATATGCAACTTGCGCATCATCGGGGCTGGGATAACCGATGCCCAGGAACAGCGTGTATTTGGAGCGGCCGTTGCGGGTACAGATGCGGTATTCGCCCTCCGGCGTTCTGCCGTCTCCCTCTGCCCGCTTATGGCCGACGGGGCAGGGGCCAAGGCCGATGGGACAGGAGAATACTACGCTGCCGCAGCGGCATGCTTGAAGCAGCCGGCACGCTTTGAAGATGACGATTTCGTGCATTGGCGCGCTCCTTTTGTAAGTTTTGGTACGTTCTATTATAACGCTGTAAATACGACATGAATACTGTAAAAGTTATAAGTTATTTGCACTTTTTTTGTCGAAACTGTATACAAAAAAGATATTTTGTGTGATATTATGAAGCAGTTAATACGATATGATTGATATGGTTATGAAGACGCTGCAGATTGCCTTGCGGGACGGCCATCCCGTCAGGATCATATACGAAGGCAGAGAGGGTATGACGCAGCGTGTGATCGTGATAAAAAGCATCAGGGAAGACGGTGTTGTGGCTTACTGCAGACTGAGGCGGCGGATAAGCACGTTTAAACCCGAGTACATTCTGGCTGCTGAGTTGGTGGTCGGCAGCAAATAATATATCGTGAGGCCAAAATATAAAAGAAACAGATTAACCGTTTTTTGGGGGTAAGGGAAATGGGTCATAATGTGAGTCCGGAGTCGCCGGTGTTTCGCGACTCAGGTTTAGCTGACAAAAGAAAAAGTCTGCACAGACAGATCATGATTGAACGTCAGAAGCTGGAATCACTGATCGTCAGGCAATATGAGAAGGGCGTCTGCAACCTTGGTCTGGACATCGGAGTTTTGAAGCAAAGCAATACTTTGGACAGGCTGCTGCTCGAAATTATGATGCTGGAAGATACAGAAAAAAAGAGTTGATTATTTGCCGCGTCGGAGGTCAAAAGTGATGTCCGGCGTGGCTTGTTTGTGTTGGGGTATAAGTCTTAATTGTTATAGGGGTATTGAAAAATGAACGATACGGGGGTATTTTGTTCAAATACCTTTTCAGTGGCGGTTTTGGATGAAATGCCGGATATGGTGCGCGTGATTGGCCCGGATGGCAAGATACTGTTTGCCAACAACGCGCTGAGAACACGGTTTGGCGAGCAGGAGGATAACTGCGACAGACTGCCGGGTGGCGCCAGAAAATGCGCCGATTGTATTGTGCGCCGGTGCATTGCAGACAAACGCCGCTACAGCACGATGATGCGTGGACGCAGCCGCGTTTACGCGGTATCCGCCGGGCCTGTTGAATTTGACGGCTGCGTTTATGCGCTGGAAGTTTTCACTGATATCACCAAGGAACAAAACTTAAAAGACAAGCTGATGGTCAGCAACTCGCGCATGATGAAGGACCTTGAGGTAGCGCGCAGTTTGCAATTGTCCATACTGCGCCATATGCTGCCGGATATTCCTGGCTATCGTTTTGCTGCGGAGTTTTTGCCGTGCGAAGCGCTGGGGGGAGACATGTACGACTGTTTCCTGACGCGCGACGGACGGCTTTTCATGTATATTGCGGATGTATCCGGACACGGCGTTATGCCCGCTATGCTCACCGTTTACCTGAGGCAGGAACTGTTCGCGCAGTGCAAGGTGCTGGGCGTTGAGCCCGCGCGGGTGCTGCAGAACCTGCAGGATTCGTTTGAGGAGCTGAATACCGAGGAAAGCATATACATCACCGTGTTCCTCGTGGCGCTGAACCCCAGAACGGGTGAATTCGTCTGCGCCAACGCGGGGCACAGCGTGCCGCCGCTGATCGCCGGGGTGGATGGCATCCGCGAAGTGCTGCTGCCCGGCACGCCGATTTGCCGCTGGGTGGACAGCGCGATGCACGAGCAGATGGAAGGCGTGCTGGAGGAAGGTGAGAAGCTGTTTCTGTACACAGATGGTCTGGATGGCATCCACACAGAACAGGCTTCCAGCGACGATTTGAGCGCGATACTGATGAGCGATCTGCACGGGCGGGAGCTGCTGGGTGAGATCAAGAAGAAGTTTACGCAGACACGCGCCGACGATGTGACGATGCTGGTGTGCGAGCGGGAATCGTCATGACCGTGTTTTGATCTGGGACCACAGAATGATCAGCACCTGTATAGGTATGCCGATCACGAATATCAGGAACAGGTTATACGACAGCAGCATCAGATAGGCAAAAGCCAGCGCCGACCATACCATTACCGATATGATGACATAGTTCAGCACCTTTTTACCCCAAATCGAGTTGAAAATGAGCAACACAATCATGGAGACAGGCACCGCGCCAACGAATACCAGCCATACATTGCTGGCTCCGTAAATTTTCAGGTATACGAAAAGCACAGTTGCGATGAACCACACAGCTGCCGCCGCGAGAAGCGATATCACGAGACGGTTGTTTTTTGTGCGACGGGGGACTTCGGCTTTATCCTTCGGGTGTTCGGCCTCGGTCAGATAGTTCAGCGTGACATCGAACGTATCTGCCAGCGTTTTGAGCGTGATCACATCGGGTATCGATTCGGCGCGTTCCCATTTGGATATGGCCTTGTCCGTGTAGCCCATCTTATCGGCAAGCTCCGCCTGAGTCAGGTTCATTTGCTTGCGCAGTTCGGTAATATTGTTTGCAATGATCTGCTTCAAATCTTCCATCGACCGCTTCGCCTCCCTATTTTTGCCGTCTGATCCCATTATACACAAAATCGAGGTTCCGTTCAATCGCGGTAACTGGCAGTTGACCCCCTCTACCCGCAGTAGAGGGGGTCGGTTTTTTCTCTATTCCGCGTGACCGGACGCGTCGGGTGACGGATGCCCGTTTTCCGGTTTATCATGGAGGCATCATAACACGCCATTATACGGAGAGACGATATGATTATTACGATTGTCAGCGATGTTCTGGGAGAAGAGAACAACGGCACCACGATCGCCGCGATGAACCTGGTCAGGAGCATGCGGAGCCGCGGTCACGAGGTGCGCGTGGTATGCGCAGATGAGGATAAGCGAGGCCTGCCGGATTATTACATTGTACCCACGATGGGCTTCGGGCCAATCGACAGCTATGTGAAAAAGAACGGGGTATCGCTCGCCAAGGCGGACAGGCGCGTGCTGGAGGAAGCGATTCACGGCGCGGATGTAGTGCATGCGATGCTGCCGTATTCGCTGGGCGCAGGTGCGGCAAGGGCCGCCAGAAGGTTAGGCGTGCCGCTGACAGGCGGCTGTCACGCGCTGGCGGAGAACCTGACGAGCCATCTATTCCTCATGCACTGCGGATTGGCCAACCTGATCACCTACAAGGCGTTCTACCGGCGGCTGTACAGGCACTGTGTCTGCGTGCACTATCCCAGCCAGATGATATGCGACCTGTTTGAAGGCGCGACGCTGCCCAAGCCGCACCGCGTGATTTCCAACGGCATAATCGGATCGTTCAAACCCGCGTCCGCGCAGAAGCCGGAACCCTTTCGCGACCGGTTTGTGATACTGTTCACTGGGCGGTACAGCAAGGAGAAGGCACATAAGGTGCTGATAGACGGCGTCAGCCGCTCCGGATATCGGGACAGCATACAGCTGATATTCGCCGGGGCGGGGCCGCTGGAGGGAAAGCTTCGGGCATATGCGTCCAAGAGGCTGCATATACCACCTATGTTCGGATTCTTCCCGCGACGGGAGCTGCAGCGCATTATCGGCTATGCAGACCTGTACGTGCACCCGGCGCACTACGAGGCGGAGGGCATCGCGTGTCTGGAGGCAATGGCTTGCGGCAAGGTGATACTGTCATCCGACTCGCAGAAGAGTGCGACGCGCGGGTTCGCGCTGAATGCCCGAAGCCTGTATCGGTACGATGACCCGGACAGTCTCGCTCGGGCAATCGACTACTGGATCGAGCACCCGGCAGAGAAGGAAAAATGGGCGTCCGCATATGCGCGGTATGCCGGACGGTTTGATTTTGAAGCATGCATGGATGAAATGGAGGAAATGTTCTATGACGCAGCCGGAAAAAAGAGTGATCTATTATACGAAGACGACGGACGATTTTGCGGGGACGAATATCAGCACGAGGAAGGTGGATGCGGCGTTCCCGTTCGTCCGTAAAGGCGTGCTCTGGAAAGCAGCGGCATTTCTGCTCTATTATGTGATTGCGCTTCCGCTAGTGTCCTTTGTCATCAAGACGGTGAACCGGACTAAGATCGTCAACAAGAAGAGCCTGAAATCTATCAAAGGCGGCTTCTTCCTGTACGGCAATCACACGCATTGGAGCGACGGTTTTTTGCCGCACGTGATGGCATCGCCCAGACGCACATATGTGATCGCTGGTCCGGATGCCGTCTCCATCAAAGGTCTGCGGAACGTCGTGACGATGCTGGGCGCGGTACCCGTGCCCACGCAGCCCAAAGCACTGGGTCCGTTCACTGACGCGGTAAAGCAAAGGCACGCTGAGGGCGCATGCGTCGCCATTTATCCGGAGGCGCACATCTGGCCGTATTATACCGGCATCCGCCCATTTCCGCCCACGTCGTTCCTGTATCCCGCGGAGCTGGGCGCGCCCGTGGTCGCGATGGTGACGCGGTACCGCGAGCGCAAGGGCCGGGGGAGTACTATCAAGAGACCGGCGCGCACCGTGATACTGAGCGACCCGATGTACCCGAAGCCGGGGCTGACTGTCCGCCAGGCGCAGCTTGATCTGCACCGCCGCGTGGCCGAGTTCATGTACGAATGCGCCGGACTGCCGGGCAACTTCGAGTATGTGGAATACCGGAAAAGGGACGCGGGGCTGCTGCCGCCGCAGACCGACAAGCGCCAGGGCTGCGGCCCGCTCGCAAAGGCACCGTCAGGCACGGCGCTGTTCGACAGCGGCATGTGACGGAAATACAGACAGTTAGACTAATTCATAAAGGCAAAATAAAAAACGCCGTTGAAGGCGTTTTTTGTATGCGTGTTATCTCTTGGAGAACTGAGGCGCACGGCGGGCCGCTTTGAGGCCGTATTTCTTTCTTTCCTTCATGCGCGAGTCTCTGGTGAGGAAACCGGCTTTCTTGAGTATACCTCTCATCTCGGGCTCGGACTTGGCGAGCGCACGGGAGATGCCGTGGCGGATAGCGCCGGCCTGACCTGTATGGCCGCCGCCCTTCACGTTGACGGTGACATCGTATTTCGCGAGGGACTCGGTGAGCACCAGCGGCGACTTCACCAGCATCCGCAACGTCTCATAACCGAAATAATCATCGATGGATTTTTTATTGACGACGAGCTTGCCGTTGCCGGGTGCAAGTATCACGCGCGCCACGGAGCTTTTACGTCTGCCTGTTCCTAAAAACTGTAACTTAGCCACAATTCATATCCTCCTGTCAGCCTTCCAGCTGCAAAAGCTCGGGCTTCTGCGCTGCGTGGTTGTGCTCGGATCCTTTGTAGACACGGAGCTTGGTAAGCATCTGCCGGCCGAGCTTGCTCTTGGGCAACATGCGACGCACCGCTTCCATCATCGCGAATTCCGGCTTGGTTTCCATCAGGTGAACGTATTTCGTCTCCTTCATGTGACCCATGTAACCCGAATGCTGGCGATAGACCTTCTGGTCAAGCTTTTTGCCTGTGAATACGGCTTTCTCGACGTTGATGATGATCACATAATCACCCGTATCGACATGCGGCGTGTATTCCGGCTTGTTCTTGCCGTGCAAGATGGATGCAACCTGGCTTGCGAGGCGACCGAAGACCATGCCTTCAGCGTCCACAATATACCATTTGCGATCCACAGAGCCGGGCTTTGCCATATATGTTTTCATTTGGCCTTCCTCCTGGCTGTGTCATATTCTTATTTAATATGCTGTTCGTACAGGCCGGGGCTAGTGACCGATAAAAACAG
>JAEWWC010000261.1 GCA_023396555.1 Bacillota bacterium
GAAAAGGTGGGGGATCTGGCGGTGGGCGTCCAGCAGAAGGTGGAGATAGTCAAGGCGCTGTACCTCAAAACCCGGCTGCTGATCATGGATGAGCCGACCGCGGTGCTCACCCCGCAGGAAACGGATAAGCTGATGCAGTTTGTGAGGGAGTTTACACGCGAGGGAAACTCCGTTATATTCATCACCCATAAGCTCAAAGAGGTGATGGAGATTGCGGATAATATCGTCGTCATGCGAAGCGGCATGGTGGTGGGCAACATTCGCAAGGAGGAAACCGACGAACGCGAGCTTTCCCAGCTCATGATCGGCAAGGAGCTTGTCAAGGCCGAACGCGCACAGGATGCGGCTGAAAGCGGTGAGATCCGTCTGGAACTCAGAGACGTGGTGGTGCAGCATAAAAACCAGGTGCCGGTACTCAAGGATATCACCCTGCAGATTGCGCGCGGAGAGATATTCGGTATCGCGGGCGTCAGCGGCAACGGTCAGGAAGAGCTCTGCCGCGCGGTCTGCGGCGCGTTGCCGGTGACGAAGGGCAGCATATGGCTCAACGGAGTGGACATCACGCACAAGACAGTGCGAGAGCGCATTGAGCTGGGCATCGGCTATGTGCCGGTCGACCGCTACCGCGACGCCATGGTGATGGATATGACGCTGGCGGAGAACATGATGCTCAAGACCAATTTCCATCGCAAATGGAAAAAGGGTATTTTTATTAATGAAAAGCGCCTCAATGACGAGACCAATACGGCGATACGCGATTTCGATATCAAGGCGCCGGGACCCGACGCGCAGGCAGGGGAGCTTTCGGGCGGAAACCAGCAGAAGGTGGTGCTCGCCCGCGAGGTGGCATCGGGAACGCAGCTGCTGGTGATGGACCAGCCCACGCGCGGCCTCGATCTGGGCGCTGTTAACAACATTCATGCCAGCATATTGGAGCAAAGCAGGAAAGGCAAGAGCATACTGCTGGTATCCACCGAGCTTTCAGAAATATTCGCGCTTTGCGACCGTGTTGCGGTCATCTACAAGGGAGCGTTCATGGGAGTCTATTCACACGAGGAACTGACAACTGAGAAGATTGGCCTGCTGATGGCCGGCTATTCGGACGACCGGAAGGAGGCAGAGCTGTGAACGAAAAACTAAGGGATATGATACTATCCAATTTGGCCGCTATTTTGGCCGGACTCACGCTCAGCGGCCTTTTACTGCTGCTGCTGCACATCAATCCGCTGACCGCCTTCGGGTATTCCACCTCCACGATGTTTTCGGATGTCTATACGCTAGGAGAGGTGTTTTTGAAGGCGACGCCGTTGATTTTTACGGCGCTTGCATTCGCGTTTACTTATAAGGCGAACCTCTTCAACATCGGCGCACAGGGACAGTTTTATATGGGCGCCATCGTGGCCGTCTCTGTTTCGTTGCAGCTGGACGGAAAGGTTCCGACATTCGTGCTGCTGCTGGTGGTGCTTGTCTTAACGGCTGTATCCGGCGGGCTGATCGGTGCGCTGGTCGGCTATCTCAAAGCGAGGCGCGGCGCAAACGAGTTTCTGGTGAGCATGATGTCCACCTATGTGGTGCTGGCGCTGATGAATTACCTGTTGCGCACCTTCCTGAAGGAAACGAAGGGCGAATACCCGCAGACTGACCCGCTTTCACAGGCTGCCTGGCTTCCCCCGTTTATACCGGGCACGCGGCTGCACATCGGGTTTCTGCTGGCGGTGATCACAGCGGTCGTCATATGGCTGCTGCTGTTCAAAACGCCGCTCGGGTACCGCGTGCGCGCGGTGGGGAGCAATGAGTCGGCAGCTAAGCTGGCGGGCATCCGCTCCAAAACCATCTATATCGTCGCGTTCTTTATCAGTGGCGGGCTGGCGGGAATGGCGGGTTTTACCGAGGTGAACGGCGTGCAGCACATGCTGATACAGGACTTTAACCCTACATTGGGGGCGGCGGGACTGGGCATCGCCATATTGGCTAACGCCAATCCCATAGGAGTGATATTCGCGTCTATACTGTTCGGCATGCTTAACGTCATGGGCAACCTCATGGGGCGAATGCCGGGCGGCGTCAACGTACCTTCCAGTATTGTGGAGCTCATGCAGGGGTTCGTTATGCTGTTTGTCATCGCCTCCTATTTCCTGAGAAGCTATTGGCAGAACAGACGCGAGAAATGTAAGCTGCAAAGGAGGTCGACAATATGATCGTCAGTTTATTACAGCGTGCGCTGATGATGAGCTCGCCTTTGCTGATGGGATCGGTTGCCGAGGTCATCGCCGAACGGTCGGGCATGATGGTCACAGCCATTGAGGGTATATTCCTCATGGGAGCATGGGGCGGCTTTGTGGGTACATATCTGACGGGAAGCGCATTTGTCGGCATACTCGCCGCTATGCTGGCAGGCCTGATTGCAGCCTCGATATACGGCGTGGTAACCATTTTTTTAAAGCAGCATCAGGTGGTGACCGGAACGGCCATTAACCTGCTCGTGGCTGGTTTTTGCACTTACTTCCAAAGGGTGCTTTTCGGTGTGCCCACGTCGCCGCTCAAGATCGAGCCGCTTCAGGCGATCCCGATTCCGCTGCTGAGCAAAATTCCGGTCATCGGGCCTATACTCTTTGATCAGAACATTTTGACGTATTTCGTGTACCTGATGATCCCCGCCGCATATTTTCTGCTTTACAAAACCTCGGTTGGGCTGACCATCCGCTCCACGGGTGAAAATCCGCAGGCGGTGGATGTCGCGGGTATTCGCGTCAACAAGGTGCGCTTTTTGGTGGTGCTGCTCGCCGGCGTACTGGGCGGAATGGCGGGCGCTTTCTATTCGGTAGGTTACCTGGGGATGTTTACCCCAACTATGATCGGCGGCCGCGGATGGATTGCGTTTGCAATCTGTTTTCTGGGAAACTGGAATCCCCTGGGGGCGGCAATTGGCACTCTGGTGTTCGG
>JAEWWC010000022.1 GCA_023396555.1 Bacillota bacterium
GTCGAGAACACCTGGCTCTTCTTGGTGGGTATCGTGGTGTTCCGATCGATGAGCCGGGTGGATACGCCGCCCAGCGTCTCGATGCCCAGCGACAGCGGGGTCACGTCCAGCAGCACGATGTCGTTCACCTCACCGCCGATAACGCCGCCCTGTATGGATGCGCCGATGGCCACACACTCATCCGGGTTTATGCCCTTGAAGGGCTCTTTGCCGGTGATCTCTTTCACCTTATCCTGCACAGCCGGAATACGCGTGGAGCCGCCGACCAGAATGACCTTCGCCAAATCGGAAACCTGAATGCCCGCATCCTGCAGCGCTTTACGCGTGGGAACGGCAGTTTGCTCCACGAGATCAGCCGTCAGTTCGTTGAACTTGGCACGCGACAACGTCATGTCGAGGTGCTTGGGACCGGAAGCATCCGCCGTGATGAACGGCAGGTTGATGCTGGCCTGCAGTACGCCGGATAGCTCGACTTTCGCCTTCTCCGCCGCTTCTTTGATGCGCTGCACAGCGAATTTGTCCTTGGACAAATCGATGCCGTTGGACTTCTTGAACTCGGCGATGATGTAGTCCATCACCTTCTGGTCGAAGTCGTCGCCGCCGAGGCGGTTGTTGCCGTTGGTCGCGAGCACTTCAAACACGCCGTCGCCGATCTCAAGTATCGACACATCGAACGTGCCGCCGCCGAGGTCAAACACCAGTATCTTCTGCTCCTGCTCCTTGTCAACACCGTATGCCAACGCCGCCGCTGTGGGCTCGTTGATGATGCGCTGTACGTTGAGGCCCGCGATGCGGCCCGCATCCTTGGTGGCCTGGCGCTGGCTGTCCGTGAAGTAGGCCGGCACCGTGATGACCGCGTCGGTCACCGTCTCGCCAAGATATGCTTCTGCGTCGCTTTTCAGCTTCTGCAGAATCATCGCCGAAATCTCCTGCGGCGAGTAGTTCTTTCCGTCTATATGCACCTTTCTGTCGGTGCCCATGTCTCTCTTGATTGAGCTGATCGTTCTATCCGGATTGGTGATGGCCTGGTTCTTCGCAACCTTGCCGACCATCCTCTCACCGGTATTGGAAAACGCAACCACCGACGGTGTAGTGCGGGCGCCTTCCGCATTGACGATGACGGTTGGTTCGCCGCCTTCCATCACGGCCACGCATGAATTGGTAGTTCCCAAATCGATTCCTATAATTTTACCCATCGTCAGAATTCCTCCTTATATAAATTGTATTACTTGTTGACGATTACCATACTGTGCCGGATCACCCGGTCATCAGCCATATATCCTTTTTGCACCACCGCGCCCACATTGCCGGGCGCCTCACCTTCTGCGGCATCCACCATCTGCACCGCCTGATGCTTGGTGGGATCAAACGGTTCGCCCAGCGCGGGTATTTCAGCGATGCCCAGCTTGCCCAGTGTCTCGGACAGCAGCCTGTGCACCATCTCCACACCTTGCGCCATCGGGTTTTCCTTGTCCGCTTCAATATGTTCCAGCGCCCTTTCCAGATTGTCCAGCACCGGCAGTATCTGTTCAATCGCCGCGCACTGGCCGTCCTTCAGCGCCTCGCTCCGGGAGCTGGCTGTGCGTCTCTTAAAGTTGTTGAACTCCGCCAGCGTCCTCAAATATTTGTCTTTATAATCATCTCTTTCGGCCAATACGGCTTTGAGTTCGTTTTCCAGTTTCTTTTTACCGCCCCATTTGCTCTCATCAGCCTGTGGCTGGGCGTTCTTGTTTGTGCTTTCAACCGGTTCGCCGTTCTCATCCACCGTGATGTCGATGGGATCGTTCTTCTCAATGTCGCTCATCCGTTGTACCACCCTTCTTGTTTATTCATCCTCGATAAAGCCGGACAATATGCTGTTCAGGCTCTGGCTCACAAAGCCCAGTATCGATACTACCTTTGCGTAATCCATCCTTGTCGGTCCGATCACGCCGAAAGACCCCAGCGATTTGCCGCCTATCTTATATGTGGCGGTCACAACCGAAAGGTCGCGCAGCTCCTTGACCTCGTTTTCCTGCCCGATGGTGACGGAGAACTCAAGCTGGGTAGCCTTTTTCATCATTTCGTAAAGCATCTCTTTTGTCTGGAGCACCGATATAAAGTTTTTGGCTTTTTCAATGCTCATAAAATCAGGATACTCGATGATGTTCTGAGTCCCGCTCAGCAAAATACCTTTTTCACCCTGCGGCTCCACACTGTTTTCGATGGCCGACAGTATATCCGTGACGAAATCGCTGCTCAGGCTGATATTCTCCCGGACGCAGCATTTCAGATCAGCCTCGGCTTCTTCCAGCGTCTTGGCTGCCAGCTTTTCAGTCAGCAGGTTGGATATCATATCCATATAGTCCGTCGTAATGCCTTCCGGCACCGTGACTACGGTATCGGTCACCAGCCCCGCATCCGTTACCACCAGAAGTATCGCTTTGCGCTCCGTGATCTTGACGATCTGTATGCGTTTAATGACCGACTTTTTAAGCTGAGGCTTTAAGACCATGGAGATATGGTGCGTGGTATCGGACAGCACTTGCGCAGCCCGCTCCATCACCTGCTCCACTTCGGACATGCGGTCCTCAAAATACCGCTTAATCTTGTTGGCCTCCGCAGCGTTGAGCTTGACGACCTTCATCAGCCGGTCAACATAATAGCGATACGCCTGTTGAGACGGCACCCGGCCGGCAGAAGTGTGAGGCTGTTCCAGAAACCCAAGCTCTTCAAGGTCCGCCATTTCATTTCGAATCGTCGCGGAGGAGAGCTCGATGCCGTGCTTTTTCGAAATCGTCCGCGAACCGATGGGAAGGCCCGTCATGATATAGTCGTCAATCACAGCTTTCAGTATCGACAGCTTCCGCTCGCTTAAGTCCATTTGCCTCACCTCCTTACCTGTTAGCACTCAACACAAGCGAGTGCTAATATCATGGTATAAAAATAGCACTAATTGTCTGCAAAGTCAAGACTCACGCGTCTAATTCATATATTTTTCATAAATGAGGGAAAAAGGCCTATTTAATGCGGTTTTGATAACATAAGCAGCCCGTTTTTTTATAGGTCATTCAGAAATTTTCCGATCAGGCTGTTCTGAAGGTCAAACCCTTTTACAGTGGGCGCTATACCATTTTCCGTCAGTACAATCAGTCCTGCTTTTGTGCAGAACCGGACCGATTTATCAAATTCTTCAATAAAGTTGGACCCGAACTTTTCAAAATAATCTGCAAAGATGATGCCCTCATTCAAGCGCAGACGGAGCATGATGTACTCGGCCTTTTCGTCCTGATCTGTCAGCATCTCCTGCTGAGTGATGGGCTGTACTCTCTCCCGAATCAGGCGGGCATATTCGTCGATGCCGCGTACGTTGCCAAAACGCCTCATACTGCCCTCCCGTAGCATCGAATGCGCCGCGACTCCCAGCCCCAGATACTCAGCGCCCGTCCAGTATTTCAGATTGTGGCGGCATTCAAAACCCGGAACGGCAAAGTTGGACGTCTCGTATTGCTTCAGCCCCGCCGCTTCCAGCGCTTTGATGCCCTCGTGATACATCTCCCTGTCCAGTTCCTCATTCGCGCCCGCATACTCGGCGGCCAACGGCGTGCCTGCCTCCAGCTTGAGCGCATATGACGAAACATGCTTTACACCCAGCGCAACGACACGCCGCAGCGTTTCCAGATAGCTGTCCGGCGTCTGGACAGGCAGGCCAAATATCGAATCTATATTGATGTTGTTGAAATGCTTGGATGCCGCCTCGTATGCCCGCAGAAACGCATCCCACGTGTGCCGCCGACCGATGCGCGTGAGGATAGCGTCGTCGTGCGTCTGCAATCCCATGCTCAGCCGGTTCACGCCGCAATCCGCATATGCCGCCAGCTTCATAACGTCCAGCGTTTCGGGGTTGGCCTCAACCGTGAACTCGGTCACATTCCAGTTGCAGCAAGCCTTGAGGCCATCGGTCAGGAGGGAAAACTGTTCCGGAGACAGCAGCGACGGCGTGCCGCCGCCCACGAATACGGTATCAACACTCCGCGAAAAAAGCGCGTCCGCATAAAGGCGCGCTTCGCCGATTACATTGTCGATATAATTGTCCATCTCCGTTTCGCAGCCGGGATACGAAACAAAGTCGCAGTAGGCGCATTTGCGTTTACAAAACGGAATATGGATGTAAAGCCCCAGCGGCTGCATCAGTCCATCTTGAGGACGGACATGAACGCCTCGGATGGAACTTCCACGCTGCCCACCTGCCGCATGCGCTTCTTGCCCTCTTTCTGCTTT
>JAEWWC010000023.1 GCA_023396555.1 Bacillota bacterium
TTCTGGGGCGGCGGCGTGGACACGCAGTATGCGCTGCCCAAGGGAACGCCGCAGGACGTCGAAGATAACGTGAAGAGGATGATGGACATACTCCGCAAGGACGGCGGTTTCGTGTTCAACTCGGTGCACAACATACAGGCGGACGTGCCGCCGGCGAATCTAGACGCGTATTTTAGAACCTTCCACAAGTATAAAAAGTATTGAGAAGGCGGGGTAAAGAGGAAAAAGTGTGATAATATAGAACATATAAAGCAACCTGTATTGTGCATCCCGATTAAAACTGAAGGGGACAAACGTTGAAATTGTTTGGGTCTTTAAAGGGTAGTATCAAGCTCAAGCTCATTACGGCTTTTCTTTCGTTGTCACTGATCCCTGTATTTATTGTTGCACTCATATCCAGCCTGGAGTATACCCGGTCGTCGGAAGAAAAGATCGGGGACTACTCCAGTCAGCTGATCGTGCAGACAGTGGGCAAGCTGGATGTGCTCCTTGAAAACATTGAGGACCTGAGCCTTCAGATTGTCGCGTCCACCGAAATGCAGCAACTGCTGGACCAGCTGTATTTGGAGGACACCGCCGTGGCTGAGGAGAACCTGCCGCGCATCGAAGACATTATCGGCAACATTATCAGTGCACGCAACGAGATCATTGGCGTCAATATCGTACTGTCTGATGGACTGGGAGAGGTCGTATCCGGTGAGAAGCTGACGGAAGAAGCGGATTTCTACCAAAGCGACGAATACAAAACGCTCCAGACCAACGACGGTCAGCCAGTGTGGCGCAGCACATACGTCAACGAAGACCCGATGGCGATATACAGCCATGTTCTGACCTGTGTACGCAAGATCAAGTCGGTCCAGACGGGCCGGACGCTGGGTTACCTCATCATCGGCATCAAGGAATTTGCGCTGGCCGATATGTATTCCTATCTGGATCTCGGGCCGGACGGCGAGGTATTCATCACCGATACCTCCGGCCACTATGTGTCCAACCTCAACAAGAGGCTGCTGTCGCTGAAATCGGATCATGAATTTGTCGATGAGATCATCGCCATGGGCAACGCGCCGGACAAGACGATCATCGACGAATACGGCGGCGAGAAGCTGATCATTTCGTACGATGTGTCGGATGCCGCCGGATGGTATATGTTCTATGTGGTGGATTACGGCTACGTGATGGACACGGTGATGGCGAACGTGAAGATCACTATCGTGATCGTGATCGTGCTCATCATCATTGCCGTGCTGCTGACGCTGCTTATTTCTTTCAGTATCTCCAGGCCGCTGGAGGAGCTGTCCAGTGCGATGCGGCTGGTAGAGGATGGCGACCTGAAGGTGAAGGTGAGCCATAAGGCCAAAAACGAGATCGGTACGCTGTTCTCCAGCTTCAACAAGATGCTGGAGAAGATTAATGACCTGATCCATAAGGTGTATCAGGCGGAGATATTAAAGCAGAAGGCGGAGATCAGTGCGCTGCAGTCGCAGATCAACCCGCATTTCCTTTACAATACGCTGGCGATGATAGATGGTATCGCGGTGATGAGGGGCGAGAAGGATATCAGCAAGATTGCCGAAACGCTGGGCGATATGTTTAGATATAGCTTGAGCGGCATGAGCTTCGCGACGCTGGGTGAGGAGATCGAACAGGCCTGCAATTACCTGATAATTCAGAAATACTTTAAAAAGGATAATTTAAGCTACAGCATCAATATAGATCCGGATATTGAGAACTGCTATATCAGCAAGCTGCTGCTGCAGCCGATACTGGAAAACGCGATCATTCACGGCGCCGAGCAGACACTCCGAAAATGCGAGATCACCGTTGAAGCGAAGAAAACCAACGAGAATGACCTGACGGTGACCGTGCATGACAATGGCAAGGGAATGGATGAGGAAGTGCTGGAAAAGGTCATCAGCAAGATGAAGTCTACCAAGAACATATTCCATTCGCGCAGCGCAAAGCGTTATCATATCGGAATCGGAAACATATATTGGCGCATCAAGAGCATATACGGAGACGACTACGGGCTGTTTATCAAAAGCAAGGTGGACGAGGGGACGACAGTTACGGTATTGCTGCCCAGGGTATACAAAATATCGGGGGAGGGTGATGCGGAATGATCAGACGCTTAATCGCCGTCTTACTGCTGGTCCTTATGGCTGCCTCTGCATTGATGAGTTTGGGGGGCTGTTCCGAAAGCAAAATCGTTATCGGCGTCAGCAACGGGTACGTGGGCAACAACTGGCGCAATCAGATGCTGGAGGATCTGCAGTCCCAGTTTGAGATGTATAAGGCCGAGGGGCTGGTGGACGAGCTGATCGTGAAGAACGCCGGTCTGGACGTGGATGACCAGATCGAGCAGATACGCAGCCTCATCGAGATGGATGTAGACCTGCTGATGATAGACCCCAACGATGAGGACAAGCTGAACGGCGTGATCGAGGAGGCGCAGCGCAAGGGCATTCCGGTGATCGCGTTCGACCAGCCGGTGTCCAGCCCGTATGCCATCAACGTGGTGATAGATCAGCAGCTGTGGGGCGAGAAGATGGCAGAATGGCTGTGTGAGAAGCTGGGCGGTGAAGGCAATATCGTGATGATAGACGGACTCAGCGGACACCCGGCCAATGAAAACCGTCTGATCGGAAACCGGCGCGTGCTGCAGAAGTATCCAGACATCCATGTGATTGCCGAAGAGAACGCCAACTGGGACCAGGTGGATGCTCAGAAGGTGATGACCGAGCTGATACACGAACATCCCAGTATTGACGGAGTTCTGACTCAGGACGGCATGGCACGGGGTGTGGTCAAGGCGTTCATAGAAGCGGGTCTGGACATACCACCGATGACAGGGGAGACATTCGTCGGGTTCCTGCGGGTCTGGAAGGAGCTCAAGGATGATCAGGGCTTCGAGACGTTCGCGATGAATAACCCGCCGGGCATCAGCGCCACCGCTCTTGGCATCGCGGTGAGGATATGCAACGGCTATGAACTGAAACCGCTTAAGACCAATACATATTATTATCCGGTCAGAGATATACTGACGAACGACAACTTCGAGGAATATTACGAAAAACACAAGGATAAACCTGGAGCGTATTTTGTGGACGAGTGGCTTACGGAGGATGAGCTGGATCTATTATTCGAAGCAAGGAGTTGATCGGGCATGCTGAACGTATTGGTCGTGGAAGACGAGGAATATGTGCGCAAGAGCATCGTCTATAAGGTGGACTGGGAACGCCTTGGACTAAGGCTCGTTGCCGAGGCAGAAAACGGCTTTCAAGCGTTGGATATCATCCAAAAGGAAGATGTGGACATCGTAATTACCGACATCAAGATGCCGGGGATGACTGGGCTGGAGCTGATCGAGAAGATCAAGGAGACGCATGAGAAGGTGCGTTTTATCATCGTCAGCGGGCACAGCGAGTTTGAGTACGCCAAAAAGGCCATGCTCTACCACGTATCCGACTACATATTAAAGCCGGTGAAGGGGGCGCATCTTGAAAGGACGCTGGACCGGATACGGGAAGAAATACTGGAAGAAAAGGTTGACATACTCTACAGAAAAAATATAGAGAAAAGCATGAAAGAGAATAGCGAGCTGATCAAGAACTATTACTTTATCAAGCTGCTGCTGCAGGAAACGGAAACGGAAGAGACCCCCATGTTTGTGGACAAGCTGTCGAAGGATTTCGCCTATGATTGCTTTCATGTCAGCATACTCCGCGTAATTCCCAAGCTGCTCGACAAGAAGGACAAAAGTGCGATCGACAGAAAATCGGTTGACAGCATGATCGGGCGGATGAAGGAGATATACGAGGGGGAGGATATCAAGTTCTACAACAATTTGCGCAATTCGTATGAATGGATCATACTGACTAATTTTGCGCCTGATGCGTACCGCAGCCCGCGCGGCAAGCACGCGCAAGCCATTGAGAGCATCAACGGGGAATTCGGCGTCAACTGTATCATCGGCATGGGCACCAAGGTCCAGGGGCTCAAAAACATCGGCAAGTCATACGCGCACGCGGAGTTCGCGGTGAAGGAGGCCATCATCATCGGCCCGAACCGGATCATCGATTACCAGCCGCCGCAAAATCCTGTGATCAACCTGAGCTGGACCAACGTCAACGAAGAGAAGGTCATCAACAAATACCTGGACAATGGTGACACTGCCTCGCTCAAGCAATACATCACCAAAGTATTTGAAGATCTCGCGAAGTGGGACCAGAAGATCAACCACCATACTTACTTTAACCTCGCGCTGGACCTGTTTGTGACGATCAAGCGCTATCTGCAGCGCAACTCCAACATCGTATCGTCCGCGAACGAACTGGAGCCGGAATTCTTGAGCGAACTGACCAAGTGCTGCACGCTGGAGGGTGTGATCGGATGGTGCGAGACGTGCATCAACTGGTATGAAGGCCTGGTGTCGGACAACTATAACAATTCGGGCAAGGAACTGGTGGCGTCCATCCGCAAATACATCGTCAACAACTATGGCATGGAGATATCGCTGAACTCGATTGCCGAGAAGTACAACATATCCGCAAACTATTTGAGCAAGGTATTCAAGATATACACCAACGAGAGCTTCAAGTCGTTTTTGACCAAGATCAGGATGGAAAAGGCGATTGAGCTGATCATGAACTCAGAGCTCAAGCTTTACAACATCTCCGAGATCGTGGGATATGACGACCCCAAGTATTTTAGCAAGGTGTTCAAAAACTACTTCGGATTTTCGCCCAGCCGCTTTGGCGAACAATGAGGCCTTTCAAAGAGCATACTGCGGCTGGATAAAGATTAAACTTTTAATAAAGGAGCGTAAAAATGAAAGAGTATTTTCCCAACGTCAAAAAGGTAGAATTCACGCAGGACAGATTCGCGCCCGGCCTGTGCTTCCGCCAGTATAACGCGGATGAGCTGGTCGGCGGCAAGACGATGAAGCAGCAGCTCAAGTTCTCAATGGCGTATTGGCATACTATGTGCGCCGAGGGTTCCGACCCGTTCGGGCCGGGAACGGCGATCAGACCATGGCAGGGAGCGTCCTCCCCGATGGAATTGGCAAAGGAGCGCGTATATGCCGCGTTTGAGATCATGGGCAAGCTCGGCATCGAGTACTTCTGCTTTCACGACCGGGATATCGCTCCCGAGGGCGCGACGTTGCGTGAGTCCAACAGGAATCTCGACGAGATCGTTGGACTCATCAAAAAGATGACATCGGACACCGGCATCAAGCTGCTGTGGGGCACGGCCAACCTGTTCTCCAACCCGCGCTTCATGCACGGCGCGTCCACCTCCTGCAACGCCGATGTGTTCGCGTTTGCGGCGGCTCAGGTGAAAAAGGCGATCGAGGTCACCAAGGAGCTGGGCGGCGAGAACTACGTATTCTGGGGCGGCCGCGAGGGCTACGAAACGCTGCTGAACACCGACATGAAACGGGAGCAGGACAATCTGGCGCGCTTCATGCATATGGCGGTGGATTACGCCAAGGAGATCGGCTTTGACGGTCAGTTTCTGATTGAGCCTAAGCCCAAGGAACCCACCAAGCACCAGTACGACTTCGACGTGGCGTCCGGCATCGCGTTCCTGCGCACTTACGGTCTGGCAGACTATTTTAAATTCAACGTGGAAGCCAACCACGCCACGCTGGCGGGGCATACCTTCCAGCACGACCTGACGGTGGCGCGCATCAACGGCATGCTGGGCTCCATCGACGCGAATCAGGGCGATCTGCTGCTGGGCTGGGATACCGACCAGTTTCCGACCGATCTGTACACCACCACGCTGTGCATGCTGGAGGTGCTGCGAATGGGCGGTTTCACCAAGGGCGGCCTGAACTTCGACGCCAAGCCGCGCCGCGCTTCCTACAAGCCCGAGGACATATTCTACGCGCACGCGGCGGGCATGGACGGCTTCGCGAAGGGCCTCAAGGCAGCGCAGAAGCTCATGGACGACGGCGTGCTGGATAAGTTTGTAGCTGACCGTTATGCCAGCTACTCGGACGGCATCGGCAAAACCATCACGGAAGGCAAGGCGGACTTCAAATCGCTGGAAGCCTACGCTTTGGACCTCAAGCCCATCGAGAACAGCTCCGGCATGCAGGAATACCTCGAGACGATACTCAACGAGTACATCATGAGCGTTTAGGTAGTAATTTACGTTTCCTTCCGATATGCGACAGTAAAAACACACAGGATTTAAACCTGTGTGTTTTTGCTGTATAATATTACAGAAAGAAGCGGTCAGCCTGTTGTATTCAGACTGACATGGCGGAGGAGACGATGCAGGATTATCGCTCGGATATACAAGCCATAGTGGACAGGCGCAATGACAACGGCGATGATTATTGGACGACGCCGGACAGGCGGCTGATAAAAGGGAGCCCTTTTACAACGCTGGACTGCGCATATATGCTGACAGAGCTGGGTATGGACGCCTCCGATCCTGTTTTGCAAGAAACCGTCGGTTTGATTTTCGCCGCGTGGCGTGACGACGGACGGTTTAGGTTGTCGCCACAGGGCGCAATCTATCCCTGCCAGACCATCAATGCCGCGCGTACGCTCAGTCACTTGGGGTATGCCGATGATCCAAGGCTACAGAAAACATTTGAGCATCTCTTGGATATTCAACATACTGACGGCGGCTGGCGGTGCAATAAGTTCAGTTACGGGAGAGGACCCGAGACGGAATTCTCCAATCCGGGGCCGACACTGGGAGCGCTGGACGCATTTCGGTTTACTCGGTATCTCAACAACAGCGCGCCGCTTGACAGGGCGGTGGAGTTTCTGCTTGCCCACTGGACCTCGCGGCAGCCTCTTGGCCCCTGCCACTACGGCATTGGAACGCTGTTTATGCAGGTTGCGTATCCCTTTTTTACGTATAATCTTTTCTTTTATGTTTATGTGTTGTCCTTTTATGAAAGCGCAAAAAGTGACGAGCGGTTTTTGGAAGCTTTGGGTACTCTTCAGTCCAAGCTGGCGGACGGTATAGTGGTTGTGGAGCGCACCAATCCCAAACTGGCATCGTTCTCATTTTGCAAAAAAGGTGCCCCAAGTGAACTGGGGACTGCCCGCTATAACGAAATACTGCGAAATTTGGGATAACCGCAATACTGATGCTGCAGTTTTCCGTTTCGACAGGAGATCATGCATCCGGGAACCCGTACGATTTGGGTTAGCGAGTATCACGAGAAAAATGTAAATTACACTTGAAATACGTTTCGAGGTTAATCTCACGCTTATTGCATATTGTATTAAATTACGATATATTGAACTCATGCATCATTTCATTTTTCATATTTGAGAGGTATTCATATGGCCAAAAGAGACGGGCGCGTTGTCAAGGTGCATCCGCTGAACGCGATGTTCCCTTACATGATGCGCACCAGAACGGAGTCACTCGTTTATTTCAGTACGGCGCTCGATGTGGAGAATCTGCTGGCTTACATCGAGAAGAAGAAAACCGAAGGCGTTGACGTCAAGTTCTTTCAGCTGTTCATTGCCGCAATGGTGAAACTTATGAAGGAGCGTCCCTATCTTAACCGCTTCGTATCGGGCAGAAAACTGTATCAGCGCAATGACATCAAGGTTTCGTTCATCGCCAAGAAGGCGGCTTCCGATGAGGGTGAAGAAACAAATGTCGCGCTCACTTTTAACGACAAATCAACCTTCGAAGAAGTTATTTCCAAGCTTAAACGGGACATCAAGGTGGCCAAATCGGATCAGGACAAGAAGGACGACGACAAGCTGATTGAGACGCTGATGAAGCTGCCGCGTTTTTTACTGCGGCTTTTGTTTGCTTTCCTGCGGTGGATGGATTTCTATTTCAACATGCCCAGAGCGTTCGCCGATGTTGACCCGCTGCGGTGCAGCGCGTACATCGCCAATCTGGGCAGCATCGGTATTGAGGCGCCGTTCCACCATCTGTTTGAATGGGGCAACTGCTCCATGTTTGTCGCCATCGGCAAGATCGGGTACAAGCCTGTGGCGCTGGAGGATGGCACCATCGTGGCGAAGAAGATGGTTGAGATCAAGGTGTCGCTGGACGAGCGCATCGCCGACGGGTTTTACTTTGCCCGCTCTCTGGAACTGATGGAGAGCTACCTCAAAAACCCGGAAACCCTGGAAACACTGTGAACGGAGGGCGAAACAATGGAAAACGGAATCTACAGAGGTGATAAAGTCAAAAAGCCGTGGCTGAAGCATTATGGGGATATCCCCGAATTCACCGAGGTCCCCGATCTCACGATGTACGAGCTGCTCCGCGACACCGCGGTCAAGTATCCGGACAAGACGGCCATCGACTACATGGGCGCGAAGATACCGTTCGGCAGGTTTCTGTCGATGATCGACCAGTGCGCATCCTCCTTTACGGTGTACGGCGTTAAGGCAGGCGATTGCGTGCTGCAGTCGATGCCTAACGTCCCGGGCGCACTCATCATATTCTACGCGCTGAACAAGATAGGAGCGCGCGTCGCGATGACGCATCCGCTGTATTCATCAGCCGAGCTGGCGCAGTATGTGAAGGAGACGGACAGCGTCTGGTGCGTGACGGTGGACATGTTCTACGACCGGTTCAAGGATATACTGAGGCCCGACCAGAAGCTGCTGGTCACCAAGATATCCGACTTCCTGCCCGGCTCTAAGAAGGTGGTGTTCAACATCATCAAGGGCGGCCAGAACAAGGTGCCGGAAGACAGCCGCGTGATATACTGGAAGGACTTTTTGAAGAAGTCCGAGGAGGTACAGGAACCTCCATATCAGCGGGCTATCGACCCCAAGGAGGGTGCGGTGGTGCTGTTCTCCGGCGGCACGACGAATATGCCCAAAGGCATACTGCTGTCCTCCTATAACTTCAACGCATTGTCGGCGATCATCGCGCCCTTCGCCAAGTTCACGAAGGACGATAGCGTGATCGCGATACTGCCGGTATTCCACGGGTTTGGCCTTGGCATCTGCATCCACTCCATCATCTGCAACGGCGGGACGGTGTTCCTCGAACCCAAGTTTGGCACCAAGATATACATCGACAGCCTGCGCAAGCACCACCCAACGTTCATCGCCGGCGTGCCCACGATGTTTGAGGCCATGCTGCGCGACAAAAACTTCGCCAAGGTGCGCTTCGACAAGCTGAAAGCGATATACAGCGGCGGCGACAGCCTGTCCCCCGAGCTAAAGGCACGTTTCGACGAGCGCCTCAAAGCGCAGGGAAGTAAGGTAGAGCTGGCGGAGGGCTACGGTCTCACCGAAACGGTGACGGGCTGCGTGCTGACTCCGGCCAGCCTGTACCGCCGCGGCGCGATCGGCATACCCATGCCGGGCATGCTCGCCAAGGTGGTGGATATGAAGACGAAGGAAGAGCTGCCGTACGGGGAAAATGGCGAGATTGCGCTGGCGGGTCCCACGCTGATGCTGGAGTATGTGAACCACCCCGAAGAAACGGCGGATACGATACGGACGGACGAAAACGGTATCCGGTGGCTGTATACGGGCGACATCGGGACGATGGACGAGGACGGCTACCTGTATTTCAAGAGCCGTGAGAAGCGCATGCTCAAGGTTTCCGGCGTCAACGTGTACCCGATGCAGGTGGAGCAGGTGTTGGAGCAGCACGAGCTGGTGTTTCGGGCATGCGTGGTGGGCGTGCCGGACGACTACCAGATGACCAGCGTGAAGGCGTACATCGTGCTGGAGGACCAGTCGCTGGCGACGGACGAGACCAAGAAGCTGCTTATCAAGCACTGCCAAAAGCACCTGATCAAATGGAGCGTGCCACGCGCCATCGAATTCCGGGACAAGCTTCCGACGACACTGGTGGGTAAGGTGGAGTACAGCGCACTGGAGAAATCCCACATCACGGCGGAGGATCTGGCGCTGGAAGCCGGCGAAGCGTAGCACGACGTATTAAAATCGGTTAACACAAAACCCCGGAAGCTTCTGGCTTTCCGGGGTTATTTGCATGATGGCAGGCGGCAAGGCTGATCAGACCAGCGCCGCTTCCTTGCCCTTGGGCACGAAGGAGCCCGTATAGAGCATAGCTTGACCGCAGTCACATCCATAGGGGGCTGTTTTTTTCGTTCGGTATTCACTATAATGGTTTGATAGAACTGTCATTTATATTGAGTTTAGCATCGGAGGTCAGCAGGGATGATCGATTTTACAAAGATAGCTTCAAAAAGGGAGGCGGGAAAGCTGTTCGATTACGCGATACTGCCCAAACAGACGACGGAGAAGGAGATAATTGCCGTCTGCCGGGAAGCCATAGAATACAATGTCAAGGCAGTATGTTTCTCCTCCTCCTATTGGACGTCCGTGGTCGCCAGAGAACTAAAAGGGACCGATATTATGGTTGGAGCCGGCATCGGTTTTCCGTTCGGGCAGCAGAGCAGCGCGGTGAAGGCCTTTGAAACGGAAGAAGCCGTGCGCCTCGGGGCAACGGTGCTGGACAGCTGCATGAATGTAGGGGCACTTAAGGATCGCAAATACGCGGAAATACGGCAGGAGTTCAGAGATTATAAGAAGGCCGCCGGTCCGGCCATGACCAAGATGATCATAGAAGTCTGTTACCTGACTGACGATGAGGTCGGGGTTGCCTGTGAACTGGTGGCGGAAGCCGGCATCGACTGGGTGAAATCCTCTTCGGGGCAGTATGAGGGGCCGACGCTGGAGCAGGTGATGCTGATGTGCGAACGCGTAAAAAACACCGGCACAAAGGTCAAGGTATCTGGCGTGAAATCTCCGCGGCCTCAGAACGCCTATGCGTTTCTAAGGGCAGGCGCTGAGCTGATCGGCACTCGGGCGGCAGCGGAAGCGCTCGACGCTTTTGACACGATGAGAAAGATCGGCATCATTCCGCCCTTTGCGGGATAGCGAAGCACACTGCCGCCCGAGCGGCAGCTTGTGCATGGCGGTGCGTGACTATCGAATAATCAGCTTCTCGCCAGACAGGATAACGTCAGGTCGTTGGCGGCCTGCATGCCCGTTTGCAGCGCGCTCTGCATCCAGCGGTGGAGCCCCGAGATATGCTCTCCCGCAAAGAACACCCGCCCTTCGTATTCGGGCAGCGCCATGCCGTAAGCAAAAATCTCCTTCTGCTCGGGCGCAAAGTAACAGAGTGCGCCCCGGAATGCCGGCTGTTGATTCCAGTTGACCGATTTGAAACCTTGCACGACGCTGTCCATATAATTTAAGGGCAGTCCGTGCACCCGGGATATCTGCTTTTTAATCTCTTCCAGCATTGCGTCCTCCGGCTGATTGTACAGGCGGGTGGAGTCCAGATTGAAGTTGTATGACGCCAGTATTACCCCGGGCTTTTTCCACAGGTTATCCGGGATGAAGCCGTTCGGATTGTTGAGATACTGTGCGTGGTCGGACGGGTACCAGATGGAGGATACGGGCTGGTCGGTCATGGAGCTGCCGCCGAATATGCCCTCTTTCTCCCAGAACCGCTCCTGAAACAGCATCATCGACTTTTGTGCGGGCGCATAGTTCACCTCGCGGATGGCGCGCATCTTGATGCCGCTGAACAGCGGGTCGATGTCGACGGCTCTCAGTGTGGAAAAAGGTATGGCGCAGACCACGAAATCGAAATCTTCCGCAAAACGCTGCCGGGATCTGACGTGCTGATATCTCAGCTGTACCTTGCCGCCGCCGTCATAATGGATGCCTTCCACCCAGCATCCCTTGAGGTAGGAGGCCGGGCCCGCGTATGCGCCGCCCAGCTCGGGATAGGGGTTCGGGCTCAGCAGTGAACGGTAAAACGACAGGGGCAGCTGGCACAGTCCGCCGGGTATTTCGTATTCGAATGTGGTGCTGCCGGGATAATCCTCCTGAATGTAGTCGATGTAGCTGTTGTACAGGTTTCCCGCCAGCACCGGATGAAAGTTTTGTATCAGGTTGATGGCACCCTGGCTCAGCCCCGCGGCCTGTATCATGCGCAGGCTGGTGTTGTCGCTCCATGTAAGCGCTTTGTCACCGTACTGCGGCAGCACCTGAATGATCTGCAGGCGCTCTTCCGGTGTCGCCGACAGCAAATGGCTGTCGATCCCCATATAGAACATCTGCTGCCAGCTCAGAGTTCTTTCAAAGCTGGTCAGGTCATCATAATAGGGGTATATGTACTGCATCACGCTCTGGCCGCTGCGGTCGTTGCGCACGCGCGTATTTTTCAGATAGATATAACCGTTGGGATTAGACTGGATGAACGTGCGGGTGGGCAGATGGAACAGGTTCACATAGTGCCAGACCGTCTCGTGCGTCACCGGAATCCGCATCGCGCCGAATTCGTGATACAGATCCTTCTGTCCGTTAAAGTAGTAGGTGTAGACCCTACCGCCGACGCGGTCTTCCAGCGCGTCAAACATCTTGATTTCAAAGCCCAGCTTGCGCAGCTCATAGGCGGCGGAGAGCCCGGCCAGCCCCCCGCCGATAACGCCCACTTTGAGCCCTTTGAACAGACCCGGCTGGGCGAGGCCCGTCACAGGCGCGGGCGGAGACAGCAGCTGTAGTATGGCATCCAGATCCTCGGGCCATCCTTTCTCCTCCAGAGCAAACCGCGCCAGCACGTACCGCTCCGCGTCGGTCGGATTGTCGGGCTGCGGCGGCTCAAATAGATACTGACTGTTAATATTCATGATTTTCTACCTTCCCCTCGTGTAATCATATGAGGCTGAGTGCGCCCGGCATGAATGCTGTTTTTTGTTTTTGTGTGGTAAAGGCCAGCTTCCGGAACTATGGCTGCATAAACTCGTTCTGCACAGCTGCTTGCTGTAAAATTGTTGCTTCAAACCTTAAGATCTAGGGTATATAATAAGCGGACTCATAAAATGTTCGTTTACCGCGATAGCGGTTTGTTCTGTATATTCTGCAGACGGTATCTGCAGCTGATGAAAGGAAAGAAAAGCAATCGATGAATACAGCGGCTTTAAACAGATTGCTCTCTGTTCAATATGAGAATTCATCCGCTTTGGCGGCGCCCAGAGCGGAGGCTGACAGCCGGCCCTTTTCTGCTTATCTGTCAGTTCAGTTGGACAACGGAACTGGGGAGACGTCCGAGGAAAATGCCGAACGAGAAATGACGTTGAATGAGGCGGCCGGCCTGATAAGCTGGAACGCGGTAGATACATCCGGTACGGCTGCAGCCGGTGGGGCGCAGGGCTATGTAGCGCTGCCTGAAACGGAGGCGGACGATGCGACCCTGGCCGAAGCTGCCGGATCGGGGAATCAGGACAATCAGTTGATGATGCTCCTTCTGATGATGATGTCCAATTCGTCCGGGGGGAGCAACGGCATGAACGCAGGCATGCTGAGCCTGTTATCCAATCTGCAGGGCGACGGTGTGAACGGCTTGCTGGGAACCTCCGGCCTCTCGGAGCTGGCGTCCATACTGACCGGCCAGGTCACGAATGCGACGGGGCAGACCATCGTCAATCAGGCAATGACGCGGCTGGGCGATCCATACTCCAAATCGAAGCGGGGAACGGGCGACTATGTGGACTGCTCGTATCTCGCACAGTGGGCATATAAGCAGGCGGGTGTCGATATACCCGGAACGGCGGCCAAGCAGGCTCAGTATTGCCAAGAGAACGGATACGAGATATCCAAGGATGAGCTGAAACCGGGGGACCTGATATTCTGGACGAAGCATTCCAGCACCGACGGACGGTGGCGCAACATCCATCACGTAGCCATGTACGCGGGCAATGGCAAGATCGTGGAAGCGAAGAACCCGCAGAACGGCGTGGAGGTGGGCAATTTGTGGGGGCAGGAGGGCAATGGCGGCGACTGGGAGATAGTGATGTACGCAAGGCCGTATTGACAGGCTGATAGCTATCCACATGCTGTAAAATAACGATTTGACATAAGGGCAAAACCATACCGGTTGGCCCTTTTTTGTAGTACAATGGATGCAAAAGGGAGGGTGGTTATGCTGAAAGTCGGTATCAGCGGCGCGGGATATGCCGGGCGGTATTTCGTCAAAGCGCTTGGTGAGCTGGGATACCCCGTCGTGGGGATTGCCAACCGCACTAGGGATCGGGGCGAGGCATTGGCCAAAGAGGCGGGTGTGCGCTTCTATGAGTCGCTGGATGACATGCTGGCGCATTCCGGGGCGGAGGTGCTGATCGTCGCGACGTCAACGGAACGGCATCTGCCGGACATACAGGCGGCGGCGAAGGCAGGTGTCCGCCATGTGTTCTGCGAAAAACCAACAGGAGTGTCCGTGGAAGATACGATGCGCATCCGCGAGGTGTGCGCGTCCCATTCCATTAACCTCGGCGTGGGGTACAAGATGCGCTTCGAGAGCATATTCAGCACGGCGCGCAGCTTGATTGCCGCGGGACGAATCGGCGAATTGGTCAGCATTACGCTGAACTTCTGGCAGGCCATCCCGCACAGCGCATGGTATCTGGAGAGCGGCTATGTACGCGAGACCATGGTGCACACAATAGACCTTGCATGCTGGCTGGCCGACGCAACGCCGGGGCGCGTGACGTGCCACACGGAGAACTTCGCGGGCGGCACAAAGGAGGACAGGGCGTCTGTGCTGCTGCGCTTCGGGAACGGAGTAACAGCTTCACTGAACGGCGGCTGGATACGGGATTACCCATACATTGCAGGACGCAAGAACATCCGATTTGAGATCGTGGGCACGGGAGGATACATCTGCGGCATACGGCCGGACCATCTGTTGCTGTGCGACGCGGGCGGGAGACAGCAGCTGGATGTGACGCAAAACGATTCTGTGCAGGATGAGCTGGCCGATTATTTCGGGAGGATAGCGGATGGCCTTCCGGCTGCGGTCAGCATCGAAGACGCGCTGCGCGTGCAGCGGATATTGGAGACAGCGGCCGTTTCAGACAAGTCCGGGCGGGCGGAGCCTCTGAGACGGGGGGATAAGGCGGGGGTTTAAGCCAGTTAAAGTGGTATAAATGCCGTGTTGCTCGCCAATCTGACATTCCTTATTTATTCAGTGTTCACTGGAGGGAACGGGCATGAAGCTGGACCGGCTGTTTGAAATCATCTATATACTGCTGGAACGCGAGCGCGTGACCGCCGGTATGCTGGCGGAGCGGTTCGAGGTGTCGCAGCGGACGATCTACCGCGATGTGGAGGCACTCTCCGCGGCGGGCATACCGGTATACATGAACAAGGGCAAGGGCGGCGGTATTGCGATCCTGCCCGGTTTTGTTTTGAACAAGGCGCTGCTGACCGAGGCCGAAAAGGCAGATGTGTTATCGTCGCTCAGGGCGCTGGGGCGGGTGACGCCGGGCGCGGAGGACGGCGCTCTGCGCAAACTGGGCGGCCTGCTGGGGCAACCGGCTGCCGACTGGATTGAGGTAGACTTCACGTCGTGGCAGAACCCCAAGCAGCAGGCGGAACTGTTCCGGCAGCTTAAAATCGCGATACTGGATCGGCGCGCGGTGTCGTTCCAATACGCCAGTGGGCGGGGAGAGATAATGGCGCGCACCGTCGAGCCGATGAAGCTGTGCTTTAAGGGGCAGGCGTGGTATCTGTTCGGGTTTTGCCGGCTGCGGCAGGACTTCCGTTTCTACAAGCTGCGCCGGATCAGGGAGCTGACGGTTTCCGGTGAGCGGTTTGAGCG
>JAEWWC010000025.1 GCA_023396555.1 Bacillota bacterium
GTGCGCACGCCCACATTCGCGAACCTGCCTGCATTGCTGAAGATACTGGAGGGGCGCAGCCTCGCCAACGTGCCGGTGCTGATACTCACGATCGACCCGTGCATCAGCTGCACAGAAAGGTAGGCGCGCGATGTCAGTCATGTATTTTTCCAGAAGCGCCCTCAAAAATCTGGGCCATAAGCCGGCAACGCTGATGTATCCATATAAGAAACGGGAGTTCTTCGACCGTACCCGCGGCCATATCGACATCAGCATCGCCGACTGCATATACTGCGGCATCTGCCAGCGACGCTGCCCCACCGGCAGCATCCGCGTGGTGAAAGCGGATAAGCAGTGGGAGATTGAACGCATGAAGTGCATCCAGTGCAACTCATGCGTGGAGAACTGCCCCAAGAAGTGCCTCGTAATGAAGAACGACTACACCACGGCCAGCGTGGAGAAAAAGACGGACGAGTTCAGCGGTGCATGAGTATCCCATCACATTGGAGATCATCCGCATCGCCGAAGGGGCGGCAAAGGATCAGAACGCGGCGCATGTGGACAAGATCGCGCTGGTGATCGGCGATCTTTCCGGGTATGTGGGCGAGAGTGTGCACATGTATTTCGATGAGATATCCAAAGGCACCGCTTGCGAGGGTTGCCGATTGGAGATCACTCGCGTGCGCCCCAAGGTGAAGTGTACGGCCTGCGGCGAAGTGTTTGAGCGCAAGCCTTTCTCGTTCGAGTGCCCCGTGTGCAAAGGGCAGGCGGGTCCCACGAGCATCGGAACGGAATTCTATATCGACCATATTGAAGTGAGCCGGGAAAAAGAGGAGAGCCATGGAGACTGAACGCATCGACGTAAAGAAATCCATATATAACAGGAACGACCGCATCGCGGATGAAGTGAACCGTGGGATGACGGCCGGGAGTACGCTGCTGATCAACGTGATGGGCGCGCCCGGCGTGGGCAAGACCTCGGTGATCCGCCGCGTGGTGGAAGGGCTGGAACTGCCCGCAGCCGTGATCGAGGGTGACATCGAGTCGGACATCGATACCAAGGCGCTGGAGGCGCTGGGCATCAGCACCCACCAGATCAACACGCACGGCGCATGCCATCTGGACGCACCCACCATTCAGGCGGCGTTGGGCGCGTTTGCTGTGCCGCAGGACGGCGTGTTGTTTATCGAGAACATCGGCAATCTCGTGTGCCCGGCGGAGTTTACTATCGGCGAGCACGCCAAAATGCTGATCGTGACCGCGACGGACGGCAGCGATAAGCCGTATAAATATCCGCTGGCGTTTGAGAAGGCGGACATCATCGTGCTGAACAAGGCGGATCTGCTGCCCTATGTGGATTTCGACGAAAGCTTCTTCATGGCAGGCGTGCGGGCGCTGAACCAGGGTGCGCCGGTGATGAAGGTATCGGCCCGGGCCGGTGAGGGCGTGGACGGCATCATACAATGGATAAGAGAGAAGAAAAAGAGCCTCGGGGCTTGAACATCAGAATATACGGGATCGTTCAAGGGGTGGGTTTCCGCCCCTTTGTGGTTAAGCTGGCTTTTTTGCTGGGCGTGACGGGGACGGTGAGGAACAGCGGCGGGCTGGTGGATATCACAGCCTGCGGGACAGCGGCGCAACTGGACGCGTTTGTAAAACGGCTGCTGGACGAAAAACCGGCCAACGCGCTGATCGTGCATCATGAGACGCAAGCCGTTCCGTATACGCGGTACGATTCCTTTACCATCGAGCCAAGCGGTGAGGCGGCGGGCCCGGTGTTTGTATCGCCCGATTTGTGCGTGTGCGACGCATGCCTGGACGAACTGGCGGGTGGAAGGGACGAGCGGTTCCGGCATCCGTTCATCAGCTGCATGGCGTGTGGCCCGCGCTACAGCATCATAGAGGACGCGCCGTACGACCGGGGCACCACCACGATGCGGGATTTTGAGATGTGCGAAACCTGTGCTGCGCAGTACAGGGACCGGGAAGACAGGCGCTATCACGCGCAGACCATCTCCTGCCATCGCTGCGGCCCTTTCCTGATATACAGGGACCGTAAGGGCGGTGAAACCACGCATGAGGCTGCGTTGAGCAGCGCGGTAAAGGCGCTGCAGTCGGGCGGCGTGGCGGCAGTGAAGGGCATCGGCGGGTACCATCTGTGCTGTGATCCGTTTGACCAGAACGCGGTGCTACGGCTGCGTGAGCTGAAGAACCGCGAACTGAAGCCGTTTGCGGTGATGCTTCCGGATATGGATGCGGTGCGTCGTTATGCCCATGTGTCGCCGCAGGAGGAAGCGCTGCTTAAGTCCGGCACGCGGCCCATCGTGCTGCTGAAGCAGAAGGAGAACGATCTTGCACCCGCGGTATGCGGCGACAGCCGGCTGCTGGGCGCGTTTCTGCCATATACGCCGCTTCAGGTCTTATTAGTGCAGGCGACCGGCCCGTTGGTGATGACGAGCGCGAACGTATCGGAAGAGCCCATCGTAAAGGACGACGGACCGATGCTGGCGTGGCCGGGTCTTGATGGCGTGCTGTATAACACGCGGAGCATCGCCGCGCGGGTGGACGACTCGGTGGCGAAAGTATCGGCGGGCCGGACGCAGATGATCCGGCGTTCGCGCGGGTATGCGCCGCTGCCGGTGATACTGCAAGGCAAAGATCAAGGCGCGGTGTTTGCGACGGGCGGACAGCTCAAGTCCACGTTCTGTCTGGCAGCCGGACGCTTCGCGTATGTGGGGCCGCACATCGGTGACCTGGACAACGGCGGCTGTATGAACGTATACCGCGAAAGCCGGGAACGGCTGCAAAAGCTGCTGCGCATAAGCCCGGAGCTGGCCGTGTGCGACCTGCACCCCGGCTATGCGTCCACGGCGTTGGCAGAGGAAACGGGGCTGCCGCTACTGCGCGTGCAGCATCATCACGCGCACATCGCGTCGGTGATGGCGGAGCACGGCATCGATGAGCCGGTGATCGGCATCGCGTTGGATGGCACGGGCTGGGGCTGTGACAACACCGTGTGGGGCGGCGAGTTTCTGGTGTGCCGCGGCAACCGCTTCGAGCGGGCGGGGCACATCAAATCCGTCCGTTTTTTGGGCGGCGACGAGGGCATGAAGGACGCGGCCAAGAGCGCGATGTGCTACCTGCACGATGCGGGCCTCACCGCGCATATTCGTGATGAGCGCTGGCCGCTGATACGGGCGGCGCTGGACAGCGGCGTGAACACGCACGGCAACTCCGGGATGGGGCGGCTGTTTGACGCGGCGAGCGCGGTACTGGGCGTCTGCGCGTACAACCGATACGAAGGCGAGTGCGCGATCAAGCTGGAGAACCTCGCGGCACAGGCGCTGAAACAGGGCATGGAGCCTGTTCCGATGGGGTTTGCTGTTTCGGAGAAGGATGGTATACTGGTGGCGGATGCGGCACCTGTGATATCCGTGCTGGCACAAAGCAACCAGAGTCAGGAAGCTTTGGCGCTGGGGTTCCACATCGCGGTGGCGGACATGGCGGTGGAACTCTGTGCACGACTGCGCGGGCGGACGGGTATCAATAAGGTCGCACTCTCCGGCGGCGTATTCCAAAACGCCGTGCTACTGGGGGATATGATGGATAAGCTCACGGCGAAAGGCTTCGCCGTTTATACGAATGAAAAGGTGCCGCCCAATGACGGGGGCATCAGCCTGGGGCAGGCGCAGATCGGCCTCTGGCACTTGAATGGAAAGGAATACGAAACATGTGTATAGCGGTGCCCGGACGGGTGATGTCCATATCGGATGGCCGGGCCAAGGTGGATTTTTCGGGCAATATTGTGGAAGCAGACGTGCGGCTGGTAGACGCCAAGGTGGACGACTACGTGCTGGTACACGCGGGCTGCGCCATCGAAGTGATGAAGCCGTCGCAGGCGGAGGATTTGGCCGCCCTGCTGGAAGAGATCGAGGCGCTTTCTCATGAACAACCTTAAGCGTATGATAGAACATCTGCAAAGCTACGACGGCGCTCCGGTGCGCATCATGGAGGTGTGCGGTACGCATACCTCTACGGCGACCAAGGCCGGACTGCGTTCGCTGCTGCCCTCCAATATTAAGCTGATATCCGGGCCGGGTTGCCCGGTCTGCCTCGCGGCATCGGCGTATATCGACAGACTGTGCGAGCTGGCGGCGGACGGTTGTATCATTGCGTCGTTCGGCGACCTGCTGCGTGTGCAGGGTAAAAGCGGCAGTCTGCTGGAGAAGAAGGCGAAGGGCGCGCGAGTGGAGATGGTCTACTCGCCGCTGGACGCGCTGAAGCTGGCGCGGACGCATCCCGAGAGCACCGTGGTGATGGCTGCGGTGGGGTTCGAGACCACGGCGCCGGCATACGCGCTGGCGCTGGAGACGGCGATTGCGGAGGGCTTAAGCAACTTCAAGCTGCTGACCGCGCTGAAGCGGCTGATCCCCGCCATGGAAGCGCTGTGCCCGGAGAAAAGCGTGGACGCGTTTATCACGCCGGGGCATGTATCAGCGGTCATCGGCAGCGATGGGTTCATACCGCTGGCTCAGCGGTTCCACAAGCCCATGGTGGTGGCGGGCTTTGATGCTGAGAGCATGCTCGCGGCGATCTGCCTGCTGATATCCAAGCTGGACACGGGTTATACGGCCAATTTGTATGGCGAGGTCGTACAGCCACAGGGCAACGCGAAAGCGCTGGCAATACTGGACAAATACTTCGAACCGGGGGAAGCCTACTGGCGCGGCCTGTCGTTGATACCGGAATCGGGTTTTTATTTAAAGAAAGAATACATGGTATTTGACGCCGGAAGCCGCATGCTGTATGATGATGCGGCGGACAGCGGCGGCTGCCGTTGCGGCGAGGTGCTGACAGGAAAAATCGATCCCGCGGAATGCCCGCTGTTTGGCAGCGCCTGTACACCGGAGAACGCTTTCGGGCCGTGTATGGTGTCCTCCGAAGGGGCCTGCGGTATCCGTTATGCCGGGGAGGGCTTGGAATGATCAGAATGGCGCACGGCAGCGGCGGCAGGGAAACGGAGCGGCTGGTCAAAGACGTGTTTCTGAAGCACTTCCATAACGACGCGCTGGGTCGGCTGGAGGACGCGGCGGTACTAGAGCTGTCCGGCAGGGCCGCTTTTACCACTGATTCATTTGTGGTGACGCCGCTGTTTTTTAAGGGCGGCGACATCGGGCGGCTGGCGGTGTGCGGCACGGTGAACGATCTGCTGATGATGGGCGCGCGGCCGGGATACCTCACTGCCGGGTTTATCATCGAGGAAGGCTTGGAGATAGAGACGCTGGACGCGGTGGTGGAATCCATGGCGCGCACGGCGGCGGAGGCGGGCGTATCCATCGTGGCAGGCGACACCAAGGTGATCGAGGGCCGCGGCGGGCTTTATATCAACACCTCTGGCATCGGCATCATCCCGGACGGGCGCGATATCGGCGCGGCACACTGTGTGCCGGGCGACGCGATACTGGTGTCCGGCGATCTGGGTGACCACCACGCGTGCATATTGAGCGCACGGATGAACATCGAGAACAGCATCGAGTCGGACGCGGCGCCGCTGAACAGGCCTGTGAGTGCGTTGCTGAGCAGCGGTGCAAACGTGAAGGCGATGCGGGACGTGACGCGCGGCGGACTGGCGACGATACTGAATGAGCTATGCGCGGCCTCAGGCACGGGTGCGGAGCTGGAAGAAGTGGCGCTGCCCGTATCCGTAAAGACGGCGGCTTTCTGCGAGATACTCGGGCTGGACCCGCTGTATATGGGCAATGAGGGCAAGTTCGTCGCGATAGTGAAGGGCGACGACGCCCATAAGGCGCTGGACGCGCTGCGGGGCACGCCGGAAGGGCGGCGCGTTGCGGTGGTCGGATACATGACGGACGGAAAAGGCGTCACGCTGCAAACGAAACTTGGCGGGCGGCGCAGACTGGGCGTGCTGACAGGCGAGGGCCTGCCGCGCATCTGCTGAACCCGCGGTAATATTTTATAAGGATAAATGAGAGATATGACGACAAATCTCACCATGGAGAGCGCTATTCCGCATGGCGTTAAAGCCTACTTCGACAGTCAGGCCTGCCACTGGGATGCCCATTCCCACCATGAACCAAGTAAGCTGCGCCGGATTATCCGTACTTGCGATCTGCATACGGGACAAAGGGTGCTGGACGTAGCCTGCGGAACGGGCGTGCTGTTTTCGTGGCTGCTGGCGCATGATCCATCCTTGCTGATGGGCATCGACCTGTCCGGGGAAATGACGGAGATCGCCCGCGCCAAACACAGGGACAAGCGCCTGAAGATCGTGACGGCGGATTATTATCATCTGGAAGCGGGTGCGTTCGACCGTATCATCATATACAATGCCTACCCCCATTTCTTCGATAAAGAGCGGTTTGCGGAAAAGACAAAGGATCTGCTCGCGCCCGGTGGCCGGTTTGTGGTGGCGCATAACAAGGGGCGCGAAAGCCTGAACGAGATGCACAAGGCGCGGGGCGCATGTCTGTACAGCGTGCCATTGCTGTCGGCCAGTGAAGAACGCCGCTGGTTTGAGCCGTATTTTGAAATCGACAGCTGTATCGACATAAGTGATATCTACATACTATCCGGCACGTTGGTTTAGGGACATA
>JAEWWC010000205.1 GCA_023396555.1 Bacillota bacterium
TGTGAGAAAAGAATTGTAAATCCTGATTTCACATTTAATTAACTAAGGAGGAAACCATGAAGAAGTTAGTAATGTTTTTAGTGGTGTTGGCAATGGTTCTTGTGCCGTTTGCCGGTTGTGCCCCGCAGGCTCAGGAAGAAACCCCTGCGGCTACCGAGGCGCCTGCAGCGGAAGAACCTGCAGCGGAAGAGCCTGCGGCGGAAGAGCCGGTGGCGGAGGATGCCGTCAAGATCGGCGTCATTCTGGTGCATGACGAGAACACCGGCTATGACTTTGCGCACATTGACGGCATCAAGAAAGCAGCGGCAGCTGTTGGTTTCACAGAAGACCAGATTGTCTGGAAATACAACATCGCTGAAGACGAAAGCTGCTACGATACCGCAACTGACCTTGTGGAACAGGGCTGCACCTACATTTTCTCGGACAGCTACGGCCACCAGAGCTACATGCAGCAGGCTGCCAGCGAAAACGCGGATGTGACATTTGTGTCCATGACGGGCGACACGGCCGCGCTCTCACAGCTGCCGAACTTCAAAAACGCTTTTAACGATACCTACCAGTCCCGTTATGTTTCGGGCGTTGTCGCAGGCATGAAGCTTGCCGAGCTCGTGGCGGATGGCAAGGTTGCTGACAAGAACAAGGATGCGAGCGGCAACATCAAGCTGGGCTATGTCGGCGCTTATCCGTATGCCGAAGTGGTTTCCGGTTACACCGGCTTCTATCTTGGCGTGAAGTCCATCGTGGACAACGTTGTGATGGATGTACAGTATACCAACTCATGGTATGATCCGACGGCTGAAGCGGAAGCTGCCAACGCTCTTGTGGCGAACGGCGCGATCATTATCAGCCAGCACGCGGACTCCACCGGCGCTCCGGCTGCCTGTGAAGCGCTGCTCGCCGGCGGCACCACCGTTTATAGTGTGGGCTATAACGTTGACATGCTTTCCGTGGCGCCGACGGCTGCGCTGACCAGCTGCCAGAACGACTGGAGCGTTTACTACACCTATGCGTTCAACTGCATCAAGAACGGTGAAGATATCAAAACGGATTGGGCGGAAGGCTACAACGAAGGTGCGGTCATGATCTCCGCGCTGGGCGAAAGCTGCGCTGAAGGCACAGACGCGAAGGTTGCGGAAGTTGAAGCCGCTCTGAAAGACGGCAGCCTCAGCGTGTTCGACACCTCCAAGTTCACCGTGGGCGGCCAGGCTGTTACCACCTACATGGCGATCGACACCGACGGCGACTGGGTAGGCGACACCGGCGAAGCGATCGAAGGCGGCATATTCAAAGAATCCACACTGCGCAGCGCCCCGTACTTCGGTCTGCGTATCGACGGAATCACCGAGCTGAATGCCCAGTAACTTACTCGATCTGTAAATAAGAGGAGAGAGCCACCTTCCAAAAGTGGCTCTCTCTATCATTTCAAGGGGGTAATCCACTATGCAAAGCGCCAAAGCGGCCGTCTGCTTGCGCGACATTACCAAGACTTTCGGTCCGGTTGTTGCTAATGACCGGGTCGGTCTCGACATTTTCAGAGGGGAAATTCTCGCTTTACTCGGAGAAAACGGCAGCGGAAAAACCACGCTCATGAACATGCTTTCCGGCATCTATTATCCCGACGCCGGACATGTGTTGGTTGACGGGTGTGAGGTTTCGATCCGCAGCCCCAAGGATGCCTATGACCTTGGCATCGGCATGATCCACCAGCACTTCAAGCTTGTGGATGTGCTGACCGCAGCGGAGAACATTATCCTCGGTATGCCGGGATCCGGCCGTCTCGACTTGAAGGCCGTTGGCGAAAAGATACGTAATATTTGCTCTACGTACGGCTTTGATGTGGATCCGGAACAAAAAATCTATGATATGTCCGTTTCCCAGAAGCAGACTGTGGAAATCGTAAAAGTTCTCTACAGGGGTGCGGATATATTGATACTTGATGAACCCACCGCCGTTCTGACCCCGCAGGAAACAGACAAACTTTTCGCTGTATTGCGTAACATGCGCGATGACGGCAAAGCGATCGTCATCATTACGCACAAGCTGCATGAGGTTGAGGATATATCAGACCGGGTCGTCGTTCTGCGGCGCGGGCAGTTTGTGGGCGGCATGTCGACAAAGGAAACAAACGCCGCGGAGATGACCAATATGATGGTCGGCCGCTCCGTATCCCTGAATATTGACCGGCCTGAGCCAAAGGACCCGCAGCCGCGCATCATCGTGGATGGACTCACTGTGCGGGACAAGGACGGGGTCGTCAAGCTCTCCGATATTTCGTTCACGGCGCATTCCGGCGAGATACTCGGCATCGCGGGCATTTCCGGCTGCGGACAGAAAGAGCTGCTGGAGTCCATCGCGGGACTGCAGCCGTTTGAATCGGGCAGTGTAAGATACATTGACCCGGAGACCGGCAAGGAAGTTCAGCTTCTTGGCAAGGACCCGCGCGAAATTTTCGCTATGGGTGTGACGCTGTCCTTCGTGCCGGAAGACAGGCTCGGTATGGGACTCGTCGGCAGCATGGACTTGACCGACAACATGATGCTCCGCTCGTTCCGCTGCGGAAAGTCCGTTTTTGCCGACAGAAAGACGCCGCGCCGTCTGGCGGAGCGCGTTGTAAGCGAGCTGTCCGTGAACACGCCGGGAGTTACCACCCCTGTGCGCAGACTCTCCGGCGGAAACGTTCAGAAGGTCTTGGTCGGGCGCGAGATTTCCTCCTCTCCGACCGTGCTGATGACGGCTTACGCCGTGCGCGGGCTGGACATCAACTCATCCTACACCATTTATGATCTTATCAACCAGCAGAAGCAAAAAGGCGTTGCCGTCATTTTTGTCGGAGAAGACCTCGACGTGCTGCTGGAGTTCTGCGACCGGATTCTTGTCCTTTGCGGCGGGAAGGTCAGCGGTATTGTGCCGGGCATAGGCGCGGATAAGAATGAGGTCGGTATGATGATGACAAAACTGGGAGGAGAAAAATGAACCAACATACTAAGATACCAATTCTACGCATCGCAAAGCGCGATTCGATTTCAGTCTGGCATGGTTGGCTCATTCGGCTCGCCGGTCTTGTGTTGGCGCTTGTAGTCAGCGCGATCGTCATCTACGCCATTGTCAAGCTGAATCCGCTCAAGGTTTACAGCGCCATGTTCGAAGGCAATTTCGGTTCCGAAAAACGCTTTTGGGTCACCCTTCGCGACATGATGATGCTGTTGTGCATCGGTATCGGTCTGGCGCCCGCATTTAAGATGCGTTTCTGGAATATCGGCGCTGAGGGGCAGGTTCTGGCTGGCGGTATCGCGACCGCCGCTGTCATGATCTATTTCGGCAAGTCGATGCCGACATGGACGCTGCTGCTTATAGCCATTGCCGTCAGCTGTATTGCCGGCGCTCTGTGGGGATTTATTCCCGCTGTGTTCAAGGCGCGCTTCGGAACGAACGAGACGCTGTTCACCCTGATGATGAACTATGTTGCTATCCAGCTGACTTCGTTTTTTGTCGCCCTGTGGGAAAACCCGTTTGGTTCGAACACGGTCGGCATTATCAATCAGCAGACGAAAGCCGGCTGGTTCCCGCCTCTGTTCGGGCAGCAGTATCTGCTGAACGTGATCATCGTTCTGGCGTTGACGATATTTATGTTTATTTACCTGCGCTACTTCAAGCAAGGCTATGAGATAGCGGTTGTGGGCGAATCCGAGCGCACGGCCCGCTATATCGGCATAAATGTTAAAAGTGTCGTTGTGCGGACGATGATGATATCGGGCGCTATCTGCGGCTTGGCGGGTTACATCGCGGTTGCGGGCGCGTCCCACACCATTTCGACGAGCACCGCCGGCGGAAGCGGCTTTACGGCGATCATCGTCGCGTGGCTTGCCAAGTTCAATACCTTTACGATGATACTAGTTGCGGCGCTGCTGGTGTTCCTGGAAAAAGGCGCGATACAGATTGCCTCGCAGTTTAACCTCAACGATTTTGCGTCCAAGATGATAACGGGCATCATACTGTTCTTCATTCTGGGCAGCGAGTTTTTTACCAATTACCGGTTGATTTTCCGTCATGGAAAGGAGGCAAACTGATATGGCTCAGATTTTGTCCTTACTGCAGGCTGCCATTGTTTTCGGTACGGTCATACTCTTCGGCGCAATCGGCGAAATTCTGACAGAGAAATCCGGCAACCTGAACCTCGGCGTTCCGGGCATCATGTACCTTGGGGGTATTGCGGGCCTTGCCGGTGCATTCTGGTATGAGTCGGGCACTGCGTCGCCGGTAGCCTGGGTCGGGCTTGTGATTGCCCTGATCTGCGCGCTGGCAGCCTCCACGCTGGCCGGCCTCATTTACAGCTTCCTGACCATTACGCTGCGTGCAAACCAGAACGTGACGGGCCTGACTTTGACCATATTCGGCGCGGGCGTAGCTAACTTTTTCGGCGGCGCGATGAATACTATGGCCGGCGGCGTCGGACAGATTTCCGTTGCCGCGACGAGCAGCGCCTATCGGACAACGCTGCCCTTCCTCTCGGAAGTAGGCGTTCTGTCCGCACTTGGCTTCATGGTCTATCTTGCCATCATACTGGCTATTGTTTTGAGCTGGTTCCTGGGTAAAACGCGAAAGGGGCTCCAACTCCGTGCGGTGGGTGAAAACCCCGGTACGGCGGATGCCGCCGGTATCAGCGTGGGCAAATATAAATATCTGGCTACCTGCATTGGCGCCGCCATCTCCGGCTTGGGCGGCCTGTACTACGTCATGGACTACATCAAGGGCACATGGGCAATCGACGGCGGTATCGAAAAACTCGGCTGGCTTGCCGTTGCGCTCGTTATTTTTGCCCGCTGGAAACCCAGGCATGCAATTTGGGGCTCCTATCTCTTCGGCGTACTGTTCTGGCTCTTCTTCTACATCCCGGGCCTGACCCGTTCGTCGCAGGAACTTTTCAAGATGCTGCCCTATGTCGTTACGATCATCGTTTTGATTGTCGTATCCATGCGCAGAAAGCGCGAAAACCAGCCGCCGGCCAGCTTGGGACTTCCTTATTTCCGCGAAGACAGATAGCCGGCTGCAGGCTGTCATCAGTCCAGTAAACACAGGCGGTTTAAACTAGCAGCTCACAGACGTGATTAACAGAACCCTCGCTGATTGGCGAAGGGTTCTGTTTTGTTTTTGAGGCAAATACAAGAATATAATAGCCTTCAAAAAGACAGAACCTGAAAAAAACCAACCAATATCTGAAAAAAATCTATTGTTGATTGTTGTTGATTAATACATAATATAGGGGGATATATACATTTTAATAATGAAGGACAGAGACGTCCATTAGAAGGGAAGATCCATATATGTTCAAGGTCTTTCTGGTCGAGGATGAGATCGTGGTGCGGGAAGGCATACGCAATAACATTCTTTGGGAGCAGTATGGCTTTCTTTACGCCGGAGACGCCTCAGACGGAGAACTCGCCCTGCCCCTAATTAGACAGATACAGCCTGATCTCATCATTACGGATATAAAAATGCCGTTTATGGATGGTTTGGAGCTGATCAAACTTGTCCGAAAAGAACTGCCCAAGACAAAAGTCGTCATTATCAGCGGATACGATGATTTTACGTATGCGCAGCAGGCGATTCGCATGGGTGTGGAACAATATCTGCTGAAGCCTATCATGAAAGAAAAGATGGTGGAGATACTGATCGCCCTTCAGAAAAAAATGGAGGATGAAAAGCAGCAGCAGGAATACCTAGCGAGATTCCAGAGGGAGCATCAGGAGTACGAAACGTTCTCTCGCAGGAGGTTTTTTGAGCAGATCGTCACCGGCGGTTTGAGCGTTTCGGAAATATCAGAAACTGCAAAGACGATGGGCATCGACTTGAACTCCCCATTCTACAATATCGTGCTTTTTTCGCTGAACAGCGCCGGGTACGACGGAAGCGCTCCGGAGAGCTATACGGACGCGCTCGCGACGGTACAGGAGAAGGTGACACAGTTTATCGTAAGCCACCCGGAGCTGATTTTGTTTCGCTGGAACGTGACGACTTATGCCGTTTTGGTTAAAGGTGGACAGGACGATATCGAAGCCCGAACAAGCAACTGCATAGAAAACATACAGAGCCGCTGTACCAGGTTTGGGCGGGATGTGGATTGGTATATTGCCCGCGGCACGGCGGTATCGCGTCTTGGCGCCATTCCGGTCTGCTTTACAGAGGCCAGCCGCATCTTATCCTACCGTTATCTGTGCCCGGAAGAGCATATACTGTCTGAGGCCAGTATTCGATTCATCAGAAAAAAAGACCTTTCCAAAACAGATTCGGATAGTATGGAAATCTGTCAGGAGCGCATACGCAATTTTCTAAGCAGCGGGACGGTGGAAGAAACAGGCCGCTTTTTTGACCAGCTGCTGCACAGCGCCGGGGAGGAAACCGCCTCATTGTCGATGCTATGCCGGTATCTGGCCATGACGGTTTATTTCGCGTCAGCGGAGTATCTTGAGTCGATAGGCTGCCGTTCGGACAGCTTCTGGCCGATAGAGCTGCCGCCGAAGGATAATGCGTCGACGCCCGAGGAGGCACGGCTCTATGCGCTCAAAGTCATGGGGCATGCAATCGAACAGCGTGACATGGAAAGCAAAAAGCAGCAGCGCGATATGCTGATACAGGCGATGGAGTTTATCAACGAGCACTATCCGGATGAGTCCATTTCGCTCGACCGGGTGGCCCGAAAGGTCAATATCAGCCCCAACTACTTCTCGGCAATGTTCAGCCAGGAGGTCGGTCAAACCTTCGTGGAATACCTTACCAGCAAACGGATCGGCGAAGCCAAACGCATGCTCCGGCAAACGGACAAGCGTTCCAGCGAGATCGCATTCGCCGTCGGTTATAAGGACCCTCATTATTTCAGCTTTGTATTCAAGAAAGTATCAGGTTGTACGCCCAGTGAGTACCGGAGAGGAAACAAGCAGCAGTGAGCGCAAGCACCCTGTATAAAGCGAAAAAGGGAAAAAAGCCAATGCAGAGATCTCTCTGGAAGATGATACTTATCGTTGCGCTTCCGCTGATGGTCGTCATCTTCGCAATCGCGCTCATCGGGGTTGTCTATGCACTGCAGTATCATGCGATACTGAACAATGTGACGGCGGCGTCGGACTTCAACCAGAACTTTAAGGATGACGTCGATCTGAAGATGTACTATTTTGTTATAGACAGCCAGTACGCGGAAGGGCTGCCGCTTGAAGAGGTGCAGTCTGCAGAGGTGATCGCCCGAAAGCTGATCGATACCACAACGGAAAAGGACAGCCTCCGCTCCGTCAGCAGTGTGCTGAGCCTGTGCCACAACCTGGAGGATAAGATGCAGCTGATCGCGGAAACGGAGGATTACGATTCCCGCGTCGATCAACTGGAAAACAACATCTATATACTCACGGACCTGATTCAGAAGTACATGTATACCTACCTGTATTATGAGGCGGCGCATCTGAACGCCCTGCAATCGGCCATGATTTCAAGTATGATCGTTATTATGGGCGTCGTCGTCGTTTTGTCGCTGGTACTGCTGTATATACTGCTGACCCATTCGAGAAAACTAAGCCGTCGGATTGTAAACCCGATCGACGAGATCTGTGAGCGCCTGGAAGCGATAGGCAAGGGCAGCCTGCTGGTTTGCGAACCGATTCAGGCTGATGTGGAGGAAGTACAGATTCTCTCGGACGGCATAGAGAGCATGGTGGGGCGTCTGAAACAGCAGATCGATAAGAACACAGAGCAGGAAAAGCAGCGCCGCCGCACAGAATTTGCATTACTGCAGGCGCAGATGAACCCGCACTTTCTCTACAACACGTTGGATACCATCATATGGCTGATCGAATCCAAGGAGATCAGCGAAGCGGTCACCATGATCTGCAGCCTGTCGAACTATTTCCGCTTCTCTTTGAGCCGCGGAAAGAAGGTCATCACGCTCGCGGAGGAAGAACAGCACATACGCAGCTATCTGGAAATACAGCGGATGCGCTATCGGGATCTGATGGAATATGAAATCGACATACCCGATACGCTCAAAGATTACATATTGCCAAAGCTCACGCTGCAGCCGCTGGCGGAAAACGCGTTGTATCACGGTATAAAAATAAGCCGCCGAAAGGGCTTTATCCGCGTGATGGGCCGGTCGGAAGAAGACAATCTGATACTGGAAGTGACGGACGACGGGACCGGCATGTCGAAGGAACGCTTGGATGAGGTAAGGGCATCGCTGACGGAAGATAGGTTTGAGGGTTTTGGGCTAAGGACGGTGCACCAGAGGCTTCAGATACTGTTCGGTAAGGAATACGGCCTGGTTGTGGAAAGCACGCCGGAGACCGGCACAAGAATCACCATGACCATTCCCATGCAGACGATCGACAAGGAGATGGAGGCATGAAAAAAAGCATTATATTCATGGCAATCTGTGTTGTGGTCTTGCTGGGCAGCTGCGCAAAAGAAGCTCAGCCCGCCGCAGAAGTTTCCAAAGATGATCCGATCGTTGTCGGGTTTTCGCAGGTCGGCGCGGAATCGGAATGGCGCGTGGCCAACACGGAAAGCATCAAGGCCACGCTGAGCGAAGAGAACGGGTATGAGCTGATCTTCGACGACGGTAAGAATCAAACAGAAAACCAGATCCGGGCCATCCGCACTTTTATCCAGCAGGATGTGGACTATATCGTGTTCTCTCCGAGAGTTGAAACGGGTTGGAACTCGGTTTTACAGGAAGCGAAGGAGGCCGGAATACCGGTTATCGTGACCGACCGCTATATCGAATCGAAGGAAGAAGGCCTGTATGCAGCATATGTCGGCTCCGATTTCAAAAAAGAGGGCGATAAGGCCATGGAGTGGCTGGAAGATCTGCTAGAAGAACAAGGGCGTGCGGAAGAAACGATACGAATAATCCATATACAGGGAACTTTGGAATCCTCCGCCCAGATTGGGCGCACCGCTGCCGTGGAATCGGCGATCGACAGAAATACAAGCTGGCATATGGCCGCACAGGAGTGCGCTGATTTCACAAGGGCCAAGGCTTACGAAGTGATGAGTGAGATATTAAAGAAGACAAAAGATATCGACGTCGTGTACTGCGAGAACGATGGCGAGGCTATTGGCGCTATCGATGCGATGGAGGAGGCGGGACTTAGGTGTAATGCAAACGATGGCGTCATCGTTATTTCGTTTGACGCGACAAGGCTGGGGCTCAAATACTGCCTCAACGGAAAAATTGCGTTGAATGTGGAGTGCAACCCGCTGCAAGGCCCCTATGTCGATGAGCTGATCAAGCGCATGCGGCGCGGGGAATCGATAGAGCCTATCAAATTTATCGATGAGACACAGTTTGACTGCTTTACAATTACACAGGAAATGATCGATAGCCGGGAATATTGACATCAGGCGGAAAAACCGCCTAAAAGACGGGTCCTTCATACAGCCTGAAAGACATCACAACTCTACCCGTCGTGCTTTGCGGCGGTTATTTTTTTCAGCAAGCGGTTGAATAATTTTTGGCCGACGCGTGGGCTGCGACGGTATAAAAATTTCCGGTGTTTCGTTATCTAATCAATATGGTTTGAATTCTTCTGAGGTTTTTTTGAAGTTATTGTGTATGGCTTTTCCAATGTGATATAGAAAGGGTGTGTGCACCCGCACCCATTAAAAATTGGAAAGGAAACCGAAGTATGAAAAAACTCATTGCTGTTCTCATTGTTGTTGTCATGGCGTTTGGTTTAGTCGCATGTAATGCGGGAACGCCGGCACCGGCGGCTACCGAAGAAGCGCCCGCCGTAACCGAAGCGCCCGCCGCTCCCGCCGAGACCGAGGCGCCTGTTGCTGAAGCGCCGAGCAATGAACTGATTAAGGTTGGTATCGTCAACAATCCGCCAGCCGAGTCCGGATATCGCGCGGCGAATGTGGCAGACTTCGAAAAAGTGTTCACGGAAGCGAACGGATACGCGGTCTCGACATTCTACAGCCTGAAGAATGATGAGCAGTTGAATGCAGCTGCGCAGTTTATCACTGACGGCGTAGACTATCTGCTCATCTCAGCTGCCGCTACGGACGGTTGGGATACCGTTCTTGCCAATGCCAAAGAAGCCGGCATCAAAGTGTTCCTCTTCGACCGTATGATGAACGCCGACGAAAGCATGTATGAAGCCGCTGTTGTTTCCGATATGGCACAGCAAGGCACTACCGCTGTGGAGTGGCTGAAGGCGCAGAAGCTTGCAGAGTATAACGTCATCCACATTCAGGGCGCTATGGGCTCCGATGCGCAGATTGGCCGCACAGCCGCGCTGGATGCTGAATTTGCAGCCGGCACCATGACAAAGGTTGTGCAACAGACTGCTACTTGGGATGAAGCCGAAGCAAAGAAAATTGTTGAATCGGTCATTAATTCCGGTGACAAATTCAACGTTATCTATGCCGAAAATGATGGCATGGCAAAGGGTGCTGTTGCGGCGCTCGATGAAGCTGGTATCACCCACGGCGTTGGCAAGGATGTCATTGTTATGGGCTTCGACTGCAACAAGTGGGCTCTCAGAGAACTGCTTGCAGGCAACTGGAACTATGACGGTCAGTGCAGCCCCTTCCAGGCATCTGTCATCGCTGAGATGATACAGAAACTTGAAGCCGGCGAGACGCTTGCGGAAAAGAAGGTTATTTCTGAAGAGCGTGGTTTTGATGCGACGACGATTACACAGTCGGACATCGATACATACGGTCTCGGTGAATAACCAATAAGTCTTTCTGCACCTAATAACAGGGACTTCGATCGAGTATGTGCGGTGCGGTGTATGCGGATAGTTTACGCATACACGCACCGCCATATTTACGAAACTTTAGAGCGCTTTAAAGGATGGGTACCATGCAAAACGACATCGTTTTATCCATGCGGATGATTTGCAAAGCATTTCCGGGTGTACGCGCTTTGCAAAATGTAGACTTCACTCTTTGTAAAGGCGAAATTCACGCCCTGATGGGGGAGAATGGAGCCGGCAAGTCAACCCTAATCAAAGTTTTAACAGGCGTATACTCGAAAGATTCAGGTCAAATTCACATAGCGGGCATTAACAAAGAAATTGCCGTAAAGTCACCTCAAGAGGCCCAAAATTTAGGCATCAGCACGGTTTATCAGGAGATAACTCTGTGCCCCAACCTGACGGTTGCCGAAAATATGTTTATTGGGCGGGGCAATTACCGTTTCGTCAGTTGGCGCTCCATGGAAAAGAAGACGACGAAGATACTGGCTAAGCTGAATATTCCGGCGAGAGCCACCCAGCAGCTTGCCGCCTGTTCGCTGGCTGTACAGCAAATGGTTGCCATTGCCCGCTCGGTTGATATGGACTGCAAAGTACTGATTCTGGATGAGCCGACCTCCTCGCTGGATGAACACGAGGTTGCAAAGCTTTTCTCTCTGATGCGCGAACTGAAGTCCCGCGGTGTCGGCATCATCTTCATCACGCATTTCCTGGAACAGGTGTACGAGATATGCGACAGGATAACCGTTTTGCGGAACGGAGAGCTCGTCGGAGAGTACGAAATAAAGGATTTACCGCGCGTACAGCTCATTTCCAAGATGATGGGTAAAGAGTTGGACGACGTTTCAGCATTGGAAAATCGGAGCGCATTACAAGCCAAGGCGGGTGCCACGCCCGTTTTCGAGGCATTCGGGCTGTCCAGTGCGGAGGGTACAAAGGCGTTTGACTTCAAAATTCACAAGGGGGAAGTCAACGGGTTTACCGGGCTTCTTGGCTCTGGCCGCAGCGAAAGCGTACGCGCTATATTCGGCGCTGATAAAATTACCAGCGGTAAGGTAAGGGTAAACGGAAAAAACGTTAGAATATCCAGGCCCAAGGACGCCATGAAGCACGGTATCGGGTATCTGCCCGAGGACAGAAAACAGGACGGTATCGTTGAGGAACTGTCCGTACGTGAAAATATAATACTTGCATTGCAGGTGATGAAGGGCTTTTTCCGACCGTTTTCTAAATCTGAGGCGGAAGCCTTTGCAGATAAGTACATCAAATTGCTGGGGATAAAAACCGCTTCGACGGATACGCCCGTCAAATCTCTTTCGGGCGGCAATCAGCAAAAGGTCATACTGGCGCGCTGGCTGCTCACAAACCCCAAGTATCTTATATTGGACGAACCGACGCGAGGCATTGACGTCGGCACAAAAGTTGAAATACAAAAGCTGGTGCTCAAGCTTGCCGAAGAAGGCGTCAGCGTGACGTTTATTTCATCCGAAATAGAGGAGATGCTTCGCACCTGTTCGCGGCTTATCGTTATGCGGGACCGTAAGATAGTGGGCGAACTCATGGGCGAGGACATGACACAAGCTAATATTATGCACACGATAGCGGGGGAGGCAGCTCAAAATGGCTAAGGGTTTAAGGAGATTTATGAGGTCTCAATTGGTTGTCCCGTTGTTTGCGCTTTTTTTAATAACCGTTTTTAATTTAATCAGGGATGTGGGGTTTTTCTCTCTAACCATTACAACAAACAACGATGGGAACACCGTTCTGTCAGGCAATATAATCAGTATCTTAAACGGCGCATCCGAGCTTGCTATTTTGGCAATCGGTATGACGCTGGTAACAGCATCATCGAGAGGACAGGATATCAGCGTTGGTGCAGCGGCGGCAATAGCGGGCAGTGTTTTTGTTCGTGTGCTTCGCGAGAATCAAATTACAATGCCAATCATTCTTGTCGCCTTTTTGGCGAGCTGTGTTGTTGCGATTATTTTCGGTGCATTCAACGGCACATTGGTTGCCGCATTCAAAATTCAGCCGATGATTGCGACATTAATACTGTTTACTGCCGGACGATCTATAGCGTATTGGATAAACGGCGGGGCAACGCCTACTGTTGAAAGCCCGCTGCTCGGGTATATTGGTAGTTTTATTCCAGGCATCCCTATACCCACACCCATTATTATCGTAATAGTATTCGGGGTGATTGTTTCGCTTGTCTTAAGGTTCACCAATCTCGGGCTCTATACACAAGCGGTTGGAATCAACGAAAAATCCGCCCGCTTAAACGGTATCAACGCTGCTTGGATTAAACTGTTATCATTTATGATACTGGGCGTTTGCGCTGCTATTGCGGGCGCTGTCGGCGTCAGCAGAATAGGGCTTATCAACCATGAAACCATACTTCTGGATATCGAAATGGACGCTATTTTGGCAGTCGCCATCGGAGGCAATGCTCTCAGCGGCGGAAAATTCAGCTTGACCGGTTCGGTGATAGGGGCATACGTCATTCAGGCCTTAACGACGACGCTTTACGCCATGAAGGTTCCTTCGACGGCGATAAAAGCCTGCAAGGCCATTGTTATTATAGCCATCGTTGTACTTGGTTCGCCAATTGTAAAAGCCTATGTCCTTCAGCTGCGCGATAAGATGTTTAGAAAATCGATGAAAGTAACGGAGAACTAATAATATGACAAGTGATAGAGGTTCATTTGCCGGGATACCGGGGAGAAAACGCAGGGAGCGTATTTCCAATACCAATTTGCTCTTGACCATAACGGTTTGCACCTTCTTCGGCATGTACTTACTTGCCATGCTTGTCTGGCGTGGCGGTTTCTTGAATCCTCAGCAGTTCCTTGATATTTTCAATAACAATGCGTTTTTGATTGTGATTTCCTGCGGACTGACTATCGTTATGATAGCAGGCGGCATCGATATTTCGGTAGGAGGTATCACGGCGCTGGTGACCATGGCTTGCGTTGTTTATCTGGA
>JAEWWC010000126.1 GCA_023396555.1 Bacillota bacterium
ATTTTTGTTTGTGCAGTTGCCAGACCGCACTTCATTCTAAATCAAAAGGAGTTTTTCTGTCCTGCCTCATCGCTATAAGCTTTACCGAACCCCGCGTCTAACGCGGGGTTTTCGTATACAAAAAACCGGCGCCGTGTTGGGCGCCGGCTATCTCTAATGGCTTAACCCGCTAGAAGTTGTTCCGGTCACGGTAGCTCTTTGTTCCGGTCGGCTTGCGCGGACCGCCGCCGCGTCCGTGTGAGCCAGATGAAGGCTTGCGTGCCGTTGAAGAGGAGGACGGCCTCGGAGCCGGCCTGCCGGATGATGGCCTGCCGGAAGATGGTCTTCCGCCTGTCGGCCTGCCGCCGCCGGATTTGCCTTTTTTCCACAACACGATGAGCGCCACACCGACGCCGATGATCAGTACCACCAGCACAATCGCGAGTATCAGGAAGAACTTGCTCGCGTCGAACGAAGATTTTCCGGTATCCAATACCTGTCCGCTCTCCGTCACGTCCGGGGCGTCTTCAAAGTTTGTGGGCGTCGGCTCCACAGTCGCAACAGACACTGTGATCGGCTCCGCGTTAATGGTATAGTTATTGCCGTCCTTATCGGTGGCCGTCAGCACAAAGTTATACGTTGTCGTCTGGTTGATGTCGGCGGACCATTCGATGGCATCCTGACCGCCAGCCTCCAGTGAAGATACGCTGTAAACGTTGCCGAGGCTCGCTTCGTTCACCTGCACGTTCAGCAACTCATATTCGGTCGCGTTGGTGACATAGCCCGAGAAGTTGATGGTGCCGGCAGACGTCAGCTGAGGCCTGTCCACTTCCATGTTGAGCTTAACCTTTTCGTTCACGACGGAGGAATCCACCGGCAATTCAATCTGAACGGCGTTGGACGTTACGCTCTTCTGTTCATCGTTCTGGTTATCCATCGTAATGGAGAACGAGACCTCTGTGGAGGTTTCAAACGAGCGCTTGTACGTCTGCGAAGGCGAATCACCCGGCTTCAAGCGGCTGGTGGGAAATTCCACCTCCTCACCGTTCATGGACACCTTCATGTGGGAGTAGGACATGTTGCCGTTGTTGATGACCTTCAGCGTAAACGTGACCTCCTCACCCGGCTGCGGCTGGTCGTTATCCACAGTCAGCTCCACCTTTACGTCAGGCTTGCTCAGCGTCACGGCGATAGTATCCTTTGTTATGGGCGTCTGGTCCTCTCCGTTCGCCTTGTACGAGATCGTCGGCTTCACAGTGATATCGTCGGATGTCATCTTATGCGAATAGCTGAAAGAGAATTCCTTGCCGGGTTCGAGCGAGAACTTGTCCTTCAGCGCCTTGCCGCTGTTGAGGCTGGGCGCCTTCACGACGATGTCGGTCAAAGTGGCTTCACCGTTATTCTCCAGCTTGAATGTGAACTTCACCGTCTCGCCCGCTGCCGCAATTTCCTTGTCCGCTTTCACGCTCACATCCAGCCTTGGCGTCGGCGTTTTCTTGCTCACCTTGGCTGTGGTCGACGCGACCTCCGTACCTCCGGACACCAGTTTAAACGTCAGCGTCTGACCCAGCATGCTGTCGTCGACCTTCATGGTGAATTCTCCGTTGTCGCTGGTACCGGCAGGAATGTTGCCGATGTCCTCCTGTTTCTGACCATTATAGACAATAGAGCAGTCATTCAGATCAACAGCATCTTTATTCTCGGCAGCAAAGCTGAATTTCACATCGCCGCCCTTGGTCATCTCCGAAACGCCTGGCGTCACGCTGAAACTCACATTGGCCGCCAGCGCAGGCATGGTGAAGCCCGCCAGCAGTGTCGTCAGCACCAGCGTCAACACCAGAACTGCCGATATATGTTTTTTCAAAACGTTTTTCCTCCTTGTTATAAAACGCAGATTATCAATTATCATATTAACGTACATTTTAAAGCAACAGGATGGAAAAGTCAAACCACGAGGCGGCTGTTAAAGTGGTCGCCAGCGAGAAATATCTTTCCATCACCCGCCGCCGCGGCGCATGAAAAAAGCCGGAGCTTTTGTGTCCGGCTTCTCTCACCTGCATCTCCCTTTTTACGGCATATAATATATCGCGTCGTCGGGTATCGCGCCGCCCAGCGAATCCGGGTTGCTCTCAAACATCACCGCGAAATAGTCGGCCAATATCGCCTTGCACTGCTCTCCCGTGATAAAGGAGATGCCGCAGCGCGGTATGGCCGCTTTTGCGATGGGTTCCGCACCCACGATTCCCTGAGCCACGATGTCCGCAGCCGCCGCGTCCGTATCCGTCGTCACATAGTTCACCGACGCACTGTAATCGGCGATCAGCTTATCCATGTCCGCCTTGTTTGCCGCGAACTTATTGGATACCACGGTCACGCCCATCGGCATACCGGCATCCTCGCCGAAAATCTTCTGCCACTCTGTATTGATGTCAATCTTCACCTTCACATCCGGGTTTTTCGCGAGCACGGTGGACACAAACGGCTCGGGCAGCAGCGCCAGATCCACCTCTCCCGCCGCCATCGCATTGGCAAGGTCGGCGTGCGCGCCCATGTACTCCACCGTCACATCGTCAACGCCGTTGGCCTCCAGCACCTTTTTCAGCGCGTATTCCGGCGTGGAGCCCTGTCCGGTGGCGTATATCGTCTTGCCAGCAAGGTCATCGATACTGCTGACGGTATCGCCATTCTCCAGTATATACAGTACGCCCATCGTGTTCACCGATACGATGGAGATGCCGCCTTTCATCTTGTTGTACAGCACCGCCGCCAGATTGGACGGTATCGTCGCGACGGACACCTCGCCGCTGATGATCTTGGGCGTTATCTCATCCGGGCTCGCCTGCAGCGCGATGTCGTACGCCGGATTGCCAAACATCTGTATCATGCCCATGCCGGTGGGGCCGGCCAGCGTCGCCGCCGCCAGCGGATTGCTCTCATCGAAGGACGCAGCCTGCTCCGGCGTCGCTTCAGGCGTGGCCTCCGCAGCCGGCGCTTCCGTCGGTTCGGCTGTCGCCGCAGCCGTATCAACCGGTTTTTCTGTGGCGGCAGGCGCGGCGTTCGTGCCGCATGCGGTCATCATCGCCAATACCATCACCAGCGCCAAGGCCAACAACAATAATCTCTTCATATCAAATCCCTTTCCGAGCCGTCCGGCTCTAACGAATTCATATTTTTCCCCGCACGTTTACGCAGGTTTACAACTCCTTTTTGGAGATGGACGTTTTCACCTGCACATCCGGCAGCGCGCCCAGCCTACCCGTCAAGCTGTTGATTTCATCCAACTCTCCCGCCAGCGCGATGGTGATTACCGATACGCCATGCTCCGGCAGCGGCAGCCCCATGCGCCCCTTCACAATGCCCTTGAAGCTGGCCACAATGTTGTTGAACGGTCCCTGCGCCTGATCCGGGTTTTCCAGTATCGCGCTGATCACCGCGATTCGCTTCATATTCCCTCAAACCTCCGTCCTTTTTGCAATCAAATAATGATCCCCCGGCCTAGCCGGGGGTATTCCTTTATCGGGTATAACCCTTTATTACTAGCTACGCCTAAAGGGCGTTGGTACGGTCTGGCACCCGCGAGAAGCTGTTACTTGCTACCCGT
>JAEWWC010000238.1 GCA_023396555.1 Bacillota bacterium
GTGCCGGGCTGCTCCATCACCGATCCATGCCTCGGCTGGGAGGAGACCGAGCGGCTGATCATGGACATCGCCGAGCGGGTTTAGTTGTCAGGACACTGAAATGTGTGAGTAACGGCCTGGAAAGGCCGTGCGTATATTTTATTTCAAGGAGAGACAAATGTCGTTATACACAATGAAAGAGCTGTTGAGCGACGCGCAGCGGAGGCAGTATGGCGTCGGTTTTTTCAACGCGCACAATCAGGAGATGATACGCGCCTGCGTATCCGCTGCGGAGGAGCTGAACGCGCCGTTGATCATGGGCACGGCGGAGGCGCTGCTGCCCTATTCGGATTTTGAGACGCTGGCTCCCATGCTGCTGCAGGCAGCCAAAGATGCGAAGGTGCCTGTTGCTGTTCACCTCGACCATTCGTACCGTTTTGAGACGGTGATGCAAGCGCTGCGGTGCGGCTTCGGGTCCGTGATGTATGACGGTTCGCGGACGACGTATGAGGAAAACGTGCGTATTTCGGCGGAGATCGCCCGGGTGGCGCATGCGATGGGAGTAGGGCTTGAGTGTGAACTGGGCTGCGTGGGCGGCCTGTCGGACGGCGGCAGTCAGGTCGATGAAAACATTTACACCGACCCGGACATGGCATCGTCATTCGTGGCGCTGACGGGAGCGGATTTTCTCGCGGTGTCCATCGGTACGGTGCATGGCGTCTATGCCAGCAAGCCCCGGCTGGACCTTAACCGGCTGGCAGCCATTCGACGCCGTGTGGATGCGCCGCTGGTGTTGCATGGTGGCTCAGGGCTCTCCGACGACGATTTCCGTGCGACGATCGCGGGCGGCATCTGCAAGGTAAACGTGTATACGGACATCATTTTGGCCGCTAAGCAGGCTGTCGCCGACAATTTGGAGCTGGGGTATTCGGATATACTCAAGGCTACGGAGGACGCCATGCGCGAGGAGGTCAAGAAGAAGCTCATCGTGTTTGATAGCCAGGGTAAAGCCTGAATATGAGCCAATATCAGCCGCTTCCAAACGGGGGCGGCTTTAATATTATGTGACTTGATAATCCTATCCTGATAATCTATAATATTCCTGTATATTCTTCCAGAAATACCTGCTTGGCGAGATTCGGCTTCATTTCCTGGATAGGGCCAACAAAGGAGGACATAGATGGCAAGGAACTTTTTTGTCCAATTCAGACGTATGCTCGCGGTGCTGCTGTCGCTGCTTTTGTTCGCTGCTGTGTTGGTTTGGGATTTGCCCGCGGCCACAGCCGGCGAGCCCGAACCGACCATGGAATTGTCTTCCGAGCCAACCGTGGAACCGACCCCGGAGCCTCCGGAAGCGCCCGAGCCAACGCCAGAGACCACGCCGGAAGCCACGATAGCGCCCACCCCTTCACCGGAAGCCACGCCGGAACCGACGCCGGCAGTTTCGACGGAGGCGGCATACGGACCGGAGGCCGTGTCGGGGGACTACACATACATTATCAACCCGGATGGCGTGAGCGCGACCATCACGGGATATACCGGCGCGGGCGGAAACATCACGATACCGGCGACGCTGGGGGGATACTCGGTGACGGTGATTGGGGAAGAGGCGTTTTATAGCAATCAGTCGCTGACCGGCGTAACAATACCTTCCGGCGTGACGGTCATCGATAAATCCGCGTTTGATTGGTGTCTTAAGCTGACCAGCGTTTCCTTACCGGCCAGTCTTACAGAAATTGGGCAGGGAGCCTTTGGCTTTTGTCAGAAGCTGCAAACCGTTATAATTCCAAATTCCATCACCAGAATTGGCAATTATGCATTTAACATGTGCGCAGTGCTCAACAATGTGACAATACCGGCCGGCGTGACAAGCATTGGAGAGGGAGTCTTCTACAGCTGTGACTCCCTTTCGAACCTCACGATACAAGACGGTGTGGAGAGCATTGGCATGTGGGCATTCAGGTATTGCCGCAGCCTGACGGCGGTTACACTACCAGCCAGTATTAATCATATTGATAGTAGTGCATTTCTCGAGTGTTACCGCCTTTCGAATTTTAATGTTTTGCCGAGCAACACTTCATTTTTCAGCCAAAGTGGTGTGCTTTTTAACAAGGATAAAACGCAGCTATTACAGTGTCCTGAAGCGAAACTGGGATCAAGCTATACCATACCGGACAGCGTGAACAAAATTGGCGATTACGCTTTTTATGGTAACCGATTTTTAACGGGCATAACGTTGCCCGGCAACACGGCTGCTATCGGCGAATTTGCTTTTGGGCACTGCGAGTCTCTCTCAAACGTGACGATACCGGCCGGCGTCACGAGTATCGGCACCGGTGCGTTCGGTAATTGCGGCAAGCTCACAACGATAAACGCGGCGGCTGCAAACGCCTGTTACTCGAGCTCAAGCGGAGTGCTTTTTAACAAGAACAAAAAGCAGTTGGTACAATACCCGGCTGGCAGGATGGAAACGAGCTATGCTGTGCCGGCCGGCGTCACCAGCATTGGCGACTATGCCTTTTTCGGATGCACTTTCAAAAATGTATCACTGCCAAATGGTTTAATCAGCATTGGGGCGAATGCATATGAATTCTGTACACAACTGACGAGCATCACGCTGCCGGCCAGCGTGACGAGTATCGGGGAATGGGCTTTCCATTTTTGCATCACTCTTAGCGGGGCGTCCATACCAGAGAGCGTAACTGTTATCAGAAACGGTACGTTCGCTGCATGCGTGAGCCTGACAAGCATTAGAATACCCAGTCATGTCACTAGCATCGGGAATAACGCATTTAATAATTGCGAAGGCCTCACCAGCATCACGATACCGGATACCGTGGAGAGCCTTGGGTCTGATGCATTTGTCAATTGCGGCCGCCTTGCCGGAGCATATTTCTTTGGAAACGCGCCGGCAATGGGTCAGCTCGTTTTCGACGGGTGCGCCGAGGGGTTTACCGTCTATTACTCGAACGATAAAACCGGCTATACCAATCCGTGGTGTGGTTACTCTGCAGTGGCTTGTGATCGCGCTACAATGCCGTCTCCTCCGGGAGCCGGTCAAGCCGGTAAATCGGGGGATTACGCCTATTGGGTGGTTGATGGCCGTGTGACGGTGACGGAATACACTGGCCGAGGCGGCGCGGTGACCGTCCCGCCCACGCTGGGCGGCAACCCGGTGATTGTGATTGGTATGCATGCTTTTTATAAAAACCCGAGTATCACAAGTGTGAAACTGCCAGCCGGCGTAACCACCATCGGTACAGAGGCGTTTTCATCTTGTGAATCAATGACGAGTATAACTATACCCAATAGTGTGACAAACGTTGGCGGTAATGTCTTTAGCGGCTGCACGTCTCTCGCCAATGTGATGCTGCCCGCCAGCTTGACCATGATTAACTACGGCATGTTCTATTATTGCTCCAGCTTAAGAAATGTCACGATACCGGAAGGCGTAACGGAGATTGGTTCCGTTGCATTCGTTGGCACTGCTTTGACAAGCGTTGCCATACCGGACACTGTAACCAGTGTAGGCGGTTCCGCTTTTGCGGAATGCTGGGCGCTTGCCAGTGCTTATTTTGCCGGCAACGCGCCGGCCATGGGCGAACCAAATATGGGAATCGGGGGCGAACTGCTGGATGTGTTTGACGGTTGCGCACCCGGCTTCACCGTTTACTATGCCAGTGGCGCGACCGGCTTTACCAACCCGTGGCATGGTTATCCCACCGCCGTTCTCAATAAGCTGTTTTTGACGGCGGTGTCGGCGGGAAAAGGTATATTCGTTGACAGAAGCAGCGGCCGGCTCACAGGCGTCGCGGACGGCACATCGGTATCAGCTCTCAAAACCCATTTTGTTAACGATGCAGCTACCATCAAGGTTTACGACAGCGGTGGACAGGAACGTACCGATGGCATTGTGGGGACGGGCATGAAGGTGAAGCTTGTCGTCAAAAATGCCGTGCTGGATGAGTTGAGCATTTGCGTGCTGGGCGACGTGAACGGGGACGGCAAGATCAGCGTGGCGGATTATACGCTCAGCCGGCTGGATATACTGAAGCTGAAGGGATTGACGGGGATATACGCCACAGCCGGTGATGTCAACCGCGACGGGAAACGCAGTCTGGCGGATTATACATCGATCAGGCTGGACATATTGGGCCTTCAGAAAATACACGGGTAATAAACGGATGGCTGAAAGCCATTCATAACAAAGCCGCGCTGCAAAAGGTGTGATTTACATCCAGTGCAGGGCGGTTTTTTGTGGCCTTACGTCCGAAACATGTAGCCGTAACCCCAAACGGTTTCAATGTATTTGTGATAGGGGCGTATGCTCTCCCTCAGAGATTTGATATGCGTATCGACTGTGCGGTCGGTGCCAAAGAAGTCGTCGCCCCATACCGCGCTCAGTATGACCTCGCGCGAGAGCGCGCGGTTGGGGTTTTGCACCAGATATAAAAGAAGGCTGTATTCCCTGGGTGTCAATGCCACTGTTTCGCTGTCTCTGTAAACCACGCGGGATACGGTATCAACGCAGAGGCCGTCGTAGATGATGCGCCGCGGCGTGTATTCGGCATTATGCAGGCTGTGGCGCAATATTACGTGGATGCGCGCCATCAGCTCCTTGTGTGAAAATGGCTTGTATACAAAATCGTCGATGCCGATATCGAAGAAGGAGAGCGTCTCAGCCTCATCTTTCTGACCCGACAGCATGATAATGGGCAGTTCGGATGACTTTCTGATCTGATGGCAGACATGCCAGGCATCCAGTTCGGGCAGGTGCGTTTCCATAATAACGATGCTGTAATCGTTGCGTCGGAACATTTTGAGCGCGGCAATGCCATCGCAGGCTTCGTCAGTAACGAAACCCTCTATGCCGGCATGTGACTTAACAAGTGTCCTGGTCTCTGAATCCGGATCGATAATCAGCAATCGCACTTCGTTCATATTCCAGCCTCGTTGCTTAATAAACTGATTATTGTCTGCTTTGATGTGTTAGGATGTAGTTACATTTTTATACTATCGGATTGAATGCCTAAATGCAAGCATTATCAAATGATTCTTAAAATGTGATCAAATTGTGATGGGATACAGAAAAAAACAACCGATTCCCTGAAAATAGGGATATTATCACAATAAATTGTGATGGATTCTCATTTTTCCATCACATTCCTTTGTTAAAATAATAACAAGGAAATTTCACAATTCGTTTATCAGCTATGCAAAACTTCAAAATTACGAATCAGGAGGGTTAAGATGAGCACCAAAACTGTTTCGGAACCGCACTGCGCGGGCTGTGGAGGCGACAAATTTGCGGAAATCGCAAACGTTATCGATCTCTACAGGGGCAAAGAAGGGAGCCTGATACAGGTGCTCCATCTCGCCCAGGAGATATACGGCTATCTGCCGCTGGATCTGCAGACGTATATCGCAAATGAGATGGGGATACCGGTTTCCGAGGTATCCGGCGTGGTCACGTTCTATTCCTTCTTCTCAACCAAGCCGAGAGGCAAGCACACGATACGCGTCTGTCTGGGAACGGCCTGTTATGTGCGGGGTGGCAAGAAGATCGTGGAAAGCCTGAAGGATAAGCTGAATGTGGACATCGGCGGTACGACGGAGGATGGGCGGTTTACGTTCGAGGTGGCGCGCTGTATCGGTGCCTGCGGTCTGGCTCCTGCGATGATGATCGACGATACCGTCTACAAACAGGTGAACGTCAACAGGCTGGGCGCCATTCTGGCCAAGTACGAAAACGACTAAAAGGGGGTGAGCGCATGAAATCCGTTAAGATTAAATCAATTGAACAGTTGAACGAGGTCAAAAAGAAATACGAAGGCGACCAGTCCAGGTACTTATATCAGGTATATGTCTGCGCCGGAGCGGGCTGCGTATCCTCCGGATGCAACGCTGTGCGGGATGCCGTTGTCAGTGAGATTGAGCGCTCCGGGCTCAAGGATAAAGTGCATGTCTATGAGACGGGCTGCATGGGCACCTGCGCGGTGGGGCCGGTGATGCTGGTGCTGCCCGACCGCGTGTTCTACACCGGTCTGGACGAAAAAAAGGCTCGAGAGATCGTAAGGGCGCATCTGGTAAAAGGTAAAGTAATTGAAGACTATACCTTCTTTGACCACTCCATTTCCAGACACGTGCCCGTGATCGACGATATCGGCTTTTTCAGGCATCAGGTGAAGATTGCGCTGCGCAACTGCGGTTCCATTGAATACGGCAGCGTACAGGCGTATATCGCCAGCGGCGGATACGCACCCGCTTATAAAGCGCTGAACGACATGTCACCAGACCAGGTAGTGGCTGAGATGAAAAGCTCCGGCCTTAAAGGGCGCGGCGGGGCGGGCTTCCCCACGGGCATCAAATGGGAAGCGGCGATGAAGCAGCCCGGCGGACAGAAATACATCGTGTGCAACGCGGACGAGGGCGACCCGGGCGCGTTCATGGACCGCAGCATCATCGAGGGTGATCCGCATACCGTGATCGAGGGGATGCTGGTCGGCGGCTATACGATCGGCGCGAATACCGGCTACATATACGTGCGCGCCGAATACCCCATTGCAGTGGAGCGGATGACCGCGGCGCTGGAGGAAGCGCGCGAATGGGGGCTGCTGGGCAAAAATATATTTGGCAGCGGTTTTGACTTTGATATCGAGATACGCATCGGCGCAGGCGCGTTCGTTTGCGGCGAGGAGACGGCGCTGATGGCGTCCATCGAGGGGCAGCGCGGCGAGCCCAAGCAGAAGCCGCCGTTCCCTTTCCAGAGCGGCCTGTTCGGCAAGCCGACGATCATCAACAACGTGGAGACATACGCGAGCGTGCCGGTCATCATCGCCAACGGCGGGGAGTGGTACGCGCAGTACGGCACCGAGCAGAGCAAGGGCACCAAGGTGTTCGCGCTGGCCGGCGATGTGGTAAATACCGGCATCGTGGAAGTGCCCATCGGCATACCGCTCGGCGAGATTATATTCAATATCGGCGGCGGCATACCGGGCAAAAAGAAATTCAAATCGGCGCAGATCGGCGGCCCGTCCGGCGGCTGTGTGACATCGGAAAACCTGAACGTGCCCACCGACTACGAGAGCCTTAAGGAACTCGGAGCTATCATGGGCTCCGGCGGCCTCATCGTGATGAACGAGGACACATGCATGGTGGATACCGCGCGGTTCTTCATGGACTTCATACGCGACGAATCCTGCGGCAAGTGCACCGCCTGCCGTATCGGCACCAAGCGCATGCTGGAGATACTGGAGCGCATCACGCGCGGCGAGGGGCAGGAGGGCGATGTGGAGCTGCTTATTGAGCTGGGCGAAACGATACAGGACACTGCGATGTGCGGCCTCGGGCAGACGGCGCCCAATCCGGTGCTCTCCACCATCAAGTATTTCCGCGAGGAATACGACGAGCATATCCGCAACAAATACTGTCGTGCGGGCGTGTGCTCCGAACTGTTCGTATCGCCGTGTGAGAACACATGTCCGGCCAATGTCAATGTGCCCGGCTATATGTCGCTGGTGGCGGCAGGCCGCTTCATCGATGCGTACAACCTCATCCGTCAGGAGAACCCGTTCCCGGCGGTCTGCGGGCGCATCTGCACGCGGCCCTGCGAGAGCAAGTGCCGCCGCGGGCAGCTGGACGAAGCGCTGGCCATCTGTGACCTCAAACGCTTTGTAGCCGACTACGCAATGAAAAACGAGAAGTCCTATAAGCGCGATATCGTGTTTCCGAAGAACGGTAAGCGCGTGTCTATCCTCGGCGCAGGGGCGTCCGGCCTGACCTGCGGATATTATCTGGCTCGTCTGGGCTATGATGTGGACGTATACGAAGCCCATAGTGCGGCGGGTGGCGTCCTGGTCTATGGCATTCCCGAATACCGGCTGCCCAAGGACGTGCTGGAGCATGAAGTCCGTCTGATTGAGGAGACGGGCGTCAAGATCCATCTCAACACCGAAGTAGGCGAGGATATACTGTTCAAGGAGCTGCGCAACAAGTCGGACGCCATTTATGTGGCGACGGGCACGCAGCTGCCGCAGAAGATCAACATACCGGGTGAGAGCCTGCCGGGCGTCATCCATGGCATTAAGTTCTTAAAGCTGGCCAACATGCATCAGCCCACGGGCATCGGCGACAATGTCGTTGTGATCGGCGGCGGAAATACCGCCATCGACTCGGCGCGCACTGCGCTGCGCTTGGGTGCGAAAAAAGTCACAGTCATGTACCGCCGCACCATCGGGTTGATGCCGGCGTATGAGTCGGAAGTACATGAGGCGATGGAGGAGGGTATCGATATCATCGAGCTGGCCGCACCTATCAATTTGGTCGTGGGAGCGGATGACCGCGTGGCACAGGTGGAGTGCCTGCGCATGGAGTTGAGCGGCTTCGACTCGGCGGGTCGCCGGCAGTTTGTATCGGTGCCGGATTCCAAGTTCCGGGTAGATGCGGATACGGTCATTCCGGCTGTCAGCCAGTATGCGGATTTCCCGTTCATCGGCAAGGACGAGATCGGTATCACGCGCTGGGGTACGTTCATACTGCAGGACAACGAATCCCAGATGACGACAATGCAGGGTGTGTTCGCCGGAGGCGATGTCACGCGCGGACCGGACGAGGTGATCAGGGCTATTGCGGATGGCAAGCGTGCCGCCATATCCATCGACAAGTATCTGGGCGGCAAGGGCAGGCTGAACAAGGGCGAGCCTATAGACATACCGGTGATCACCGACGACGACGAGGTGATCGCGCACAAGCGGTTCCCGGTCGATATGCTGGATTCCGAGACGCGCAAAGGCTCGTTCGACGAGGTGATTCAGGGTTATCACAAGTTGAACGCCATCGCAGAAGCCATGCGCTGCTTACATTGCGAAAGGAGGTAACGCACAATGGTCAATCTGATGATTAATAGCAATAATGTGACGGTGCCGGACGATTATACCATTATGCAGGCGGCCAAATCCATCGGAATTGAAATACCCAGCCTTTGCTACTTTGAAGGCGTCCACCGGTTCGGCTCGTGCCGCATCTGCGTGGTGGAAGTGGAGGGCATGAAAAACCTGCAAGCCTCCTGCCTGGCCAAGGTGCGAGAGGGTATGGTGGTCCACACAAATAATTACCGGGTACGCCATGCGCGCCGGGTGTTGTATGAGCTGCTGCTGTCCGACCACGACAAGGACTGCCTTTCCTGCAAGCGCAACCAGAGCTGCGAACTGCAGGAACTGGGCAAGACGCTGGGCGTGGACGAGACGCGCTTTGACGGCGAGCACTCCGAGTTCAGCCTCGACACATCGGTATCGGTGACGCGTAACATGAGCAAATGCATATTGTGCCGCCGCTGCGTGACGGTGTGCAATGATATACAGGGAACCGGTATACTGAACGCCCAAAACCGCGGCTTTGAGACCATCATCGGCCCGGCGATGGACCTGCCGCTGGGCACGGCCAGCTGTGCGTTTTGCGGGCAGTGCACCGTGGTCTGTCCGGTGGGGGCGCTCAAGGAGACGGATTCCATCAAGAAGGTGTGGAAGGCGATTGGTGATAAGACGAAGCGCTGCGTAGTGCAGGTGGCTCCCGCCATCCGCGTGGCCATCGGCGAAGAGTTCGGATACGAGCCGGGCGCGCAGGTGACGGGCAAGCTGGCTCAGGCGCTGCGCAGTCTGGGATTCGACGACATATTCGATACCGACTTCACGGCGGACCTGACGATACTGGAAGAGGGCACGGAGTTCCTGACGCGCGTGAAGACGGCGCTGACGGGCGGCAAGGCCACGCTGCCCATGATCACATCATGCAGCCCGGGCTGGATTAAATACATCGAGCATATATATCCGGATGAACTGGATCACCTGTCCACCTGCAAATCGCCTCATACCATGCTGGGCGCGCTGGCGAAGTCATTTTACGCCAGAGAGATCGGCGTGGAACCCAAGGATATGTTTGTTGTGTCGGTGATGCCGTGTACGGCTAAGAAGTTCGAGATAAGCCGGCATGAGATGGAGAACGACGGCAATCCCAATGTCGATGCCGTGCTGACCACGCGCGAGCTGGCTCAGATGATACGCGAGGCGGGCATCGACTTCGCGCAGCTGTCGGACAGCGAGTTCGACAGCCCGCTGGGGCTATCCACCGGTGCGGCGGATATATTCGGCGTGACGGGCGGCGTGATGGAAGCGGCGCTGCGCACCGTGTACGAAGTGGTCACCGGACGTGAATTGCCTTTCGACGGTCTGCATGTGGCGCCTATCGTGGGCCTGGACCAGGTGAAGAGCGCCGACGTGCTCATCGAAGATCCGCTGCCGGAATATAAATTCCTTGACGGCGTAACGGTGAAGGTAGCTGTGACCAGCGGCCTGGCCGGCGCGAAGATACTGATGGAGCAGGTGAGCCGCGGCGACTCGCCGTATCACTTCATCGAGGTGATGGGTTGCCCGAGCGGATGTATCATGGGCGGCGGCCAGCCGCGCTCCAAGGACCCGGACGTGCGCGTAAAGCGCATGAGCGGCATATACAGCGAGGACGAAGGCAAGACGTTGCGCAAGTCGCACGAGAACCCGGCAGTGATCAAGCTGTATGAGGATTTCCTTGGCAAACCCAACGGGCATGTATCGCATGAGCTGCTGCACACGCATTACGTGAAACGCGGACGGTATAACGAATACCTTGATGAGAAATATTTGATGGATGAGGTGAGACCGATGGCAGAACACAACATTCATTCAGGGCAGAAGGAGCCGATCAGAAAGAAAGAAGCCGGCGAGCGGGCCGCCAACCGGGTGCAGAGCGATCTGGAATCATTGCGGGTGATGGCGCTGGAAGCGGAGGTCAACCGCTTGAAGCAAGAGCTGGCGGATTCTCAGGAGACGGTGGAGATATTGAAGGACGTTATGAGCGATTACGCCAAAAAACCGAAACGCTGATAGCAGCTATCAGGGCAGGTTTTGCGCTGATATAACAGAGTCGTGATCCGGAATGTGTTTAGAGGTCCTGCCGGATGGTTTCGATTTGCAATAAGGATTGTGGTGTTTTCTGAACAGAATTGTTTTTGCGCCGAAGATAACATTCGGCGCTTTTTATTGCTTTTACTTCCAAAATGGATGTACAGATGGAGGTCATATTTATTTTAAAACAAGCAAAGAATATGAGTAGCGAATTGATGTTGATTAGCATAATATAAGTATTGAAAAACAATAAATAATAATTGACATACATGAGGATGCGTGTTAGAATTTGCGCGTAATCAAAATTTCGGGAGGAGCAATATGACCGACAATGGCTATCTGATGCAATATTTTCTTGAACACAGCCCCAAAGATTCCGATAACCAGAAGAAATTGAAAAAAACGGCGCTGAAAGACAAGGAAAACGTATTAAGCAAGAAGACAGAGGATGCCGGTCATGAATGACCAGCCGTACAGCTTACTTGTAGTACATGAGACGGAAGCAGATATACCCAAACGCCCGACGCGTGCGGAAACGCCGCCAAAACTGCTCATCAGCGCGGTAGTGTTCGGCGTATTATTCTCCTGGCTGTTTGTGAATCAGGAGCCGGGATTAAATCTGGCTGTCTTTGTCCTGCTGGTATATGGTTTTGCTGGCTATAACCGTGCCCTGTTTGTAAGGCGCACGTTCCGGCAGGAACCGCTGATATATCTGTTTACTGTCCCCGTTGTCTTTCTGTCGGTGTACTTCTTTGCAGCCGACACATTGTTGAATGTATTGAGCGTCCTTGTGATCATGCTGGTGATGTTTGTCCAGTATGTCGTGATATCCGGCAACGCGCTCTACAGCTGGGACCAGCCCGGCTTTTTTGTTGATCTGGTGTTCGCTGCGGTTAACCGGGTCATCATGGCGCTGGGGCTGTTTCTGTCCGGCGTGTTCCGGCGGCTGTTTAAGGAACGCTCATCCCGCAAGACCGGTGTATTGATCGGCATAGGAGTGGGCTTCGTGCTGCTCCTGATTATCGTTCCGATTCTGGCGCTGTCGGACCCTTTGGTGTCCACGCTGCTCAGCGGCTTCTTCGTGCAGATAAACATAGGAGACGCATTCCTATATGTGTTTATGTTTTTGCTGGGAGCCACGCTGATCACCGCGCCGGTGGCATCCGCTAAAGCTGAAGAGCTGTCCGGCTTGCGCCGCGTCAGGGAAAACGTCCAGAAGCGCCCCGTTCAGGGCGTGACGGTGGGCGTCGCGCTGACGATGCTCAGCGTGGTGTATGTGCTGTTCGCAGTTGTGCAGTTTTCGTATTTCTTTCTGCCATACCAAACGCTGAAATGGGTGCTGGGACTGACCAGCTCCGCCTATGCGGTGCGCGGCTTTGGTGAACTGATGGTGGTCACCTGCATCAACTTTGTCGTGATTGCCGTAACGTTGCGCTTTTCTGCGCTGAAGAATGGCCGCCTGCCAATCTACCTTAAAGTGCTGTTGACACTGCTGGTGGCTTTCAACTTCGTGATTATGGCCTCGTCCCATCTTCGGATGCAGTGCTATGAAACGTATTTCGGATACACGGTAATGCGCTTTTTGCCCCACTCGTTTATGGCGCTGCTGCTGATACTGAATGTGATCATGTTGGGGCGTATCTATTCGGACAAGGTGAAAGCCTTCCGGCTGTTTGCCGTGGCAGCACTGTGCTACTTCTGTGTGATCGTAGCTGTTAATCCGGAGCGATGGGTGACGCGTGCCAATGTCAACCGATATGAACAGGCCGTACAGACCGGGCAGGCGGGGGAAATCGACACTGAGTACTTGCTCTCCCTGTCTGCCAACGCGCTGCCGGATGCATGTACTTTTGTCGAGGAACATCCCGAGCAACTGACGCAGGGCGTGCAGGACATTGCAAAATCACGGCTGGAAAGCTTTTATTGGACTGAGAAGAACAGCGGATGGCAGTCGCTCAACATCTCCCGGCAGCAGGCGATAACGAGTTTGGAAAGTTTGCTGCAATAACATCATGCGTACCGGCGCGGTGTAAAATAATGTTTTGCACTGCGCCGAACGCTTTTTGAAAATTGGGGGTTGATATATGAACATACTTCTGTTAGAATAAACTTCGCGAATAAGCCTCCTTGGTCAAGCGGTCAAGACACCGCCCTCTCACGGCGGTAACAGGGGTTCGATTCCCCTAGGAGGTACCAAAAAAGCTCTGATCCTTGGATCGGAGTTTTTCATTTCTGCGCTACTTGCCTGAGCGGTACTGAGATGGCGTCACGCCTTCCAGATCTTTAAACACTGTGGAGAAATACTGTACGTTGGTATATCCGACGGCTGAAGCCACGTCATAGAGCTTCATCGAACTGTCCGCCAGTAAACCCTTGGCGTTGTCCACCCGTACACGCATCAGGTAATTCGTAAAGGTAATCCCTGTCTCATCCTTAAACAGCTTACAAAAGTAAGAGGCGTTTAAATAAAAAGCGGCTGCGACATCGCTCATTGACAGAGGCGATGCGTAGTTCTCGTTGATATATGCAATGATTTTATCAATCAGCCAGTGGCGCTTACAGTTGAAAAAGCTTTGATATTGCTGAATCAGTACAGAGAGCAGGCTTTGCAGTTGGCAGTGCATCTTATCGGCAGCATGGAACGAAGAAGCTTTGTCTATGTAGTCCAGACAGATTTTAATGACTTCCTCCGAAACCGGCAGAAAAGGCAAACACCCTTTAAACAGGCTGTTCAGCACGTTGAGATAGAGGAGCTTGATCTGGAGCGATGTGGGGGAACCTCCGGACTGGGTTAAGAAGTCGGCAATTAAATCGGCAAGCAGCGATGAGGATTCTTCAGTTTCGCCTTTCCTTATGGATGCAATCAGCGCTTTCAAATTGTACTCTTCGTAGACAACCTGAAAACTGTTGCCATGTTCTCCGGTTATACACGCGTCTGTTTGTTTGGAGCGGCACAAATTGATGTTATATCTTGCGTTTCGGTAGGACTGGCACAGATCGGAAAGTTTATCGGCAACGGAACCGATGCCATAGGCGATGCGAATTGCGTGAAGATCCTTGATCGTTTTTTTGGATGTGCTTAGCGCGTTGGTGGCCGCTGCCGTGAATTCGTCAGGGGATAGATTGCTGAAAACAAGGTAGACATTTACATCATCCACCCAAAAGTCCAGCACTTCTTCAAAACGTGACTTCAGTTGATTTTTGATAATTTTGCTGATGCTGAAGCCCACCAGTGTTTCTTCCACATCGTTTTCGGATAGCGTATGATGCATGGGGTGCATGTGTGCGATAATGCACATTACAGAACTGGTAGGGAATATGACGCCGAGCTCATTCAGGTGTATTTCTGAGACTTTATTGAAGTCCAGCTTTCCCAGGAGCAGATCGATATATATCTTTTCCCTGAGCAGGTCCGAGGAACTGGAAAGCAGATCGAGCACTTGCTGGTTGTATCTTTTCTTCTCCAGCGTCGCAATACATTTGGATACGGCCCGCTTGAGGTCCTCCTCGCCGATCGGTTTCAGCAGATAGTCAACCGCGCCAAATCTGACCGCGCTTCTCGCGTATTCGAATTCGTTGTATCCGCTGATCAGTATAATCTGCGGGTACATAGCGCTTTCGTTAAGCGTCTTCATCAGGTCAATGCCGGAAAGCTCCGGCATTTCAATATCAGTTATGATGATATCCGGCTCATGCGCGGTGGCCAGAGCAAACGCCTCTGCGCCATCCTCCGCTTCAAAAAGCTCTGCGATACCGAGCTTCTCCCAGTCGATCGTCAGCATAAGCCGCTTGCGAAGCCAGGGCTCGTCGTCGGCAATCAGCAATTTATACATCGTTATGAACCTCCAATTTTAGCTTGAAGGATACGTGTTATCCGCGTATGGGTTTGCAGCCGGCCAGATTCAGCCGGATCACAACCTCCGTGTATTCACCATATACACTGTTTAAACGGATGCCGGACCCCTCTCCGAACTTCAGCTTGATCTGATAGTTCAGATTTCGAAGCGCATATCCTTTTCCGGTCGTGTTATCCTCGAAATTAAAATTTTCCACCCGACGGTTGAGGCGCTCCAGCGTACCGTCGTGGATGCCGATCCCATTATCCCGTACGATCATGGTGATCCAGTTCTGCTCATCCTTGACGGAGATATTGATGCGCCATTCCCCTCGCTTGTTCTGGAAGCCATGGAGTATCGAATTCTCGATGACAGGCTGCAGCAGGAACTTCGGTACGCTCAAATCGTAAATGCTGTCCGGGATATCATATGTGAAGGATATCTTGTAGTTCAGGCGTATATTCTGAACGGTGACGTACTGGTTGGCCAGATCAAAAGCTTCGCGGAAAGGCACAGAATGCTTGCCCCCGGAAAGTGCGATCCTGAAAAAGCGGGACAGGGCCATCACCAGGCTGGATATTTCCTCCTGATGATTGATCTTGGCAATGCTGTAGAGCGACTCCAGAGAGTTGTACAGCATATGCGGGTTGATCTCGGTTTGGAGCATCTGAATGGTTGCGATGGTTTTGCGATTTTGTTCCTCCGACACGTCGCGCATCAGCGTGGATATTTCACCGGCCATCTCGTTGAAACCCGAATATATTCCCTGAAACTCAGCATTTGGCTTTTCCATCAGCTTTACATTGAAGTTGCCATTCTTGATCTCCGTCATCGCCGAGGACAGCTGCTTTAACGGCTGTACCGTGGAATACCGAAGGAGCAGGGTGATGCCGAACGAGAGCACAAGCAGGCATACGGATATGATCAGCAACATGTTGAATATAGAGGATATTCCCTCAACGACCGAACCGGCATCAGTTGCGATGATGTAATACCACTCGTTGCCCTGTGAATATGTCCAGTTGAGAAGATAGTTTTTGCCTTCTATGGACAACTCATCATTCCCAGAATCCTGATCGTCGATGACTCCCAGTATTTCTCTGTACTGCGGCAACGACTGGCCGATCTCCTCATCCGTCTTGGACGATATCAGATTGCCGTGCCTGTCCATAATGACGGCATAGGACGGCTCTATCTGAAGCCCCGATATCAGTAGCTGATTGATATACTGCTCCTTGACGTTAGTCGTGAGTATAATCCCATTGCCTTCGTTGTCTTCCATGTAAAAATTCTTGGATATATTTTTTTCCTTAATGGTTGCCCCGACTGTCGGATTAGAAATTACATTTTCATAAGGCGTCGATACTCCCCATTTGTCTTTCGGCAGGAAATGACAGTCCAGAACGTTGGGATTGATGCCGGTAAAAGCGGACATTCTCGAAACCAGCAGTACGGATCGGGAGGGTATATAAAGGTAGAAATGATTGAACCCTCCGATGCTGTAAGTATCCACGATGAGAGAGCTATGTACGGTTGCGGGGTATTGCATTACTTCAAACAATTCAGCTTCCGTTACATTTAGCGCGGGGTCAACAATTTTGGGTAGCTTGGCGAGAGCGATTTGGAGCGACGTGCTTGCGCCCTCCATAACCGCCAGCTTGGATTCTATATTTTTAAAGTTGGATTCAAGGGTATTCTGAATATTGCTGGAGGCGTTTTCCTTCAATGTATTTTGAGTGGATGTGAACAAAATGACACCAAAAATTAGGACCGGGACCAATATTGAAACAGACGTGAGAACGAATAAGCGGATACGGAACGCGTTGATTCTCATCACTGAAACCCCACTGACAAACTAGAAGAAGCGCTTGTAAAGCATAAATCAAGTGTTAGCTGTATGTTAAGTATAAGCATATAGTAGCCTAGATTGGTTGTCAATAACAGCGGTGGCAAATCGACTGATTATGACATGCGCAGAAAAAAGAGACTAAAATTTTATAACAAAAACAAAAATAACACGTTTACAAAAGATTAAACGATCATTAGAGTGGAGTTATACCGTTGAGCAATATGTGGGATCAGCTAATATATATTCTTGTGATAAAACAAAAACAGAATCTTGACCAACGAGGAAACGTACCTTACACTAGACGATGGTACATAAACCCCGGCTTCAAACTGCCGCTGGCGGAATACATACTCTTCAAAATTAATGACCAACTAACTAACTTCATTTGATTGATCGAAGACGGTGTGAAAAGATGAGTTTTCAGCGAATCGACACGTACGCAGCCGTAGTCGCCCATTGCTATCAAGGAGGATATATGGTGAGAAAGCTTGTTTCACTGGCCAGTTTTGTTCTCGTTATGTCGTTGGCGCTGTCGGGCTGTATTCACTCCTTATCGCCTGATTCCGGTGTTGAGATGCCGGGTTATACTGATTCCCAGCCCGTGATGGAAGAGCCGCCTGCAGTACGCGAACTGGACAACCTCAACGGCAAGAAAATTGCGGCAGTCGTGCTGATCAAGGACCAGTTTCAGCGGATGCTCCAGATAACGATGAAAAAGACGGCGGAGCGCTATGGTGCAACGGTTATTGAAGGGCAAAGTGGCGGAGAGCTGGACAACGAGGTGGAGTTAATCAACCAATATGCCGC
>JAEWWC010000037.1 GCA_023396555.1 Bacillota bacterium
ACGATCTCGCCGCAGAATTCGTGACCCATCATCACCGGGTTCGTGGCGATGCCCTTGGGCACGCGCTTGTGGTCCTCACCCTGTATCGCCGTCTTGTATGTGGACATGCAGATGGAGTCGGTAACAATGCGCGCCAGTATTTCGTCCGGCTGCATGGCGGGCAGCTCAAACTCCTCCAGCCTCAGATCATTTTTTCCGTATAGCCTAACCGCTCTGGTCTTCAAGTCATCCTCCGTTTCAGCGCATTTCGAAGCCGCCGGTCACATTGATGGCCTGCCCCGTCATGTATGACGACAGGTCGCTGGCCAGAAACACCATCACATTGGCGACATCCTCATATTCGCAGCTGCGCCCCATCGGTATCTGCTTGAGATACTGCTCCAGCGTTTCTTCCGGGCTCTGGCCGCGGTTGCGCGAATACTGGTTGATCAGCGCGTTCTCGCCCTCGCGCCACAGCGGGGAGTTCAGCAGGTTGCCGGGGCATATCGCGTTGACGCGCACGCCGTACGGCGCGAACTCCAGCGCCAGGCTCTGCACCAGCCCGATGCCGCCGAACTTGGACGACGCATAGGCGGAGCTTTTAAAGCTGCCTTTCTTGCCCGACTTGCTGTTGATCTGTATGATGCAGCCCGACCGCCTGTCGATGAAGTGCTGGGAGCAGGCTTTCATGATATGGAAGCTGCCCAGCAGGTTCACTTCGATCACCTGTTTCCAGTCGTTTATGTCCACTTCGTTGATCGCGCCGGACTTCAAAATGCCCGCGTTGGCGACGAGTATGTCCAGCCGGCCGAATTTCTCCATCGTCCGCTCGTAGGCCGCCTGGCACTGCGCGTAGTCCGTCACGTCGCAGCCGATGCCCAGCGCGTCCGGCAGTTGCTCCGCCACCGACCGGGCGTTCTGTTCTGCTACGTCGGCTACCGTCACGCGGCAGCCCTCGTCCGCCAGCCTTTTGCACAACGCCTCACCGAGTCCGCGCCCGCCGCCGGTGACCAATGCCACCTTGCCTTCCAGCATACCCATCGCTGTCCCTCTCCGGCTACGCGAGCCCGTTCAGTATATTGACCGCGCTTGTCAGGCCGATGCCCATGCGGTATACGCCTTCCGCGCGGAACGCTTCGATGGCTTCCAGCGTCCGTATGCCGCCCGCCGCCTTGATGTACACATCGTTGCCCACCACGGACTTAATCAGCCGCACCTGTTCGATAGACGCGGGAGCAAACCAGCCCGTACCCGTCTTCACATAGTCTGCGCCCGACTGCACCACCAGCTCGCACGCCTTTTTGGCGTTGTATTCGTCCAGACAGCCGATCTCGATGATGCATTTGAGCGGCTTTCCTTCTGTCGCTTCCCGTACACGCTTGAGTTCATCCAGCACCAGATCGTACCGTCCGCTCAGCATCCACCCGAGGTTGATCACCATGTCCAGCTCGTCCGCGCCCAGCTCAATGGTGCGCCGGGCCTCCGCCACCTTGATCTCCGTAAATTCGCCGCCCGACGGATATCCCACCGGTCCGCCCGCGTGCACGCCGGTGCCTTTGAGGCCCTCCACCACCTGTTTCAGGTAGCAGGACAGCGTGAATACGCACGCAAAAGAAAACTTGCGTGCACCATCAATCAGGCTTTGTATCTCGGCTTCGGTGTGCGCGTTCTGTACTAGCGTCACGTCCAGCATCTTTGCCAGTTCGTGCTGTGTCATGAATCATCCTCCCGGAAAATGTATTTAAATTTATGTCTATATTCTATAACATCATTATGTTTATAGTCAAGCGGCAACTGAATAAAAACATAATGGGACAACCTGTCAGTTCATTTTATTACGGCTCGATGCGCCCCTCGACGGCCACTGAATACTCCATGCGGTTGCCGTCCATCAGCACATCGTTCACCAGTATGGGCGCGCCGTGGCTGGAAACGACTCGGTGATTGGCGAGTATCGGGCTGCCCGCGGATATGCCGAGCATTTCCGCCAGCATGAAATCAGCCGTCTGTGCCTTGATGGTGTCCACCGCGGAGGTGATGGTGATGCCGTAGTTTTTCTCGATGTGTTTATAAAGGGATACAAATTTGCCGACATCCTGCTCAATGCCGGTGACCAGGCTGGCGATGATATGGTCGGTGATATAGGCGACGGGCTTTTTGTTGGCCGCCTGCAGGCGTTGCACGCGCACCACATCCGTCTTTTCGGATATGTTCAACTCGCGCGCCAGCAACTCGCCCGGCTTGACGGTATCGATATGCATGCTTTTGGTGGACACCGTATACCCCTTGGCCTCCAATGTACGCGTGAAAGAGGATATGTAGTTGAGCTTCTGTATGGTGCGGAAGTCCAGCACCTCGGTGCCATAGCCCTGCTGCGCCCTCACATAGCCTTCGCTCTCCAGCAGGTGTACGGCGTTTCTCACCGTCGTCCGACTGACGCCGTATATGCCGCATAGCGCGGACTCGGGCGGCAGCAGACTGCTGACGGGGTATTTCCCCTCCCGTATCTTGTCCCGCAAATCGCTGTAAACGCTGATATACGCAAATTGACCTGTATCCATAAAGCTCCTTTGCCATAAAACTAGCCCGCTTATATACTTTATAAAACTTGTCCAAATTTGTCAAATGGAAAGGAGAGGCTTCGCCGCCTCTCCCGACATTTTTTAGTGATAAATCATACAGTCGCCGCGTACAGCAGCATCGGCCGGTTGTCGGCGTATATGGTGTCGAATTGGGATATCGGCAGCGGGTTGGTGCCGCGCCCCACCTCCACCGTATACCCGGGCCGTCGGTAGTCCTGTATGAACCAGTCCTTGTAGCCCGCGTACGAGGCCGGGCCTTCCGGCTCCGCCAGCTCGTAGCCGCTAAGCCCCGCCAGCGATTCGCCGATCGTCTGTGCTTCGGGCGGTGCAAGGTTCTGAAAGTTCCAGAATATCACCTCGCCCTGGCTATGATAAGCCATCACGAGGCGGAAGTTATGGGCGCGCGTGAAGTCCGCCACCGCGCGTGACTCGGACTCCGATTCGGGATACGGTCCGGAGAACCTTGTGGGCCCCGGTCCGGTGATGCCCAGCGCCGCCTCGGCCTGTTTTGACTCCTCCCAAGCGGCGTTGTAGTTGTGGTTCAAGTCCACGCCGTTGTTGTTGGACTGCCAGTCCCTGGAGAAATCCGTGCTGCCCCTGTTCCAGCGAATCAGCTCGCTGTAATTGGGGTTGCTGCGCTGCAGCCCGTTCAGCACCAGATCTACGCCGTCCGGGTTCACCATCGGTATGATGTAGATGCTGGTGTTTCCCCATATCTCACGTGGGTCAAAGCCGTTTATCTCCGTGCCCAACGCGTAGGCTTTGGCGTAGTCCTCCACGAACTTCATCAGCACCGGCGATGTGATCCACTCCAGGCCATGGTGCGCGGCGTTGTAGAACACCTCGTTTGAGCCCGTGCCCAGCCGGATGTAGCTGAGCTCCCGGCCCAACGAGCTATGCCCCGCAACGCCCGTCTCGATGAACGGATAACGCGCCTTGAGTCCGCGTATATCGTGCTGCAACACGTCATAAGTGTAGTTGATGTTGGTGTCCACCAAATCGATGCCGTACGGCACAGTAACCGTCTGTCCGGGGCGCAGGTTGTACGGGTCAAGACCCGGATTGGCAGCCATCAATAAAGTAAGGTTTGTATAGTATCTCTGAGCGATGCTGTACAACGTATCGCCCGGCCTTATCGTATATGTATCGTATCCCAGTAAAAAGCGTTCCAGCGTGCGGTATGTATTCAGCCCGATGATGCCGTCCGGCAGCAGCCCGAAATCCCGTTGGAACTGCTTCACCGCGTTTTGCGTCTGCAGTCCGAATACGCCGTCTATGTTCCCGGGGTCGTACCCCATCTTTGTCAGCAGCGCCTGAATCTCCATCACGTCGGTGCCCGACATGCCCGCTCTCAGCACTCTCATACAGCGCCTCCTTAACCGATATTGCGATATAATATCGTATTCAGAGCACCGCGGTTTTGACAGCGGGGATACGGCTTCAATCGAGCAGCTCGCTCACCGTGACGAACGTATAGCCCTCGTCCCGCAGCTGCTCCACGATGAGCGGCACCGCTTCGCGGGAGGGCGCGCCGCTTTCATACATGAGGTGCATCAGTATGATGTCCCCCGGCTGCACCATCCGCGTCACGTTGTTCGCAATCGCTTCGGCACTGTCCGGCGGGTCTCCCTCGTATTCCGGCTCGCGGCTCCACATCACAGTCGTCATGCCGCGCTTTTGCAGCGCCAGCGGCAGCAGCACCAGCTTTTTGCCGTACGGTGGTCGGAACATAATCTCGCCCTCATAGCCCGCCTGCCGTATCAGCTCGTTGGTTTTATCGATCTCATCGTCGATGAATTTACCGCCTTTGAACACCATGCGCTGATGCGAGTGCGTGTGGTTGCCCACCTGATGCCCCGCAGCCACGATGGCCTTCGCTTCCTCCATATGGCTCTCCATCGCTTCGCCTGTCAGGAAGAACGTGCATTCGATGTCCAGTTCATCCAGCATGTCGAGTATCTGCTGCGTGTATTCCGATGGGCCGTCGTCGAACGTCAGCGCCACTTCCTTTTTGTCCGTCTCCGTGCGGCTGACGATGTCCCCCGCGACCTGAAAGCTGCGCGCATTCATCCACTGGTATACGCCGAAAAACGCAGCGCCCAACGCCAAAACGATGCCGACGATGACCCAGAGCATCCTTTTCCCCTTCCTCACAGCGCACCTCAAAATCATTTTTTGATTATTCCCATTATATCACAATATGCGAAGATGCTGCGACGAATTCGGTGGCATAAACGCGGCGCAGGCGCAAAGACTAATATCATCATGTTTTTGTGGAGGCCATCGTTTTGGATCTGACTGAAAAGATTCCCGCTACCGAAGTCAAACTGATGCTCAAGAGCAAAAAGGCACTGGACAAGGGCTTCGACCTGTCCGACGCACTGGTGGAGCTGTTCGATATCTCCGGTGAGCCCAAGGATCGGCCGGTTTGGTATATGGACACGCCGGACCAGAAGCTCAAGAAATGGGGCTGGTCCGTACGGTTCCGCCAACACAAGGATGAAGTGGAACTGACCTATAAGAAGCGGTATACCGTGGCAGGATACAAAACGATGCTGGATACACCGCTCGCCCCCGCTTTCGACCGCACCTTCGAGCCGGAGATCGACCTCGGTTACTCCAAGAAAACTATCAGCTTCTCGTACATACGCAAGCTCACCGCCGAGAATCAGCCGGACATGCTGGAATCCCGCCGCCTCGTTATCGCGAACTGTCCGGAGCTGCTGACCCACTGGAAGGGGCAGAACAAGGGTTTCGCGCATCTTTGTGAATCCGTGCTGTATGGCCCTGTCGCCGCACTGAACTACGAAGGCAAGCTCGACGACCTCAAGATCAAAGTTGAGGTATGGAAGCTGAAAAATTATATCGCAGAGCTGTCGTTCGATATAGGCAGCGAAGATGCGGCGGAAACAAAAAAGCAGGTTGTTCGCCTGCTTTTGTCCAGCGATATGCTGGATCCCGTCAATACGCTCAAAACGGATGCGTTGTTCGACCAATACGCCAAGAAGTAAACCCTTTAAGCGGGGTCACCGATGGCGAACATCAGCTCGCAACTGGCCACCTGCCGCCCGTCCACCGACGCCGTGCCCGTGCCGATGCCGACGCTGCCCTTGATGGTGTCAATGCGCGTCTCCAGCACGAGCACATCTCCCGGCACCACCTTGTCGGAAAACTTCGCGCTCTTGATCTTGCCGAGGAACGCGAGACGGCCTTTCAGCTCCTCCATCGTCAGCAGCGCAATGCCGCCCACCTGCGCCATCGCCTCCACGATGAGCACGCCCGGCATCACCTTGTATTCCGCAAAATGTCCCTGAAAGAACCACTCGTTGGCACTCACGGCCTTAATGCCTTTGGCATACGCACCCGGCTCCAGCTCGTCCACGCGGTCCACCATCAAAAACGGCTCGCGATGCGGCAGTATCTTCTTGATTTCGTCTATGCTCAGTTTACTCATACTGTCATTATCATCCTTTAAGCTTTTTTCAGCACGAGGCAGCTGTTGTGTCCGCCGAATCCGAACGAGTTGGACAGCGCGTATTCACAGCTTAAGGGCTGTGCCTTGCCCTTCACGTAGTTCAGTCGACAGTCCTCCGCCTCTTCCTCAAGGCCAATCGTCGGCGGCGCGATGCCGGCGTTCAGCGCACACAGCGACAACACCGCTTCAAACGCGCCCGCCGCACCCAGCATGTGCCCCGTCATCGACTTGGTGGAGCTGACGCGCAGCTCTTTGGCGTGGTCGCCGAAGCAGATCTCGATGGCCGCGCTCTCGCACGCATCGTTGAGCGGCGTGCTGGTGCCGTGCGCGTTGATATAGCCCACCTGTGTATTGTCAATTCCGGCATCCTTCATCGCCAGCGACATCGCGCGGGCGGCCTGCGCACCCTCCGGCTGCGGCGCGGTGATGTGGTGCGCGTCACATGTCTGCGCGTAACCGGCCAGCTCGCCCAGCGCCTTCGCGCCGCGCCGTTTGACCGACTCCTCGCTTTCCAACAGCATGAATGCCGCACCTTCGCCCATCACGAAGCCCTGACGGTCCTTGTCGAACGGTATGCTCGCGCGCTTGGGGTCAGCACTCTCGGACAGCGCCCCCATCTGATGGAAGCCCTGCACGGCAAGTTCCGTCATCACCGACTCCGCGCCGCCCACCAGTATCGCGTCCACGCGGCCCTCTCTGACCGCGTAATACGCCTGGCCGATGGCGTCAGCGCCCGACGAGCACGCCGTCACGATGGAGAAGCACGGGCCGTACAGCCCCAGCTTGATCGCAATCAACCCGCCCGTGGTGTTAATAATTGCCTTGGGGATGAACAGCGAGGACACGCTGCGCGGCCCGTTGGTCCTGAGTTCCTCATATTGCTCGCAGATTACGTCCAGACCGCCCATGCCGCTGCCCAGCAGCACGCCGACGCGCTCCGCGTCGAAGCCCGCCTCCTGCATGCCGCTCTGTTCCCATGCCTGCATCGCGGCCACTATCGCCATCTGTGTGAACCGCGCCATGCGCTTGGCCTCGCGCTTGCTCACGTACGGTTCCGGCGTGAAGTTCTTCACCTGTCCGGCTGCGAAAATCTGCGTGAGCTCAGAGTCGAAGCACTCCGCGGCACTGATACCAGACACGCCGTCCGCCGCCGCCTTGAAGCTCTCCTCCGCGCTCATGCCGATGGGCGACACCGCGCCCATTCCGGTTATGTAAACTTTCATACTCCCTTTACCTTTCCAAACGCTAAATAACCATGCCGCCATCCACAACGATCACCTGTCCGGTGACGTACGATGCGCCGTCGCCGCACAAAAACGCGACCATGTCGGCCACGTCCTCCGGCTTTCCGAAGCGCCCCAGCGGTATGCCCTGCTTCATGGCCTGTTTCACGTCGTCGCCCAGTTTATCGGTCATCGCGGTTTCGATGAAGCCGGGCGCGACCGCGTTCACGCAGATGCCGCGCTTGGCGACTTCCTTGGCGCACGACTTGGTGAGGCCGATGATGCCCGCCTTGGAGGCCGCGTAGTTGGCCTGCCCCGCGTTGCCCATGATGCCCACCACCGACGTGATGTTCACAATGCGTCCGCTACGCTTGCGCGCCATGTGCGCGATGCCCTCGCGCGAGCAGTAGAAGCAGCTGTCGAGGTTCGCCCGCAGCACACGGTGATACTGCTCATCCGTCATGCGCATGATCAGCCCGTCATCCGTCACGCCGGCGTTGTTGACCAGCGCGTCCAGCCCGCCCAGCTCGCTGATGCAGGTCTGCACCAGCCGCTTGCATTCCACCGGATCGGTGAGATCGGCGGCAACCGCAACTGCGCGCTGCCCCAGCGCTTCTATCTGCCGGCAAACGTCCGCGGCCGGTTCCGCGCCGCTCCGGTAGTGTACGGCCACGTCGTATCCGGCCTGCGCAAGCTTCAGGCAGAGTGCCTGCCCGATGCCGCCGCTGCCGCCGGTAACCAATGCCGCTTTGCTCATTTGTCTTCCTCCCCGCATTCGCGCAGGAACGCGTCCAGCGTTTCCGCGTCGCGCACCGACTCAACCGACGCCGCCTTACCCGCGCGCCGCTTGAGCAGCTTGGCGAGCACGTTGCCGGGGCCGATCTCTACGAACCGCGTCACGCCGTCCGCCAGCATGCGCTCTACGCCGTCGTGCCAGCGCACGCGCGCGCGCATCTGCTCGCACAGCAGCGCCCGTATATCCGCGTCCGGCGGATACGGTGCGCCCAGCGCATTGCTGTATACCGTGCCGCTCATGGGGCTTAATTCCGTCTTGTCCAGCTCTGCCGCAAATTGCTCCGCAGCGCCGTTCAGCAACGGGCAGTGCGACGGCCCCCTGACGGCCAGAAATGTGACCATCTTGGCTCCCGCCTGCTCCAGCGCGTCCTTGAGCGCCGCGAGGTCGCCCATGCGTCCGCCCAGCACCGTCTGCTGCTCCGACAGATGGTTCGCAAGGTACACCTCGGGATAAGCCGTGATGGCCTCCTCCACCTGCTCCGCTGTAAAGCCGATCACCGACAGCATGCCGCCCTCACCGGGGGGTATCGCGCCGTCCATGATCGCGCCGCGCTTCCGGACCAGCGCCGCCCCCTGCTCCGGCGAGATCACACCCGCCCCGCAGAGCGCGCTGTATTCGCCCAGCGACAGACCGGCATAGATATCCGCATGGATGCCCTTTGCCTGTATCGCCTTGAGCAGCGACACAGTATGCGCGAATATGGCAGGCTGTATCGTCTCGCTGCCGTCCAGCCCTACGCCCTCAAAGCACGCTGCCTTCAAATCCAGCCCCGCGCCCGCTTCGCACAGATCAAATGTTTGACGGTAAATATCAGAATGATTGTATAAGTCCGCCCCCATGCCGGGTGTCTGAGCACCCTGACCGGGGAATAAAAAAGCCGTCTTCATTGATCCGCCTCCTGCATAGCCGCGCTGACCGGCACATTTGAGAGACGTCTGCTCACGGACAACCGCTGCATGCTCTCAACGACCGATAAAAAAGCCGTCTTCATTTGTCCGCCTCCAGCAGGCTGGCCGCTGTTTTGAGCACGCTCTTGATGCGCTCGGTGTCGAACAGCTCCCGCACGATATCCGCCGCGGGCTGAATCTGATCGATCATGCATGCGCACTGGCCGGCCATGAACGAGCCTGTGTCCTTGTCGCCATGCAGCACCGCGCGCATCAGCGAGCCTTCGCCCAGCTTCTCGATCTTCTCCGCGCCGTTCTCCTCGTATTCCACGCGCGCCAGCTCCCGCGCGAACGGGCTTTTCAGCAGCCGCACCGGATGGCCCGTGACGCGTCCCGTCACCTTACTGTCGATGTCCTTGGCTTTCACGACACGATCTTTGTACGCATCGTGGGCCGTGCACTCCTCGGCCAGTATGAACCGCGTGCCCACCTGAACGCCCTTCGCGCCCAGACAGAAGGCCGCCGCCACCGTGTCCGCGTCGAATATGCCGCCCGCCGCGACCACAGGGATGTTCACGCTGCGCACGATATCCGGCCACAGCACCATAGAGGTGAGTTCGCCAATGTGTCCGCCCGCCTCGCAGCCTTCCGCGATCACGAAATCCGCACCCATACGCTCCATCAGCATGGCCAGCGCGCGGCTCGCGACCACCGGGGCTACCAGGCAGCCCGCTGCCTTCCACCGTTTGATGTAGGCGTCCGGGTTGCCCGCGCCGCTGATCACCACGGGAACGTGCAGGTCCGCCGCCATCTCGGCCACAGCCGCCACGTGCGGGCTCAGCAGCATGATGTTGAGCCCGAACGGTTTGTCCGTCTTCTCACGCACCAGTTTGATTTGGGTCTCCACCCAGTCGGGCGGCGCGTTGCCCGCCGCGATGACGCCGAGCCCCCCCGCCATCGACACGGCGGCGGCGAGGCTCGCATCCGACACCCACGCCATTCCGCCCTGTATCAACGGGTACTCTGTTTTCGTCAGCGCGCAAATGCTGCCGCTATACTTCATCCCTTCTTTGCCTCCAAATAAGCCACCAGCTCGCCTACAGTGTGGATGTCCTTGATCTCCTCATTGGGAATCTTAACGCCCGTCTGCTTCTCGAGGTCGATCAGCATTTCCACCATATCCAGCGAGTCCATCGAGAAATCCTCGACAAAGCGGCTGCCCGAGTTGATCTCGTCGCGCTCCAGTTCAAGCTGTTCCATCAGGTTTTTGATAATGAGTTCTTCCATTTTGATTCTCCTCCTAAAATGACATTGTCCAATCCACCACGATGCCGCCGCAAGTCAGCCCGGCTCCGAAGGCGACAAGGGCAACCCTGTCCCCCTTTTTCAGCCAGCCCTTTTTGCATGCGTCATACAGGGCGATCGGTATGGTCGCTGATGATGTGTTCGCGTAATCCGCGATATTTAAAAAGAATTGGTCGGCATTGTAATCCAACCTTCTCTTTAAATAGTCAATGATCTTTTCGTTGGCCTGATGCGGTATGATCTTGGTAAACGGCTTATCGCCGCACATGTCGAGCAGCTGCTGCAGTACGTCGCCCGCCGCCCCGACGGCATAGGAAAACACCTCGCGACCGTCCATATGGATGTAATCGCGCTTGGCCTGTGTTTCGTCAATGCTGTTAAACGGGGTTTTGCGCTCATCCCTTCTGCAGATGATGACATCCTGAAGGTCCGGCGAGCCGCCCAGTATCGGAAAGTGAAGCCGGGGCGTTTCGCTCCGCTTCAGCACCACCGCGCCCGCGCCGTCGCCAAACAGCACGCAGGTGGTCCTGTCCGTCCAGTCGGTGTAGGTGGACAGCGCTTCCGAGGATACCACGAGCGCCGTATTGAGGTTCAGCGTGTCCATCAGGCTCGCCGCCGTGGACAGCGCGTAGACGAAGCCCGAACATCCCGCGTTTACGTCCATATTGGCGCAGTTCTCAATGCCCAGCGTCTTTTGCACGTAGCTCGACATGCCCGGCGTGACCAGCTCGCTAGAGATGGTGCTGGCGACGATCAGTCCGATGTCGCATTGGTCGATGCCCGCATGCTCAATCGCGCCACGGGCAACCTCCACCGCCATGTCGATGGACTTTTCACCCGTTGAGACATGCCGCGTGCTGATGCCTGTGCGCTTCTTTATCCACTCGTCGCTGGTGTCCACCAGCTTTTCCAGCTCAAAATTCGTTACTGTTCTCTCGGGCACCTTGATGGCGATGCCCGCTATTTCCACGGAAGCTAACAACCCTTAAGTCCTCTCAATTCCTCTTGGTTAATGCCGCGGGTTCTTATCAGAGCCCTCTCATGTTCAAGAATTTCTGGTGCCGGTTCTCCACCAGCCGGTCGGGCGTCACGCGCGTCAGACGCCGCAGCGCCACGCGTATCACGCGGCGGATGTCCTCCACGCTCGCGTCCATGTCGAAGCGTGAAAAGCCTTCCGGCTCGCGGATGACGCTGTCCACGATGTGGAACTGCTTTAAGTCCGCCGCCGTCAGCTTTAGGTTTTTGGCCACTTCCTGTGCCATCGAACTGTCCTTGTACAGTATCGATGCGCAGCCCTCGGGCGATATCACCGAGAAGTAGCTGTTCTCCAGCATGATCAAACGGTCCGCCAGCGACAGAGCTAATGCGCCGCCGCTGCCGCCCTCGCCAATGATAATGGATATGATGGGCGTTTTGACGGTCGCCATCGCGCGCAGATGCTCCGCGATGATGAGCCCCTGCCCCTTCGCTTCCGCTTCTACTCCGGCTGCTGCTCCCGGCGTGTCTACGAAGCAGATCACGGGCCGTTGGAACTTCTCGGCCTGACGCAGCGCCCGCATCGATTTGCGGTACCCTTCCGGATTGGGCATGCCGAAGTTGCAGCGCATACGCTCTTCGAGCGTGTGCCCCTTCTGCTGGCCGATCACCGTCACAGGGCAGTTCTCGAACCAAGCGATGGCGGTCACGATGGCATCGTCGTCGCCCATACACCGGTCGCCCCGCACCTCGAAAACGCCATGGAAAAGCTTGGCGATGTAATCGCGCGCCTGCGGCCTGTTCTCTTTGCGGGCGTTCATCACACGATCCCAGGCCAGCTCCTGGGGTTCGTTCACGCCATTATTCGGCGTTTGTGTTTCGTTTAAAGACATCGTCGTATATTTCCTCTATAAAGGTTTTGGGCCGGCCTTCGCAGCTGTGCAGCGCCAGCAGCGCCGCCAAAGTCTCGCGCATGTCCTTGCGCTCGACGATGCGGTCGATCAGGCCGTGTTCATACAAATACTCCGCCGTCTGAAAGCCCTCCGGCAGCTTATCGCGCACCGTCTGCTCGATGACGCGCGGCCCTGCGAAGCCGATCAGCGCGCCCGGTTCCGCGATGGTGATATCACCCTGCATCGCAAAGCTGGCGGTTACGCCGCCGGTCGTGGGGTGCGTCAGCACGTTGATGTGCAGCAGCCTCTGGGCGCTGTGCCTGGCCAGCGCGATGGTGGTACGGGACATCTGCAGCAGCGACAGTATGCCCTCCTGCATGCGCGCCCCGCCCGACGCACAGAAAATGATGAGCGGTAGTTTATTGAGCGTCGCAAACTCCGCGATGATGACGATCTTCTCGCCCACCACCGTACCCATGCTGCCCATCATGAAATACGAGTCCATCACGGCGATGGCGGTGCGCAGCCCCTTGATGGTGGCCTTGCCGATCACCACACCCTCCTGCATCTTGGACTTGTCTCGTTCATTGGCCATCTTGGTTTTGTATCCGGGGAACGAGAGCGGGTCCTTGCTCTCCGCCTCGCGCTCGATTTCGATGAAGCTTCCGGTGTCCACGATGGTTTCGATGCGCCGGTAAGACGGCTGGCGGAACAGTGCCCCGCAATAAGGGCATATGGAATCGCCCGCGTGCACGATGTCCGCAACCATGTCCCGGCCGCAGCCGCCGCAGCGCAGCATCTCCAGCGCCGCGCCCGGCTTGTTATTGGCTTCTTCGGGAACTCCCGATGTTATTTTTTCGTTGAACAGATTCATGGCCGACCTCTCATGAAGCGGTGAATGAACACCTGCTCGATCCATTTGGTATGTACGTTGCCCGACTGGAAGTCCGGATCTGCCAGCATCGCCTGCGCAAACTCGGCGTTGTGGCTGATGCCGTCGATTTCAAGCTCCGCCAGCGCACTCGCGCACAGCCGGATGGCTTCTTCGCGGTCATCGCCCGTCCCGATGAGCTTGAGCACCATCGAGTCGTAATACGGCGATATCTCGTCGCCCGCCGCATAGCCGGTGTCGATGCGGATGCCGTTACCACCCGGCAACGCCATTCCCTTTATAATGCCCGGAGACGGGCGAAAGTTCTCAGATGGGTCCTCCGCGTTGATGCGGCACTCGATGGAATGGCCGCGCGGTATCAGCATTTCCTGCGGCACGTCCATGTGGTGCCCCATCGCCACCTGTATCTGCGCCTTGACGAGATCAAGGCCGAACAGGCTCTCGGTGACCGGATGCTCCACCTGTATGCGTGCGTTCATCTCCATGAAGAAGAAGCGGCCGTCCTTCGCCAGCAAAAACTCCACGGTGCCCGCGTTCTTGTAACCCACGCACCGCGCGATATCCACGGCGGTCTGCTGTATCTTCGCCAGCACATCGGGGTCCACGTTGGCCGCCGGCGCTTCCTCCAGCAGCTTCTGGTTCTTGCGCTGCAGGCTGCACTCCCGCGTGCCCAGATGCAGCACGCTGCCGTGCTCGTCAGCGAGTATCTGCACCTCGATGTGGCGCGCTTCGGGCAGGTACGCCTCCAGATAGACGCTGCCGTCGCCGAACGCCAGCTCCGCCTCACGGCACACCAGCGAGAATTCCTTCTCCAGCGCTGCGGCGTCCTGCACCACGCGAATGCCCTTGCCGCCGCCGCCCTTGGCCGCCTTGATCATCAGCGGAAAGCCGATCTCCTTGGCAACCGCCACCGCTTCCTTCACGCCGTTCACCGTGCCGTTTGAACCCGGCACCACGGGGAAGCCGTTCTTGATCATCGTTTCGCGCGCCATCTGCTTATCGCCCAGCATCAGCATCGTCTCCGGGTCCGGGCCGATGAACTTGATGCCTTCTTCCGCGCAGGCTCTGGCAAACGCATCGTTCTCGGACAGGAAGCCCACGCCGGGGTGTATCATGTCCGCCCCGTAGGCCTTCGCCGCCGCGAGTATGCTGTCGATGTTGAGGTAGCTCTTGTCCGCGGGGCGCGGGCCGATGCACACGCTGGCGTCCGCCAGACGAGCCGGCATGCCCCCCTCGTCGTTCTCAGAAAACACCGCCACCGTTTTGAGGCCCAGCTTCTTGCAGGTGCGGATGATGCGCACCGCTATCTCGCCCCTGTTGGCAACCAGTACGGTGCTCATGCTACTTGCCTCCGGCGACGCGGAACAGCGCTTCGTTCGCCGATACCGTCTGTCCGTCCTTCACCAGTACGCTGACGATCACGCCGCTCACCGACGAGCTGATCTCGTTCATCGTCTTCATCGCCTCAATGATGCAGACAGTGTCGCCCTTGCTAACCTGCTTGCCCGCCTTCACGAAAGGCTCGGCGCCCGGCTCCTTCGCCGCGTAGAATACGCCGGAAATGGGCGAGCGTATGACTTCGCCTTCTTCCTTCTCCTCCGCCTTGGGCATAGCGCCCTCCGCAGCGGGTACAAATGTCTGTGCAGCAGCCTGCGGCTGCCCGCCGCCGCGCTCCAGGCATAGCCTTAAGTCCTGATACTGTATCTCTATCTTGTTGAATGTGGATTTCTCCGCCCGGTCCATCAGTTTAAATACTGCGTCCAGATCCATCAGTCGCCTCCTTTTTGAGACTTTTTTCGATAATAAATATGATTGCATAAGTTAAGGTTAGTACATCAAACCAACCTTGAAGAAAATAGTATCATGATGCGGCATGTATGTCAACGCGCTCCGATTGGCCATCCAATGTCATTAACAAAACCTTTATAAACAAATCTTATTATCTTGCCGCGGCTTTATCGCAGCAAGCTGGCATTTTTTACGGTTCTGTTGCAGCAATATTCGTAAACCAGCCAATATGTTAAGTTATTATTTCCTGACCTTTGTGGATATAAACAAAACGTAAAACAAGTTTTGATAATGCTTAAAATTTCACACATGCAGCCGGTTAAAGAACGCCAGCAAGGCCTTCATCGACACAATGAGGTCCGGATAGGCCGCTATGTCAAATTCCTTAAGTATGCTTTCTATGAGCATGTCGTGAAACTGCTTGTGCTTTTTGCAGCAATCTTCACCCTTTGGCGTCAGCTGCAGCTCGCTCTTGCGCTTGTCCTGATCCGCCTTTTCTTTGACGAGGTATCCCTTTTTGACGAGCCTCGAAACGGATACGCTCACCGTCGCCTTGGTAACCCCCAGCATATCCGCAATCTGCGTCAGCGTCGCGCCGGGGCTGTCCTGTATGTTCTCAAGTGCATGCATCTCCGTCCGGCTCAAGTTGTCGTTGGCCGATTGCGACACGCTTTTTTCCTGCAGCCTTAATATGCGGTAAAACATATCCTTGAGCAGCTGGTTCAGCAAAATTCTGATATCCTGTTCAGTCATTCCGGTTCCCGCTCCGGCATCCACTGCATCCGCCTCCTTAACCTTTTGTTTTCAATTTGAGATTATATCACACCCAATAAGAATATTAAATATACTAACTTTCTGATACAAAAAAGCCGCAGCAGACTGCGGCTGATCCCGAATGGCCCAAACAAAATTACAATGCCTCTGGCCTGATATACTTTCTCGTCATCTCCATCAATTTTTCTGCTTCATTATTATCCCGGCTGTATGAGGAAGAATCCACCGGCCTTCTGTGATGGTCAAAATATTGGCCCGAAAAGCTGGCAGCTTCATCCGAAATGGCCAGCCATGTATACGTCTGCGCCATCTCTTCCGGTGATATCGACTTTTTACTCTTGATCGAATACGCAAATCTTTCGAGCCGGGAAATCCCGGGATACCGGGATATGTCGACCTTCACGTTGGTGACCCGTATACAGTTGACAGTGACTCCCGTACCTTTCAGCCTGTCCGCCAGCCAGTAAGTATACATCACCTGTGCCAGCTTTGAGTGGTAATAGGCTTTCGGGACGCTGAATCCGCCCTTATTAAACTCCGGGTCGTCGAAGCGGATCTTCAGGCCGGGGTACATCACCAGCCCCTGCGAGGCCACAGTCAGTATGCGACCCTGCCTGCTCCTTTTCAGCCGTTCCAGGAACAAATCGATAAGCAGCACAGGCCCGATATGATTGGTGGCCCACACGCTTTCTATGCCCTCTGCTGTCTTTTTCGGATGCTTTTGCGCCAGATCAAACGCCGCCGCGTTGCTGATCAGCACATCCAGCCGGTCATAAGGATAGTCTTTTGCCAACTCCCGGATGGAGGACTGAAGCGACATGTCTGCGATCATCAGTTCCGCCGCACTGCTGCCGCTGGCCCGTTTCACCTCCTCCAGCGCCTTCTGTCCGCGCTCTTTGTCACGGCACACCATGATCACGTGGCAGCCTTGCGCCGCGAGCTGTATGGCAGCCGCTTTGCCAATCCCCGCGTTCGCGCCTGTTATCAGGCATATCTTCTTATCCATGAGTATCTCCTTTCACTTTTTACCGGCAAATCCGCTTTTCAGAAATGCGATAAAGCAGTCCAGCTTTTCCATCACGTCGTCCGGCTCAGCACCCGCTCCATTTTTAACGATTTCATCGAAGTGCCCGAACAGCACGAACATCGTGCCCACGACAAAATCTCTGGAAAACCCCGGTGCAATTTCCCTGCGGCTGACCGCCTCGTCCACCATCTGTTCCAGCGCACTGCGGGACTGAGCGTCAAACAGCGCCTGAACAGATCCATATATGCTGTTACTGCGTTCTTTGGCCAGCATCTTTGCAAAGCCGTGGGCTTCCGGGCAGGCCTGCGCAAATTCAACCCCCCATTTCGCCTGCAGCTTAAGCAGGCTGAAGATGTCTCCACCACCGTCAGTTCCGGGGCCAGACGCCATTCTTTGCTGAATGAACGCCCATTTCTGTTCCGACGTGTGCCGGATCAAATACAGATAGAGATCGGCTTTGTCCTTGAAGTGGTAATAGAACGTTCCCTTGCTGATTCCGGCGTTGACAATAATGCGGTTGATCGATGCCTCTTCGTAGCTTCTTTGCGAAAATTCAGCCAGCGCCGCATCCAGCAGCTCCTGCTTTCTTTCAAACGCCTTTTCTTTCATTGATCTTCCACCCTCATAGACCATATAGTCTAGACTTTATGGTCTATATGTTACAATCTACGGTCCGATTTGTCAATGGCAAAAGAAAAAACCCCCGGGGATTAGCCGGGGGAATCAAACCAGATCACTAAGCCTACAGCAATATACAGATCAGACCGCCGCTGCCTTCGTTGACTTATGTACCTGCAGACTTTTCAAAGGCACAGCAGTCATCGTTGATTTTTACAACTAGAATTATGATCATTTTCAAGAAAACAATATAATCTAATTGATGTTGCTTTTCATCGTTTGAATGTGTACCATGAGCATATCGATTTCTAAGATCATGCCCATTGGTAAACTTTTTCTTGTTCAAATAGAAATCCATATAATCCTGTTCACTTTTAGATAAAAGGCTTGACTCAGCCGTTAGTATTCCAGCTAAAATCCACTCATCTATTTTTTGTTTCATTTTTAATGGTTGGTTCCAATAACTGATGACTTCGTTAAGAAACAACTCCCCCAACACTGTAAATCCTGGAATATCTTTAATAGTTATGTATTCATTTTCATCAACTTTTAGTAAGTCATTATCAAATAACCACTTAATCTCATCTTTCTGATACTCTTCAAAATCATTCAATCTTACTTTTTCTTTTACAAGAAGCTCACATAGATTTTTGTAAGTTACATCAAGTTTAGGTACATAGGTCAGGCCGCTTTGGTCAGAAAATAAACGATTAACAGCATTATAATAAAATACGCTATCAGGATCAGGATATATATATTTGCTTTTTATATTTGAAAGATATTCACCAAAAATCATGGGTTTTGATGACATCTGGAGTAATTCGTGATCAATTTCGCCATTCTCAATGTATGTATTGTACTGCTTTAGAATCCTATCAATTTCAGGGACTATGGTTCTGCATTTTTCAAAATAAGTTAAATAGTCAGATGGCATTTTTACAATAAATCCAATAATACCGAACTCATCTTTGATGTATTCATTAAAGAACCATTCAATCATGTCTTCTATTCTGATGCCGTTTAGATTTAACAATTCTGAATAACTAATCAACTGAACAGTTGAGCACATTTCATTGATCATAAATGCAGCGTGTGCTTTGTAAATATGCTTTCCATTATTCCAAAGAAGGACTCTTTCTATTACCCCAGCCTCATTTATTTTTGAAACTAAGTTTAACCTCATTTGTTCATCAAAAAAATGAAAAACGTAAATAAAATTATTCCAAAGCGTATTGAAATCTAAATTATCAGTTATCCATCGCTTTTGAATGCTATATTTGACTATTGTACCGTCCATTCTTTGTTGGACGACTTCCTCTTGATCTTCAGAGTAAGATATTTCGGCTCCCAATTTAAATCCAATTCTACCTTCTGTAATTCTTTCCTCTTCTTGTTTTAATCTACGCTTTGCTTTCAACTTCAACTTATCATTAATTAGGAGACCTGCGTCTAAGGGAAAATATATAATTTTTCTCAAATGGTTTATGTTTAAATGCTCTAACTCCAGATAGTCATCAATTAAACATTCTATTTCGTAAAGATTTAGAGATGGAAGATTTAAATTTTTCTCCGACAAATACTTATCTAACACTATTTCAGCATTGTTTGGGTTATCTAGGAAGGCAGTCTTTATTACTTCATTATGATATAAAACAATATTCTTATTTTCGAGAATATAATATAGGGTTGTCCTGTATTTTGTCATAAATTCTCGCAAGTCATCACCACTAATATTCTTATATACTTTATACTTATCTAACACTTCAAAGAAATCTTTATGATAAAGAAAATCAATTGACTCATAAAAGTCAAGATATTTGTCCCTTCTTTGTGCTATAAAAATGCCTAACTTTGATTCAATTTGCTTAATAAAGTTTTTAAGATCTATTTGAACTTCATTTTCAATGTGGACCTTAAATCTTTCAATCTCAATAAATTTAATAGTATTATAAAATTCAAAAAAGTTATCTATATCCACTTCTAGGAAATCGTCATAATTGGTTATTATTTCGACAATCCTCGTTAAACCCATTGGATAAGTTATATCATACTCAGAAAAATATTTTACTTTATACATAATTCCTCACCAATACTCTCATACATCTTAGTTTATGGATCATAAATATATTTTTATTGTAGTATATTTATACCATTAGAACAATAATTTTTAGTACTCTTAATAAAGGGCAAATTTTTGAAAGTGAATAATCACCTACAAATAAAAAAGGCCTCGGAAACCTAGTTAAGCTTCCGAGGCCAAATATCACCTACAGCAATATACAGATCAGCCCGCCGCTGCCTTCGTTGATGATGCGCTGCAGCGTCTCCTGTATCTTCATCCGCGCATCCTCCGGCATGTGAGTCAGTTTGCCTGACAAGCCCTCCTTAACGAGGTCGTGCAGGGATTTGCCGAATATGTCCGTGTTCCATAGCTTCGACGGATCGTTCTCGAACTCGGTGAGCATGTATTTAATGAGCTCTTCCGACTGCTTCTCAGATCCCACGATGGGCGACACCTCAGTTTCAATGTCCACGCGTATCAGATGCAGCGACGGGGCGCTGGCTTTGAGCCGCACGCCGAAGCGGCCTCCCTGCCGCACCAGCTCCGGCTCCTCCAGCGACATGTCGTCCACCGACGGCGGCACCAGCCCGTAGCCCGTTTCCTTCACGCTCTGGAGCGCGTCCGCCATCCGGTCGTACTGCTTCTTGGCGGTCACCAGATCCTTCACGATGGACACCAGATGGTAGTCGTTTTCAATGGGATAGCCGCACTCGTCGCCCAGTATCTTGTAGAAGAGCTCCTGCGGGAAGTCCACGTGCATCTGTACGCTGCCCTCCCCCAGCTCCACCTTGTTCACCGACGCGCCGCTGACATCTTCCAGGTTGTTCATCGCGCCCAGCAGCGAACCGTAATCGCGCACCTTTTCCAGATTGTCCAGCGACGCGGATATGCCGGTAATCACCTCGTTCATCAGCCAGTGGTCCGGCGACAACGCCCGCGCCCACCCAGGCATGTCGATGTTGATCTCCTTGAGCGGGAACTCATACAGCAGGTTTTCCAGCATCGCACCTATGTCGTTCTCCGTCAGCCGCATGATATCCATCAGCAGCACCGGCACCTGATATTTATCCTCCATCGCGTTGCGCAGGCTGATGGTGTCCTGGCTGCCCGGCGTGGCGGAGTTTAAAATCACGATGAAGGGTTTGCCCAGCTCCCACAGCTCGCGCACCACGCGTTCCTCGGCCTGGACGTAGCTGGACCGCGGTATTTCGGTGATGCTGCCGTCCGTCGTCATCACGATGCCGATGGTGCTGTGGTCGGTGATCACCTTGCGCGTGCCGGTCTCCGCGGCTTCCTCGAACGGAATGTCGTAATCGAACCACGGCGTGGACACCATGCGCGGCACGTTGTTTTCCAGATAGCCCATCGCGCCGTCCACCATGTAGCCTACGGAATCCACCATCCGCACCTTCATTTCAGCCTCGTTGTTGATCTTGATCTTGACCGCCTCGTTGGGCACGAACTTGGGCTGCGTGGTCATGATGGTCTTGCCCGCGCTGCTCTGCGGCAGCTCGTCGACCACGCGCTCCTTCTCATGGGTATCGTCCAGGTTCGGGAGCACCAGCATATCCATAAACCGCTTGATGAACGTCGACTTGCCCGTTCTGACCGGCCCTACGACGCCGATGTATATATCCCCTCCCGTTCTTTCGGAAATATCCTTGTAAAGATTATAGCTTTGCATGGCGCACCCTCCGTTAATTTTAGCGTTTAACACTAGATATATATGAACACAAGTCCACACTCATACCAAAAAAGAAAGCGCTTATGTAAAAAGCTTATGCGCTGATAAGTCCGTATATTAAAACAAGACCGGAGGTTGCTCCGGCCTTGCTGATTGTCTGTTGTAAGTCTGTTTTTATTTAGCTTTTTCAGCTTCCACTTTGGCAGCTTCCGCTGCAAGCCTCTTTTTCTCGCCGATGCTGAGCAGCAGGTTCAGCAGTATGCCCAGAATAGCCGCGCCCGCGATGCAGGGCACTTTCATGCCGAGGAACGGGATCATGCCTTCGAACTTGAACTGGCCGCCGACGCCGATGATCATGATCACCGCGATGACCGCAATGTTCTTCGCGCTGAACATGTCCGCCTTGCGCTCGATCATAATGGCGATACCCTGAGCGGCGATGGCGCCGAACAGGAATATCTCGATGCCGCCGATGACCGCCTGCGGAATGGCGTATATCGCGTTGACGAGCGGCGAGATGCAGGATATGACCATCGCGAGAATGGCCGCCGCGATCAGCACGGGGATGGAGAATACGCGCGTGATGGCCATCGCGCTGATGTTTTCGCCGTAGTTCGTGCCGGCGGGGCCGCCGACGAGACCTGCCACCATATCGCCGATACCATCGCCGATGAGGTTCTGGCCGAGCCGGTTGCCGATGTCATAATCCGCCTTGCCTTTTTTGCGCGCCAGATTGTTGACGTATATATCAAGCTGGAAAACATGCGCGGTGGATTCGGGTATCGTCGCAATGGCGATGGGCATGATGGCTGCGACCGCCGCCCATGACGGAATGGGCAGCGTAATATGCGGCAGCGTCAGCACACCGGGGATCACGCTCACGCCCGTACCCGCCGCCTCAGGCAGCGTCCGGAACATGGATTCGCCGGTAACCAGCAGCAGTATGGCCGCTACGGCGCATCCGACGATGGGCCCCAGCAACAGCGGAAGCTGTCCCCAGACGCCTTTGAGATAGACCGAGAAAAGTATCGTCGCAACGAGCGTGACGAGAGAAACAAGCCATACCCAGTCGGAAGCGGTGATGCCCGTTCCGCCCTGCACCGGAGCCGCGTCGCCCAGCGCGTTGGCTGCCAGCGAGAGGCCGATGATCATCGCGATGGGGCCCGTCACCGTGGGCGGCAGCACCTTCTCAATAGACTTGCGGCCAAACGCCTTGACGATGAAGCCGGCTGCGATGGACACAAGGCCCGATGCGATGATGCCGAACTGAACCGTGGAAATCATAGCGTCAGGCAGAATATGTCCGAATTCGACCCCGCCGGTTAAACCGATGATTGCGGAAAGGTAAGAAAAGCTGGAGCCGAAGTACAGAGGTATCTTTCTGCCTGTGATGAGAATGAAGCACAGTGTTGCAAGACCGCTGGCAAAGATCGTGGTGGAAAGATGGAATCCCGTGATCAGCGCCACGAGTATGGTGGCGGGGAACATGACCACAATCTGCTGGAGAGCGTAGAGCAGCAGTTTCCAAAATGGAGGCCGCTCATCAGGAAGGTAACCGAATGATTGCTTAATTTTGTCCATATAATATCCTCCTTGATACAATGATACAGATTATTGATCCCCCTTAAGGCCCGGTATCACCGTCCCATCCCGGCTGTCGTTGAAAGCTGCGTTCAGCGCATCAAAAAAGCCTTGTCCACCGGCAAGGCTTTGTACACCAATAAAATGCACCTTGCCGGACTCTCTGGACCGGGTTTAAAGGGTTTTCTGCTGTCAATAAGATAACACAAGCGGTTGTGGTTGTCCAGCGGTTAAACACGAAATATGAAGTTTTTTGACGAAGAAATTTGATATTTGAAAGCAATTCCGACGGGTATTTTTCCACAGCGATAAACGCCGGGAAGCGAGACAGCAGCGGCAAACAAAAAGGAGGAGCGCCGCTCCCCCACGAATGTCACTTCAACCACTCCGGCACTCTGTCATTGCGTACCAGATCCTCGTACGACTGGCGCTGCACCATCAGCGCCGCGCGCCCGCCCTTCACCAATACCACCGCCGGGTGCGGTAGCTTGTTGTAGTTGCTCGCCATCGAATAGTGGTACGCGCCGGTGGAGAACACCGCCAGCACATCGCCCGTTTTCGCCTCGGGCAGCTCCGCGTTCCAGATCAGCATGTCGCCGCTCTCGCATGTTCGCCCCGCGATGGACACCACGGTGGTATCCGGCTCGTTCATGCGTCCCGCCAGCGCGCAGGTATACTGCGCCTGATACAGCGCCGGGCGGGGGTTGTCCGCCATGCCGCCGTCCACGCTCACATAGGTGCGCACATCGGGTATCGTCTTGATGTCGCCGATGGTATACAGCGTGGTGCCTGCTTCGCCCACGATGGAACGTCCCGGCTCGATCACGAACGCGGGCGGCTCCATCTCCCGCTCTTCGCATAGCGACGTCAGCTCGTCCAACATCGCCTGCACGTATTCATACGGCTGCAGCGGTTTGTCGCCCGTGGTATAGTGAATGCCGTAGCCGCCGCCGAAGTTAATCTCTTTGAACGCAAAGCCCGTCTGCGCCTTGATGTCCTGCATGAAGTCGAACATCACGTCCACCGTCTCGCGGAAGGGCGTCAGCTCAAATATCTGCGAGCCGATGTGGCAGTGCATGCCCACCAGCTTGAGGCTGGGCTGCTTCAATATGTCGCGCACGGCCTGCAATGCCTGCCCGTCGCCGATGCCGAAGCCGAACTTGGAGTCCACCTGCCCCGTCTTGATATAGTCGTGCGTGTGCGCCTCAATGCCCGGTTTGATGCGCACCGAGACCGCCTGCACCTTGCCCAGCTCCGCCGCGATGCCCGACAGCAGTTCTATCTCGCTGCCGCTGTCGATCACCACGCGGCCCACGCCCGCCTCCACCGCCATGCGAAGGTCGTCCGGCGTCTTGTTGTTGCCGTGCAGATACACCTTGCTCATATCGAAGCCCGCGTTCATCGCAACGTACAGCTCGCCGCCCGACACCACATCCAGCCCGAGCCCCTCGCTCTGCACAATTTTGCACATCGCCGTCGTCATAAACGCTTTGCCGGCGAACAGGGCAAGCCCGCCGCCTTTATATCCGGCAAGCGCCTTTGTATAACCGCGGCATACGCTGCGGATCACATCTTCCTCCATCACATAGAGCGGCGTGCCGAACTCCTTCGCCAGCTCCAGCGCGTCGCACCCGCCCAGCATGAGATGCCCCTGCTTATTGATATCCAAATGTCCCCAATGCTTCATGGTCGTCACCTTCTGTATAAATATACACGATATACTACCATATGCACATTGGAGTGTCAACAAAGCCCCTTGATGTTACAGCGGAAGGTCTTTGTTTTCGCCCGCCTCTGGCTTATAAAGCAAGTTGAGCTTCAGCCAGTAGCTGATGAGGCGCGTCAGTATTGTGACGCCAAGCGCGACATAGATGCTCCAGTCCCGGCCGATCAGCGGGCTTAAGAACCACAGCGCCACCCCGCCTAACAGCGCCGCCGTTGCATATATCTCCTTGCGCAGCACCATAGGTATCACGCAGGCGATGATGTCCCGAAGTATGCTGCCGCCGATGCCGGTGATCAAGCAGACGAACAGCAGGCTTAGGAAGTTGTAGTCCATATCCAGCGCCTTCACGCCCGCGAACACCGAGAACACGCCGAGGCCCACCGCGTCGAAGAACACCACGATGTTCATCCATTTGATGCGGCCCTTGAGCAGCATCACCAGTATCGCTGTCGCCAGTATCACCAGCGTGTATTCGTAGTGCTGGAAGAACACCGGAATGCCCACGTCCATCACCACGTCGCGGATGACACCGCCGCCGATGGCGGTGACCATTGCAAGAAATATCACACCGAATATATCCATCTTCTTTTGAATGGCTGTGGTCGCGCCCGACACCGCAAACGCCGCCACGCCCACCAGCTCCAGTATGTCAAAAATCTGCACCTCATCAGCCTCTCATACAAATATGCTGTATGTATTGTATACCAATATGCTGTGCCATTCAATGGAGGTTCCGGCGGCAAAACAAAACGGCGGTTCATCGCCGCCGCCTGAAGTTCTAAGACCTTGGAGGCGCTGCCTCCAAACTACCACTCAAGGGACTCATCCCTTGAGAATCCCAATAAAGAAACGCCTTCTCGAAGGCGTTTCTCTAGTCTTTTGCTTCTTTTCTTCAAGAAAAGAAGCGGGAGTATGAGGGCAGAGCCCTTATCAATATAGATCATTTACGGCTTGTCGCTGCGCTCTATATTTAAAGTCAAACTTTCTTCTCGTACTCCGGCTTGCCGTCGCGCATGAACATGCGCACGCTGTCGCCGATGCTGATCTTGCCCTCGAGTATCTCCTCGGAGAGCTTATCCTCCACGATCTGCTGCACCATGCGCCGCAAGGGTCGCGCGCCGTAGTTTTCGTCGAAGCCCTCTTTAGCGAGGTAATCCACAGTATCGTCCTCGTAGGCGAGGTAGATGCCGCGCTCCTCCAGCCG
>JAEWWC010000045.1 GCA_023396555.1 Bacillota bacterium
TTGACTGCATCCTGCGGCCCGCGCGTACCCAGATTCACCGCGAGCATGGGCAGTGCGTCCGCCAGTTTCAAAAAGTCCATGAACTCGTTGGTGCCCACCTGATTGGTTTCGAGGGCGAACCACGCCAACTCGGGCCGGGCTGGCCGCTCGGCCTTCGGGCCGACGCCGTCTTCCCAGCAATAGCCGGACACAAAGTTGCCGCCCGGATAGCGGATGAGGGGAATCTGCAGCGGACGGATCAGATCCAGCACATCCTGCCGGAAGCCATCCGCATTGGCTGTCGGGTGACCTGGTTCGTATATGCCCGTATAGACGGCGCGCCCCATATGCTCGATGAACGAGCCATAGAGGCGGTCGTCGATGGGCGAAATGATATTATTGATGTCGATATTGATATGTGCTGTCGGATTCATGCGGCCTCCGTTGTTTCGATTATTGAATCTGGAACGCGGTGGATTCACGCTTGATCACGCTGCAGGCGAGCATCAGTTTCTGGCCGCACTGCACATGGTTGCCCGCCAGCATGTCGAGCAGCAGGTGCGTGGCGGTCTGGCCCATATCAAACAGCGGCAGCGATACGGTGCTGAGTGTGGGGCGACAGACGGTGCCGATTTCGCGGTTGTCGAAACCGATCAGCGCCAGGTCTTTGCCGACCTGAATACCGTGCTGATTACAGTATTCGATGACGCCTGTCGCCATCAGATCGTTCTGGGCGAATATCGCGGTGACGCCGGTGTCAATGAGCTGTTCGCACAGTTGATAACCCTGCTCGCGCTCCCAGTCGCCATAAACGGTGAACCGGGGGTTGTAAGGAATGCTGCTGGTATACAAAGCTTCCTGATAACCGAGTATGCGGTTGGCGGTATGGATACTGTCACGCTGGCCGGCGATAACGCCGATACGGCTGTGCCCTTTGCTGATCAGATGCTGAGTCACCTCATATGCGGCCTTCTGATCGTCATACAGCACCGAGGGGATGTTGGGGTCCGCGCTGTAGCAGTATGCGTAAACGAAGGGGATTCCAGCGTTGCTGCGGATAGGGACGACAGCGTGGCTGTGACAGCCGATATAGATGATGCCGTCCACCTGCTTGGACAGCATGGTATCCAGGAGAGAATGTACGAGTTCGGTGCATTCTTCGGTGTTCTGCGGATGGTGCCCGTAGCGCTTGTAGAAACGCAGATTGCCCAATATATAATGGTAGCCCTGGCTTTCGCAGTAAGCGTCAATGCCGTCCACGATTTCAGGCGTGTTAAAAACCGTCAGGTCTTCGGTAATGACGCCTATCGTTTGGCTCTGGCCGTTCTTTAAGCTGCGCGCTGTCAGGTTGGGACGATAGTTGAGTTCCCGGGCGATGGACATGACGCTGTCGATCGTTGCCTGGCTTACGCCCTTTTTTGCGTTTAATACTTTTGATACCGTGGCGATCGATACGCCGGCTTTTTCGGAAATTTCGCGGATGTTTGCCATGAGCTCTCCTAAACCAATGATTTCATGGAAACAATATCACATAAACGTTTAACATTCAACTCATTTTCTCGACAAAATGAATGCTATAATGAATACATATATTGATAAGTTTAAATTTAGAGCAGAAATGTAATACGTTTAACAAATACAAAAATAGCTTAATATTTATTGATAATCAATAAATATACTGTTAAATACGTCTAAATAAATAAAATATGCCTCTTTACAAATCGAAAAATGTGTATTATAGTGAGCATGCAGTTAAACGTTTACCATTCTCAAAGCAAGACAATAACGATACGACCATAAGAATGAAGCCAGATATGTATTCATCTGTACGACTGCCAGGCCTTGATCAATATAAAACAGACGATTTACAAAATATCTATAAGAATGGAGCATTATTATGATATCAACCCTGCGGTTACCGAAACTCGAACAAGTACAGATAAACGACAAACTATGGAGCCATTATACCGATATGGTTGCGGATGTTATCGTTCCGTACCAGTGGAAGATACTTAACGATAGTATTCCCGGAGCAGACCCTGCTTTTAATAACTGGAACATACTTGACTCGCAGGCCGATAACTTTATGCAGGATGGCGAGCAGCAGGTCATGGAATCCTACTGCATTAAGAATTTCCGTATAGCAGCAGGTGAGTTAAAAGGGGAACACAAAGGGGTTATATTTGTGGATACGGATGTATACAAGTGGCTGGAGACCGTTGCCTACTGTTTATATAACGGAAGATGCAAAGATTTCGAGAACATAGCTGATGAAGTTATATCTCTTATCGGACGTGCGCAGCAGCCGGACGGGTATCTGAACACCTACTTTACCGTTGCAGAACCGCAGGGCCGCTGGAGCAATCTGGTGGAGGGGCACGAACTATACTGCGCCGGATATCTGATAGAGGCGGGCGTGGCCTATTATGAAGCGACGGGGAAGGATAATCTGCTGAACATCTCGCGCCGGTTTGCCGACCTGATCTGCAAGGAATTCGGACCAGGTGAAGGCCAGCGCAAGGGTTATCCCGGCCATCAGGAGATCGAGCTCGCGCTGGTGAAGCTGTACCGCTGCACCGGGCAGCGCCGCTATCTTGACTGTGCGAGGTTCTTCATTGACGAGCGCGGTCAGGAACCAAACTATTTCAGCCAGGAGATTGAAGGCCGGAGCGGGCAAGTGATATTCCCCGAGTTTCGGGAATACGAGCTGAAATATGCCCAGGCGCACATGCCGCCGCGTCAGCAGCGCACGGCGGAAGGCCACGCTGTGCGGGCGACGTACATGTATTGCGCGATGGCGGACATTGCGCGGGAAGACGGTGACGAGGCGCTGCTGGAGACCTGCCGGGTGCTGTGGAACAACATCACGCAGCGGCGTATGTATATCACTGGCGGCATCGGTTCATCCGGTTTCTTTGAGCGCTTTACCACGGACTACGACCTTCCCAACGACGCCGCGTACAGCGAGACATGCGCTTCCATCGGCCTCGCGCTTTTCGGACGCCGCATGAGTCTGATTGAGAAGGACGCGTCTTATTACGACATTGTCGAGCGTGCGCTTTACAACACGGTGCTGGCGGGCATCAGCCTGAGCGGCGACCGGTACTTCTACGTGAACCCGCTGGAGGTGTGGCCAGAAAACTGTTTGCCGGCAACATCAATGAAACACGTGAAAGCGCAGCGGCAGCGCTGGTTTTCCGTTGCCTGCTGTCCGCCTAATGTGGCGCGCACACTGGCGTCGCTGGGGCATTACATATATGCCAGGGACGACAGTACGATATACGCTAATCTCTTCATCTCCTCCTCCTTCAAAGCAAAGTTTGCCGGCGCGGAAGCGGAACTCACAATGCACTCCGGCCTGATGCAAAACGGGGAAGTCAACATACAGCTGACGGTGCAGCCGGGCGCTGACCTTCGTCTGGCAGTACGCATCCCCGATTATGCACAGTCTCCGGAATTTGCGCTGGATGGCGTTCCGCTGACCCCGGACGTGAAAAAGGGTTATGCGATCATCCGCGGCGATTTGACTGGCCAACATGAGCTCGTCGTCAGACTGAACGTGAAGCCCAGATGGATGGCGGCCGATCCTTTGCTGAGAGAGGACGCCGGCAAGGTTGCTTTGCTCAAAGGACCCTGCGTTTATTGCCTGGAGGAAACGGATAACGGCACGAACCTGACTTCCGTAATGGTCGAGGCAAGCACCGCGGTGCAGGAAAAAGAGGATGATGTGCTGCCGGGTACGCTGCCTGTACTCTGCTACGAAGGGCGGCGGCTGACGCGGACAGGCTGGGACGGAAGCCGCCTGTATGGCGAAGCGTATTTTGACACGGAACCGGTCACGCTCAAGGCGGTGCCCTACTGTTTGTGGGGAAATCGCAAGCCCGGTGAGATGCTTGTGTGGCATAAATGCCGGATTTGATCAACGGACTATATTTATACAATACGTGTGTTGTTGTATAATAATAATACGAGGAAAGAAGGTATAGAGAAATGAAGTCTGTCAAGAAGGCCCTGGTCCTATTGTGCTGCTTCGCTATGCTCTTTGGCTTGGCTGCTTGCTCAGGTGCACCGCAACCCCCCGCGGCCACTGACGACACGGCAACGGCCCCCGCTGCAACCGAAGGCACAGCACCGACAGAAGCTGCCGGAGAGAACGAAAAGATTACTATCACGTTCTCATTGTGGGGAGATCCCGCGGAACAGGAAACGACACAGAAAGCTCTGGACGTATACAATGACCAGCAGGACAAAGTATATGTGAAAGCGTTGCAGATCGGGCGCGACGAATACAACGAAAAGCTTCAGACCATGGCTACGTCAAACGAGATGCCGGATTGCGGAATGGTCGCGGAAGATACCGTTATAGGCTGGGCGAGGGATGGCCTGCTGTCTGATGTAGATATATATGCAGGTCAGGAAAATATGCCGCTCGACTATCTTGCATTCAAATATAACGGTAAGACCGTTGCTTATTCTGCGGCTAACGAAGTCCTCGGGCTTTGGTACAACAAGAAAATGTTCGATGACGCCGGCGTACCTTATCCTCCCGCTACGCTTGATAAAGCATGGACATGGGATGAATTTATTGATGTTGCCAAGAAGCTGACGCTAGACGCCAATGGCAAACATCCGGGCGAAGCCGGTTTCGACAAGAACAATATAGTACAGTACGGTGCTTATGTAAATCAATATACATGGCAGCTTGAAGTTTGGGCGCTTTCAAACGGCGGCAGCTTTTTCTCGCCTGACGGCAAATCGGTAACTTTTGATGATGCGGCTGTCGAGGCTATGCAAAATGTTTTTGATCTGCACCTGGTGGAAAACGTCGCGCCGTTAAATGACGGAACTCAGGATAATGGCTTTTCCAGCTCGCTTGGCGCAGGAAACGTCGCTATGTGTACAGAAGGACAGTGGGCTACAGGATTCAGGGCGGATCTTGACGGTATTGATTATGGCGTTGGCGTGCTGCCCTATATGAAGCAGAAGGTTAACATCTGCACGGGCGGTCCGACAGGCGTATTTGCCACAACGGAGCACCCGGAAGAAGCTGCGGAATTCTTGAGATGGTACAACAGCGAAGAAAACAATATTGGCACTATCCTTGCCGGATGGTGGATGCCTACCAAATTGAATTGGTATACGGATGCAGCTCTGCTGAAATCTTGGGTGGATGATTGCGAATTACGCCAGCCGTTAACAGCCGAAGCTTACAAAACGGCTATTGTAGATGTCGCTTTAGACTTTGACGTAACCAAACCTACGGCATGGTACTATACGCCCAATACCTATGAAGTATTGGTAAAAACACTTCAACCGGCACTGGTTGAAGCGATTAATGGCAGTAAGACGGCTAAAGACGTTATCGCAGGAGTTCGTGATGCGATGCAAGCTGAACTCGACTAATAAGAAACGATTGTTTATTGTGAAGTAACGGTTGAGTAATAGGGGGCGCCTGAAAAGCAAAAATGCGTATGCGGGCGCCCCCCCTGGTTTTATATCCAAGAAAGCGGGATAAAAGACATGAAAAATAAGAAGAAGAGGACAAAAATCGCAATCAAGGAACAGCGCGCAGCGTATCTGTTTTTGATCCCAGCGTTTCTTGGTTTGTCGCTAATTACGTATATACCTTTATTGGCCGTTTTCGGCATAAGTTTAACGGACTTGAACGTAGGCCATTTTATTGAAGGCGGTACGCTGCCGCCGGTCAAGTTTGTTGGGCTTGATAATTTTGTTGATATATTTAATAACCCGAGTGTCGACTTCCTCAACTCGATTAAGGTAACAGTAGTTTTTGCGCTGATCGCCGTTGCCGGAAGTATCATTTACTCCATGATTATAGCGTTGCTCTTAAACCGCAAGATGCCCGCCCGCGGATTTTTCCGCGCGATTTTCTACGTTCCTTATATCCTGCCCGCCACCGCGGTCATGATTAGCTGGTGGTTTCTATTAAAATATGACGGCGGTTTGATAAACTATATCCTTGTGAATTTAGGCTTGGATAAATCCTTATTCCTGTCTTCTGCGGACACGGCTATACCGTCACTAGCCCTTATCGCTGTTTGGACATCCGGCAACCTGATCGTCATATTTTTGGCAGGGCTGCAAAACGTGCCCCGGGTATATCACGAGGCTGCGGAAATAGACGGTGCAAACTCCTGGCAGCGGTTTTGGAACGTTACGATCCCCTCCATGACTCCCATCATTTTTTATAATCTTTTGATGAGCCTTGTCGTGAATCTGCAAGTTGTCGTACCCGCGCTGGCCGTTACAAAAGGTGGGCCGGGAAAATCTACAATGTTTATGACATATTTGATGTACCAGATCGGGTTCCGAGGCAGGGAATTGGGAAAAGCCGGTGCGATTGCGTTTGTGTTTTTTATTGTGGCCGCGATACTGGCCTTTATATTGTTCGCAACGTCCAAAAGCTGGATATATAATGAGGGGGGAGATGATAAAAAATGAACGAAGCTGCAAAAAGAAATATCGGAGTGCCCGTTAAAAACTCTATAAAAAGTAAAAAGAGAAGTCAGAAAGTTGCTGATGTCGTTTCGTTAATTATCGTCATCTTAATAGCTGCATTAGTCATGCTGCCGTTATGGTGGATGGTTCGCTCTTCGCTCATGAAAAGCCTCGAAATATTTAAATGGCCGCCGCAGTTTTTTCCGCCGGAGTGGTTATTTTCCAATTACAATATAAAACCGACTACTTTTGATTTTTGGCGGTATTTAGGAAATACGCTGACTATTGCCGTTCCCTGTGTCGTTTTCGGAACGGTGACGGCAATATTTTGCGGTTATGCTTTTGCGCGGCTGCGCTTTAAAGGAAAAGCGTTTTTGTTTTCGCTTTGCGTGGGTTCGATGCTGCTGCCGACTATGGTAACGCTTATTCCGCTCTACATATCATGGGCGAGCCTGGGGCTTACAGATACATACTGGCCGCTGATACTTCCGTATCTTTGCGGAGGAGGAGCGTTTAATATCTTTCTTATCAGGCAGTTTATCAGGACTCTTCCTAAAGAGTTGGACGAGTCGGCCACCATCGATGGAGCCGGCTATATGCGTACGCTGGTAAGCATCATTGTTCCCTCTATCCGGCCAGCTATTATCGTTGTGGCGCTATTAATCTTCATTACGACCTGGAACGATCTGCTGCAACAGACAATTTATATTTCTTCACGGGAAAAGTATACGATGGCGGTAGGGCTGACCACTTTTATGGGCTCGTTCAAAAACGATTACGCAGGGATGTTTGCGGCCACCTGCCTTTCATTTGTGCCGGGCGTGATAGTATATCTGATAGGTCAGCGTTACTTTGTAGAGGGCATCGTGATGACGGGGATGAAAAATTAAGGATGAGAACATGAACATAACGGAGCTGATCAAGAGAAAAAGGTTTGCGCCCGGAAAAGGCGTGACGGAACTTCCGCCCGAAAAAGGGGCCAAGCGGTTCTTCTTCCTGCTGACGACGCATCCGTGGAAGCTCGTTACATTGAACCTTGTGTTTCTCATGTTCAGTATTCCCGTTGTGACAATACCGGCCGCTGTCTGCGGCATGAGCAGGGTGCTGATAAAGCTGGTGCGGGAAGGCAACTGCTTTTTGTGGAGTGAATTCATAAAAGAGTTTAAGGCCAACCTGTTCAAAAGCCTGCCGTTTGGCTTGCTGTTCGCTGTCCTGCTTTTTATGAGTTATTATGCATTGAGCTTAAGCACATCTTCAGGAGACAGCAGCCTGAGTATATTTGCAGGAGCCATAGGGTTATTTATATTGGGGCTAATATTGCTTTTCTCAAGCTATGTGTTTGTGCTTCTGCCGTCGCTGGCACTCAAAAACAGGCATATCGCAAAAAATGCGCTTGTACTGATGGTGACCGAATGGAAGATCGATTTGGTGATTATCGGCAGTATAGTCGCTATGGCTATCATAATAGCGGCGTTTTTCCCGTATACTGTGATTCTTCTGCTGTTTATCTGGTTCTCGCTGCAGCAGCTGATTATTTGCACCGCCGTTAATGAAACAATGCAAAGACGCATCATTGATCCCTATGAGCAAAGTCAAGTGAAAGGAGCATAAATTATGGCAAAGGTAGCACTGAAAAATATAAAGAAGGTTTATGACAAGAACATAGTGGCGGTACAGGAGTTCAACCTCGATATCGCCGACAAGGAATTTATCGTGCTGGTGGGGCCGTCGGGCTGCGGCAAGTCCACAACGCTGCGCATGGTGGCGGGGCTGGAGGAGATATCCGAAGGCGAACTGTACATCGGTGACAGGATGGTGAACGACGTAGCGCCCAAGGACAGGGACATCGCGATGGTGTTCCAGAACTATGCGCTGTATCCGCACATGACGGTGTACGAAAACATGGCGTTTGCTTTGAAGTTGCGTCGCATGAAAAAGCAGGAGATAGATGCGAAGGTGAAGGAGGCGGCGGAGATACTGGGTATTACCGAGCTGCTGCAAAGAAAACCCAAAGCGCTTTCGGGCGGCCAGCGGCAGCGCGTCGCCATCGGACGGGCCATCGTCCGCCATCCGCAGGTGTTCCTGATGGATGAGCCGCTCTCCAATTTGGACGCCAAGCTGCGCAACCAGATGCGCGCGGAGCTGATCAAGCTGCGCCAGAACGTCGATACCACGTTCATCTACGTGACGCACGACCAGACGGAAGCGATGACTCTGGGCGATCGCATTGTGATCATGAAGGATGGCTACATTCAGCAGATCGGCACGCCGCAGCAGGTATTCAACCACCCGGCAAATCTGTTTGTGGCTGGTTTTATCGGCACCCCGCAGATGAACTTTTTCGATGCGCGGCTGGAGAAGGACGGCGGCGGCTACGCGGTATCGCTGTACGGTATAAAGCTGGCGCTAGCGCCGGAGATGAGCCGGAAGCTGGCTGCCAGAGGCGTGGCTGCGCAGGATATTACGCTGGGTGTGCGTCCCGAGCATATGGACATTGCGCTGCACGACGCACCCGGTGCCATCAGCGCCAAGGTGGATGTGTCCGAGATGATGGGCAGCGAGTTCCATCTGCATGTGGATGTGAGCGGGCGCGACGCAGTGCTGCGGGTTCCGGTCGTGGAACTGCCCGAACAGTTCCGCCGCGGTATCGGTTCATTAGCGGAAATCCACTTTGCTTTCCCGGTGGAGCTGGCGCACCTGTTCTCCAGGGAAACGGAAAATAATCTGCTGGATTAATAGAACCATTGGCCTGCCCATCAGCGGCAGGCTTATGTACGGAGGGCACACATGAATAACAAATTCTGGTTCGTGGTGGGCAGTCAGCATCTGTACGGTCCGGAGGTGCTCGAAGAGGTAAACCGCCACGCGGTTTCCATGACGCGAGGATGGAACGCCGACGGGTGCATTCCCTTTGAGATCGTGTATAAAGGCGTGGTGACGACGCCGGAGGAGATCAAACAATTCTGCGAGAACGCCAATACCAATACCCAATGCAAGGGCGTCATTGCGTGGATGCATACGTTCTCACCCAGTAAGATGTGGATCGGAGGGCTGTCGATACTGAACAAGCCATATCTGCATCTTAATACGCAGTTCAACAGAAACATACCGTTTGACTCCATCGACATGAACTTCATGAACACCAACCAGTCGGCCCATGGCGACAGGGAGCATGGCTTTATCACGGCCCGCTTGAGGTTGAAACGCAAGGTGATATGCGGATATTGGGAGGACACGGTTTTCCGCAGCCGCATCGGCGGCTGGATGCGCAGCGCTGTGGGTGCGATGTTCGGCCGGGGGCTGAAGGTGATGCGCCTGGGCGATAACATGCGCTATGTGGCCGTCACCGAAGGAGACAAGATACAGGCGGAGAAGGATCTCGGATGGAGCGTCAACACGTATGGTGTGGGCGGTTTTGCGCAGCGGGTCAGCAGCGTCTCCAAAGCGCAGATTGATGAGAAGATGGACGAGTACCGCAGCCTGTATACCTTCGGCACGGACAACATGGAGGCGGTCAGGTATCAGGCCCGGCTGGAGACCGCGATGGAGCAGATGCTTTGCGAGGGCGGGTTTCACGCATATACCGATACGTTTGAGGATCTATACGGATTGGAGCAGCTGGCAGGGTTGGCTTCGCAGAACCTGATGCGCAAAGGCTATGGCTTTGGCGCGGAGGGCGACTGGAAGACGGCGGCGCTGGGGGCAGTGATGGGCGCAATGTCGGCAGGACTGGACAAGGGGCTCTCATTCATCGAGGATTATACCTATCATTTCGAAGCAGGCAATGAAGCGGTGCTGGGGGCGCATATGCTGGAGATATCGCCCGCCATCGCGGCCGGGAGACCGCGCATCGAGGTGCACCCGTTGGGTATCGGCGGCAAGGATGACCCGGCGCGGCTGGTTTTCGACGGTAAAGCCGGCGATGCCATACTGGTGACGCTCGTGGACATGGGCGGCCGGTTCCGCATGATTGCGCACGACGTAACGGCGATTGCGCCGCTGGCTGATATGCCGAAGCTGCCGGTAGCGGGTGTGATGTGGCGGCCTGTGCCGGATATGATCACTGGCAACGAGGCTTGGATACGCTGCGGGGGCACGCACCACAGCGTGATATCCTATGACCTGACTGCGGAACACATGGCTGATCTTGCGGAGATACTGGGTATTGAGTTTATACATATCAACAGGAGCACCACGATAGACAGCCTGAATATGAAGCTCGCAATGGGGGATGTAATCTGGAGCCGGAAGAATTAATGAATTTATCAATGTGAGTGAAGGAAATCGGATGGTTGTAAAGATTATAAATTAGAAAAATCCAGTAAATAGAACCGGGTATAAACGACTACTGCTCGTACATCTGTACCCGGTGCTATTCGACATTTTACCGGCCCTGTGATACAATAACCCGCATATTATATTGTCACTGCCGGTATTCGATCAATGAAGTCATTTCAACTAAAACTTATATTCATCTTTCTGACGGCAGCCATCGCGCTGGGTGCCTTGATTGGCGTGTTTTCCTATTCGCACAGCAAGAATATCGTGGTGGCGAATAAGAAGAAAGAGATGGCCGATACCGTCAACCGTATCGACATCAACATCAACGTACGGGTACGCTACATCATGGACGCTGCGGAAAACGCCGCGGCTTCTCATCTGGTGCAGGACTTGTTTCCACGACAGGGAACGGGTGCAGTACGCTCGGCAGACAAGCAGTATCTGAACGAATATTTCCAGAACGTGCTGCGCTCATTTGACCCGGTCAACAACATATTTGTGCTGGACGGTGATGGCGTGGTTTATGCCAGATACGCGCCGGAGAGGATGCTGCCGGATACCGCGCGGACGGAAGAGTATGCGCAGCTTGCCGGCGAAAATCCGCAGAAAACGGTATGGACCGGTATTGTTCCGCCGCTGCTGCCGGCTGCACAGGGAGACTCCGGGCAGGTGCTTTGCATCGTCCGCGCCATCACAGGGCCGAACGACGATCAGGTGAAGGGCGCTTTGGTGATCGAGCTGGAGCAGAACAGCTTCAGCAATCTCATGTTTAACAACAACGGTATATGGGACCGCCAGTATACCGTTATTGCAGATAAGCAGGGCGAAGTGATCTGCAGCAGCGTCAAGATGGATACCAGCTGGCTCGACGCCATCGGGCAGCGCTTTGAGAGGGGCGAACGCGCATTTACGTTGATCTGGGAAGACACACCGTATTACGTATGCGGCCAATACAACGGCGTCACAGGCTGGAAAACCTATTCTCTTATCTCACAGAAAAACCTGTTCAGTGAATCCGACGTCTTGAAGAGGGAGATACTTTTTTCTGTCGCGCTATGTACATTGGGCGTATCCCTGGTCATCGCCTCTGTGGCGTATGCCATCACGCGCCCCATTAACCGTCTCACGGCAGCGATGCGCAGCGTAGAGAAGCAGAATTTTGATATCCGCCTCCCCAACCGCAGAAAGGATGAATTCGGCAGGCTGACGGATTCCTTCAATTCCATGATCGGCAGGATCAATACGCTGGTCAACGAGGTGTACCAGGAAAAGCTTGCGCAGAAAAGCGCCGAGATCAAGGCGCTGCAGGCGCAGATCAATCCGCATTTTCTTTACAATACGCTGGATTCAATCAACTGGATGCTCATCGACCGGGGGCAAATGGATATCAGCTCAATTGTCGTTTCACTGGGGAACCTGATGCGTTATTGTGTCGACACCAAGGAGCCTTTTGTGACGCTGGCGGAGGAATTTGAATACGTGGCCGCTTACTTGCGTATACAGAAGAACAGGCTGGAGGAGCGTTTGTGCTACGAACTGGAGCTGCCCGAATCGGTCTGCGATGTGCGTGTCCCCAAGTTTATACTTCAGCCGCTGGTGGAGAACGCCATACAGCATGGAATAGAACGCTGTAAAGAACCGGGGCTTGTACGTATCGCCGCGGCAGACGGGGAAGGTGCCATTCGAGTTACCATTCAGGACAGCGGACCGGGGATTCCCTCTGAGGTGCTGTCGGCGCTTGAAGAACAGTCGAACGAAGAACGGCAAACGGGAATCGGCCTTTACAATGTGGACAAGCGGCTCAGGTTGTATTACGGAGAAGAGCACAAACTGATAATAGAGAACACGTCTGCAGGCGTCAGGATTGTGCTCAGCATTCCCAAAGAGCCTTAAGGAGGGGGCCTATGAATATTATCATCGTGGACGACGAACCTAAAATTGCGCGCGGTATCTTAAAGCTGATCAGTGAGAGGGAAGGTTATAAGGCGGCGGGTATATTCTGCGAGGCTGCCGAAGCTCTGGCGTTTATAGAGCATAACCCCGTCGACGTCGTCATCACCGATATCCGCATGCCAGAAATATCGGGGTTGGAGCTGATCCAGCGGATACGCCGCACGAACGAAAATATGCACATCATCATATTAAGCGGTTATGCCGACTTTGCCTATGCGCAGCAGGCGATTGCTCTGGGCGTAACCCGTTATCTTCTCAAACCGACAAATCCGGAGGAACTGATCGGGGCGCTGGAGGAGATACGCGGGCTTTCTCACGCAACAGCGCCCGAGGCGGAGCAGCCGACGGAAATACAGAATCTGCTGGTGAGGAACGCCGTGCGATATATCGAAGAGAAATATGCCGATCCGTTTACGCTCAAGAAGATGGCAGATGAGTTATTCGTTTCACCGAATTACCTATGCGATCTTTTCAAACGCCACACCGGCAGGAACATCACCGAATATCTGACTGATTACCGGTTGCGGCAGGCAGAGACATATCTGAAACAGGTCGCCTGCAAGGTTACCGATGTTTCCAAGCTGGTCGGGTACAGCGACGCCAAATATTTCAGCACCGCATTCAAAAAGAAATTCGGTATGACGCCGCTTGAATACCGTAACCGAACATATCAGGGAGAAGAAAAAGATTGAAATACCGGCCTGGTTTTTAAAAGATCATAATTCAGTTGATAAAATCGTAATTCAGAAACCTTTTTTCAGCATGGAATTACAACTATAATACAATTTAAGAGCGCGTTCTATATTGTGATATCCCAAACGCCCCGGAAACCCGCAAAACCGGAGCCGGTTTTATCTATGCCAAAACAGCACTGTTTTGTTTGATAGAGATTATAAGAAGCTTATTTTAAAGATTTTTAAAAAATTGAGGAGGCTTATATGAAAAAAGGAACATTTGCGCTGATTCTTGCTATGGTCATGATCCTCTCCAGCGTCTTATTCGCCGGCTGCAGTGCTTCTGGCCCTGCCGATCAGACGGACAGCGCGTCCAAGAGCGCTGCAGATTATAAAATAGTGCTGATTTTGCCCGGTCCTATCAACGACCAGAGCTGGAACGCAACCAACTATGCCGGCCTTGAGGCCTGCAACACCAAGTTGGGAACCAAGATAGAGTATGTAGAAAACGTGCAGGCGGCGGATTTCGAATCCACCTTCCGCCAGTATGCCGAGAAAAAGTATGACCTGATCATGGCCGCCGGCTCCCAGTTCGACGAAGCGTGCGCTGCCGTGGCCAGCAGCTACCCCGACACAACCTTCTGTATGGTCAACGGCTCCAAGGCCGATGGCAAGAACATCGCCCCCATATTCCCCAAAGAGTATGAAGCGAGCTACATCGCTTCCATCATAGCGGGCTATGTGACCGAAAACGGCAACTTTGCCACCATCGGCGGCTTCCCGAACGAGCCAATGGAACACCTGCTGGACGTCTATGAAAAGAACTCCGTTGCTATCGCTGAGGAGCGCGGCATTACCGGTGCGGTTGCGACCCGGGCCTATGCCAACAGCTGGGACGACGTGGCGCTGGGCAAGCAGATGGCCGAGCAGATGATCGATAACGGCGCGGACACGTTGTTCGTATATGCCAACCAGGTGGGCCTCGGTTCTATCGAAGCCGCCAAGGCCAAGGGCGTCAAGTTCATCGGCTTCTCCAGCGATCAGAACAGCATCGACCCGAACACCGTTGTTGCGTCCGTCAAATTCGACTTCGAGACCTTCTATGTATGGGCCGTTCAACAGTACATGGACGGGCAGCTCACCGGGAACATGGTCCATGAAGCTGGCATCAAAGAAAACATATTCGTGCCTGTGTACACGGACAATATCTCTCAGGAAATCAAGGACGCTGTCGACGCTGGCATCAAGGATTTCAACGACGGCAAAGTGGACCTCAAAGCCATGTTCGCCAAATAGTTAAAAACAACAGCCTGTGGGAAATGGTGCTCTTTCGGGGGCACCATTTCTTGCGAATACGGCAAAAGGAGGCGGGCAATGGCCCCATTTTTTGAATTGCGCAACATCACGAAATGCTTCGCGCGAGTGGTTGCCAACAAAGACGTTTCGTTTTCCGTCAATCGCGGAGAGGTGCTGGCTCTGCTGGGCGAAAACGGCGCGGGAAAAAGCACCATCATGAAGATTCTTTACGGCTTGTATCGCGCGGATTCAGGCCAGATACTGATGGATGGCGTTGAAAAGCATATCCATTCTCCCCGGGATGCGATGGCGCTGGGCGTCTCCATGATCCAGCAGCATTTTGCACTGGTGAACGCGCATACCGTCACTGAAAACATCATCCTGGGCAACGTACACGGGAAAATTAACTACACAGCCTGCAGGGAAAAGGTGCTTGAGATCAGCCGGCAGTACGGATTTGAACTCCCCGCCGACGAAAAGGTGGGGGATCTGGCGGTGGGCGTCCAGCAGAAGGTGGAGATAGTCAAGGCGCTGTACCTCAAAACCCGGCTGCTGATCATGGATGAGCCGACCGCGGTGCTCACCCCGCAGGAAACGGATA
>JAEWWC010000146.1 GCA_023396555.1 Bacillota bacterium
GGGCAAGAACCATACGGTGCTGCTGTCCAGCCACATACTGTCGGAAGTCAGCGAGCTCTGCGACGAGGTGATGATCATCTCCAACGGGAAGCTCGTAGCGAGGGATACGCCGGAGAATCTGGCGTCTGTTCTGGATTCGGGCAGCCGGCTGTTCATAAGCATCGAAGGGGAGGAAGCCAAAGTCCGGCCGGTGCTGGAGAACATCGGCTCCTTGAGCAGGATAGTCATCAAAAAGGCGGACAACGGTGAAGTCAGCGTCGAGGCGGACATGGCCGAGGGCGCGAGAAACGATATTTTCTACGCGCTGGCGGAAGCCAGACTGCCCATCCATGAAATGCGGGCTGAAAAAATGACGCTTGAGGAGATATTCCTTGAGTATACCGGGCACGGGAAAAGAGGTCGTCATGGCAGCGATCTATAAAAAGGAGCTTCGGTCCTACTTCGGCGGCGTCATGGGCTGGCTGTTTATTGCGCTCATGCTGCTGGTGTTCGGCATATACACCGCCGTCATGAACCTGTCCCAAGGCTACGCGGACTTTGCGCTGGTGCCGTTCAACGCGCAGTTCATTTACCTGATTGTGATACCGCTGCTGACCATGCGGGCGCTGGCGGAGGAGAGACGCCAGCGGACCGACCAGCTGCTGTACTCCACATCTCTGGGCGTTTATGACATCGTGCTGGGTAAATATCTGGCGATGGTCACCGTCATAGCGATACCGCTCGCCGTATCCTGCATATACCCGGCCCTGCTGGCGGGCTATGGGCGGATGGCGATGGGCACGGCATACTCCTCGATTATCGCGTTCTTTTTTCTGGGCATCGCGCTGACGGCGATCGGGTTGTTCTTCTCGTCGGTGTCGGCCAACCAGTTTGTGTCCGCGGCCATCTGCTTCGGGGTGCTGATGCTCTGCTACTTCGGAGGCGACCTTGTTCCGCTGCTGTCCACCAAAATTGAGACGGCGCTATACTTCTTCTCCGGTCTGACCATCGCGCTGGCGCTGCTCATGCGGTTTATGACAAGGAGCTGGAAGGCCGCGGGAATGACCTTTGCCCTGCTGGAGATCGTACTCCTGCTGATATACCTGTTGTCGCCTCAGGCGCTGGACGGTTCCGTGGCAGCCGTCATCGGCAGCATCGCTGTCTTTGGCAAGCTGGAGCCCTTCTGCGACGGTATATTCGATATATCCGCGCTGGTCTACTTTATATCGGTTGCGTGGCTGTTTGTGTTTTTCAGTGCTCAGGCATTTGAAAAGAGAAGATGGAGTTAGAGGGCGGCTATGAATAAAGAGAAACTCAGCCGCCAGATGAAGAGCGGCATATACAGCGTCATAATTTCTCTGGTTATGGTGGCGGCGGTCATTGGTTTCAACCTGATCGTCGGTCTTGTGCCGGAGACGGCCCTCAAGATAGACACCACGAAGCAGGGGCTGTACACGCTGTCCGAACAGACGAAGCAGGTGCTGGCGGAATTGGACCAGGATTTGACCATTTACCTGGTCGTGGAGCCGGGCAAGGAGGACGATTATGTCGTCAGCCTGCTGGGCCGTTACGGGCAGACCTCGGACCACATACGTGTTGAGCGCATCAACCCGCTGACCAACCCGACGTTTGCTGCCAAGTATACTGACAAGACGGTGGAAAACAACGGCATCATCGCGGTCGGCAAAGAGCGCAGCAAGCTGGTGCAGAACAAAGATATGTACTCGTATGAGTTTGACTATACGTATTATACGAACGCCACCGTGTTCAACGGCGAAAGCGGCATCACCGGCGCGATCAGCTATGTGACGGACCCGCAGATACCCGTTGTCTATACGCTTACAGGCCACGGTGAGGCGGCATTGTCCGACGCGATGGCACAAGCAGTTGCCGCCGACAACATGGAAATAAGACCGCTCAGTCTGACCTCGGGAGACAGCATCCCTCAGGATGCCGCGGTCGTCGCGATTTTATCGCCGCAGTCCGATATCTCCGCGGAGGAGAAGGCGCGGATCGAGTCATATCTCGACGACGGCGGGAATTTGCTGCTGACCTCCACCTTCATCGATGCGGACATGACGAACCTGTACGCGCTGATGTCGGCGAGCGGCATGGAACCGGTGCCCGGCGTCATCATTGAAGGGGACGAGTCTCACAGCGTTTCGGGATATGCCTTCTACCTGCTGCCAAACATCGTCAGCCACGCAGTGACCGACCCCATCATAGCGAACAAGGCCAGCGTGCTGATGCCCACGGCCATGGGTTTAAAGGAGACGGAGCATAGGAGCACGCTTGAAGTATCGCCGCTGCTGATGACCTCCGACGCCGCTTACTCCAAGCCGAACGCTTATACTGCGGATACGTTCGACAAGGAAGCGGACGATATCGGCGGGCCGTTCTGTGTGGCGATGGCTGCGGAAGAGGAGTTTGACGGCAAGGACAGCCGGGTAGTCTGGCTGGGGTCCGCTATGATGCTGGAGGACAGAACGGATGAGATCGTATCCGGCGCGAACAAGGACTTGTTCGTGAACGCGCTGGGCTGGATGTGCGGCAAGGAGAGCAGCGTGACCGTGAGACCCAAGTCCACGCTGACATCCTATCTGGCGGTTCCGACGGCTGCCAAGAATATAATCGGCACCGTGATCATGATCGTGCTGCCGTTGGGCGTGCTGGCTGCCGGCGTAACGGTGTTCGTGCGCAGGAGGCGCAGGAAATGAAGAAGAGGATAAGGACCCTCATCTTCATAGGCGCTGCGGCGGTGTTGATGATCGCCGGGTACTTCATCTACAAAGCGGCATCCGCACCCGTTAAGGAAGCGGGAGAAATGGTGCTCTTCGAGGCGGCGGGCATTGCCGAAATCAGCTATGAGTACGAGGGAGAAACACTCTCGTTTGTGAAAGAGGATGGGGCGTGGGTTTATGCACCGGATAAGGGTTATCCGCTGAACGCTGCGTACATCAGGGATATGGCAAACGCGCTGCTGTCTGTGACAGCGGCGGAAAAGCTGGAAGGCGGTTCGCCCGAGGAGTTTGGGCTGGCCGATCCGTCGTGCGTGATTACGGCTGTGGCCGACGACGGCAAAGAGTTCCGGTGCCAG
>JAEWWC010000152.1 GCA_023396555.1 Bacillota bacterium
CCCACCACCTTGTCCGAAAGCTGCGTCATCGCTGACAGGTAATTCCTGAAGAAGTCCAGGCGCTGCGCCATTTTTCTGGACATCAGCCGTCCGATATAAGCGCTGATGATAACGATGACTAAACACAACGCCAGCTTCATACCGCCACCGCCTCTTTTGCCGTCAGCTTTATGGGTGCAGGCAACAGCGGATTTCCCTTCGCGTCATGCACCTGTGCCACTGTTATACGCCCTAATTCCGCTGACAGCACAACATATGCGTCAAACAGGCGCGCCTCAAACAGCTGCCGGAAGAACATGCGCCTCAGCAATGACTCAAGGTCGGGTGCGTGCGCAGTCGCGATCATCACGACGCCGCTGTTGGCTACTTCCTTCAGCGCATCCAGATCCTCCGATTTACCAATTTCGTCCGTTATGACCACCTCAGGCGACAGCGAACGCAGCGCCATGAACACGCCATCTGCCTTAAGCACGCCGGAGATCACGTCCGTTTCGCGCCCCACATCAAACAGCGGATAGCCGTATAGCGAGGCAGCCAGTTCCTGCCGCTCGTCGATCAGCGACACCTTGCAGGGCTCAAGCCCGATACCGCTGCCCGCGCTTCGGGCAATGTCGCGCGCTATCGTGGTTTTTCCGAGTTTGGGCGACGAAATAATGAGCGTATTGACCAGCCGCCCTTGATTGGTGATATACGGCAGCAGTCCAATGCTGATGCCTGTTGCTTCCCTTGGTATGCGGAAATTGATGCCGCTCACGCTTTTATACGTCTTGAGCTGCCCGTTCGTTAGCATCGCACTACCGGACAGCCCGGCCCGTATGCCGCTGTTCAGGGTCAGAAAGCCCTGACGAATTTCATCCTCGTAGGCGTAAGGGGATTTGCCGGTGATGGCGCTGAACGTCTGCTCGACATCCGTCTCGGTGACATTTAGCCCCTGCAAGCCGGTTCGCCCGTCCGCGGCCACGCAGTATCCGCTGTCGCTGGTATAGATCATCAGCGGCCTGTTTGCACGCAGCCTCAATTCCTCGACAAACGGCAGTATACTGGGTGTCACAGCAGTCAATGCGGTGTTGATATGGTATGGCAGATACTTCTCAAGGACCTTCGTCCATTCAATCATTTGTTTCATGGTAATGTATATGAGACAATCCATGAGTTTATTAACAGACAATACAAAAAAGCCAGCGACACACATTTTGTGCATCGCCGGCTTTTATCTGCTACGTATTTTGGCTTATTTCTCGGGCAGAATGCCTTCCACATCGGAGTGGGGACGCGGGATAACATGAACGCCGTAAAGCTCGCCCACGCGCTTGGCCGCAGCCGCACCGGCATCCACAGACGCCTTCACAGCGCCGACATCGCCGCGGACCATCACGGTCACAAGGCCGCTGCCGATCTTCTCTTTGCCGATCAGCGTCACGTTAGCCGCTTTCACCATCGCGTCAGCCGCTTCGATCGCGCCGATAAGGCCCTTCGTTTCCACCATACCCAAAGCTTCTTTAGTCATTATTCAAATCCTCCAAATTAATCAATATTGAGACTTGGTTATTGTCACATTGCCTGTGGGGCAAGTGTTCTGACAGCGCCCGCAGCCTACGCAGCTGGACTTCTCGGCAGAGCCCGATACGATCACGGCGCCGGAGCTTGTTCCCAGACGCGTTGCGCCCGCCTTGATCATAGCAACGGCGGAATTATAGTCCTTCACACCACCCGAAGCCTTTACGCCCATCACCGGGCCCACCGTCTGCCGCATCAGCCGTACATCTTCCACAGTTGCGCCGCCGGTGGAGAAACCGGTGGAGGTTTTGACAAAGTCTGCACCTGCCAGCTTGGAAATGGTGCACACCTTCACCTTCTCTTCGTCCGTCAGCAGGCAGGTTTCGATGATGACCTTGACCAGCGCGCGGCCCTTCGCAGCGCCGACGACCGCTTCGATGTCCCGCTTCACGAGCGCCCAGTTGCCGGATTTCACAGCGCCCACGTTGATGACCATGTCCACTTCTTTCGCGCCGTTCAGTATCACGGTGTTCGTTTCTTCTGCCTTCACCTCGGGTGTGGTTGCTCCCAGCGGGAAACCGACCACAACGCACGGCGCGACGCCGCTGCCGGCGAGCTGCTCAGCCACAAACTTGATATAGCTGGGGTTCACGCAGACGCTGGCAAAATTGTACTTTTTGGCCTCGTCACACACCTTGCGTATCTGGTCTTCGGATGCGTCGGGTTTCAGCAGCGTGTGGTCAACGTACTTGGCCAGCGACGCCGGCGAATAATCTTCGCTGCTTGCCTGGGCTTGTCCGTTTCCGGTGAGCCGGGCACACACCTCTTCGGTGACTTGCCTGATGAGTTCGTTCAGATCCATATAAGCTTTCAACCTCCATTAAATTATATAAAATAGATAATAAGTAACAAATTTATATTGAAATTTTTCCCGCCAGCGTATAAAATAAATTCAGCAATCTCCATTCCCCATAATATAATATATTGTTTGGCAGCTGGCTGCAATGATTATTTCGTTGCAGCCAATTGCTTTATGAACTTTTATTATACGCCAAAAGGTCTCTCTATAAATATTGGCACTTATTCTCTGGCCCAGTTAAACGACCGTTCCACAGCGCGCTTCCATCCTGCATAGAGGGATTCGCGTTTGTCCGTACTCATGTTCGGTTCAAACACGCGCGCGACCTTCCACTGTTTCGCGATCTCCTTCTGATCCTTCCAGAAGCCGACACCCAGTCCGGCGAGGTAGGCCGCGCCCAGCGCTGCCATTTCGGTGACAACCGGCTTCTGAATCGGAATCCCCAGTATATCCGCCTGGAACTGCATTAAAAAGTCGCTCTTGGTCGCACCGCCGTCTACGCGCAGCGAGGTGGCTTTCTGGCCGGAATCCTTCTCCATGCAATCCAGCACATCGCGCGTCTGATAAGCGATGGCTTCCAGCGCGCTCCGGGCAATGTGCTCGTGCGTCGTGCCGCGCGTGATGCCGATGATGGTGCCGCGGGCATACATATCCCAGTACGGCGCGCACAGACCCACGAATGCAGGCACCAGATATACGCCACCGGTATCCTCCACGCGGGCCGCCAGCTCGCTGACTTCCGCGGAAT
>JAEWWC010000271.1 GCA_023396555.1 Bacillota bacterium
TTCGCGATACGCCGGGCGGTGTTCATTGAGGAGCAGGGCTGTCCAGAAGCGGAGGAGCATGATAGCTTCGAGGAGCAGGCGCTTCATTTGATGGTATATGCGGACGGGGAGCCGGCGGCGACGGGGCGCTTCTGGTTCGATGGGTCGGTGTTCAAGATTGGACGGCTGGCCGTGATGAAGGAGTACCGCGGGCAGAAGCTGGGTGACCTCGCTCTCAGGGTGCTCATCTACAAGGCGTTCTCGTCCGGCGCGGAGGAGCTGTATATCAGCGCGCAGACGTACATCATGCCATTTTACCGCAAGTTCGGTTTTCGCGAGTACGGGGAAGAATACATGGAGGCGGGCATTCCGCACTGGGCAATGAAGGTAAAAAAGGATGACGTGGTTTATCCGTCCGCGTGTGGCCGGCAATAGAGGAGGAGACAGCATATAATGGAATTGAATGTGAAGGCGGGGTTGAAAGCCCGCGTGGAAAAGACGGTGGAGTATGGGGACACCGCTAAAGCGGTGGCGAGTGGGCTGGCGGAGGTGTTCGCCACGCCGTCGATGATCGCGCTGATGGAGAACGCGGCATATCTCGCGGTGCAGTCGCAGCTGCCCGAGGGCGCGTCCACGGTGGGCATTCGCATCGACGCGCAACATCTGGCGGCCACGCCGATGGGCCTGAAAGTATGGGCCGAGGCGGAACTGGTAAGCGTGGACGGGCGCAAGCTGACGTTTGACATTGCGGCTTACGACGAGGTCGAGAAGATAGGCGCCGCAAGGCATGAGCGGTTTGTGATCGATGAGCAGAAGTTTTTGAGCCGCGCGGAAGCGAAGGGCAAAAAATGAGATTGGACCTGCATGTACACACCGACTTTTCGGACGGGGATTATTCGCCGCGGCAGATAGCGCAGATGGCGGCGGAGGCAGGCCTTGACGGTGTGGCCCTCACCGACCATGACGAGTGCCGCGGCTTTGGCGCGCTGGAACCCGCAGCCGGTTTGTTGTTGATTCCCGGCATTGAGATCGCGGCGCACGAGGGAGACTCGGAGGTACACGTGCTGGGGCTGGATATCGACTGGCGGCACGAGACGATGGCCGGATATTCCGAAAAGGCCACAGGGCGGCGAAAGCGGCGGGCACAGACCGTGACGGAGAAGCTGCGCGCGGCGGGCTATGATGTGGATATGGCGGACGTGGAGCAGTCGGCGGGCGGCGGCGTGATCGGTCGTCCGCACATTGCACGGGCGCTGGTGAACAAGGGATACGCGGAGTCGATCAGCGACGCCTTTGAGCGGTTCATATCGCGGGAGGCGCCTTTTTATGTACCGCTGGACAAGATCAGTGCAGCGGACGCGGCGGCAATGATACTTAAGGCGGGCGGCAAACCGGTGCTGGCGCATCCCGGGCTTTTGAAGCCCGGCATATTTGACACGTTGGCGGGGCAGCTGGCGGATGCGGGCTTTTGGGGCATGGAGGCATATCATCCGTCTCACACCGACGGGCAGTGCCGGATATTTGAAAGCGAGGCGCGGCGGCTTGGGCTGTATGTGACGGCAGGCAGCGACTTTCACGGCACGCTGGGGCAAGGGACGGCGCTGGGGAACGAGAAGCGCGGCGGGGCGTATCTCCAAAGGAGCTTTGAAGCGCTGGCGGTGAGTCTGAATTATGCGCTGAAATGAGAATGGACAACCGAGTGTTCAACAAGGGCGATATGTAAAATATTAGTTATTTCAGCAGGATCGTGCAGACAATAAATGAAATATATGAAACTGGCGCTGATAATTGGAATAAAGTCCGTGTCTATATCGGCGAATTTTCGTGGAAGCTGATATTGATTGTACGGGTTATAAGTGCTACAATAATGCCCGTAGTAGGGCAAAACACGTTAAAGTGGGGTAAAACAGAATTGAATTCCTTTGACAGCGATATAAAGATATTCGCAGGCTCCTCCGGCATTCCTTTCGCCAAGAAGATGTGTAAGTATCTTGGCAACGACCTTGGCGATTCGGAAGTCATTACTTTTTCAGACGGCAACATTTTCCTTAGAATCAAAGAGACGGTGCGCAACAAAGACGTATACGTCGTCCAGCCGATCGGCATGAACCCGAACAACGAATTCGTAGAAATATTATTCTGGATGGATGCCTTAAAGCGCGCGAGCGCTAATTCGGTGACCGCGCTGATACCGTATTTTTCATACGCGAAGGGCGATAAGAAGGATGAGCCCCGTGTGTCCATCCGCGCGCGCGTGTGCGCCGAGAGCATCGAGCTGGCCGGGGCGGACCGCATCGTGGTGATGGACCTGCACGCCGCTCAGGTGCAGGGCTTTTTCAAAAAGCCGGTGGACCACCTGCTGTCACTGCCCATCATGTGCGAGTATGTGAAGGGCCTCGACCTCATGGACAACATCTGCGTGGTATCGCCCGACGCGGGCTACGCCAAGACTGCGCGCAAATATGCCGATTACCTGCAGTGTTCGGTGGCGATCGGCGACAAGACGCGTTACGGCCACGACGAGGCGGCGCATGTGCTGTCCGTCATCGGCGACGTAGAAGGCAAGAACTGCATGATCGTGGACGACTTTACGGTATCGGGCGGCACGCTGGTGGACATCGCATGCGCGCTGAAGCAGAAAGGCGCCAAGCGCATTATCGCCTGCCTGTCTCACGTGATCGTGCGGGAAAAGGGCTTGAAGGCGATTGAGGACAGCCCGATCGAGATGCTGATCGGTACGGACAGCGTACAGAACCCGTTCCTGGGGAAGAGCAGCAAATTCGTGTCCGTTTCGGTGGCGCCTCTGTTTGCGGAAGCTGTGCTGCGAATACACGAAAAGGAATCCGTCAGCCCGCTGTTCTCCAAGGTGCCCAAAAAGGTTGTTGAGGAAATCTGACGGTTTTGCAAGCATAGCATAAGCTAAATGCATAAATTTGATTCCGGGCAGTAAAAAACGCTGGGATCGAATTAAAAATGAATAGACTATAACGTGACATTGCAAAAATACCTTGCGTTTTATCGATTCGCTGGTATAATGATAGCAAGACAACGGCGTTTTGCATAAAAGGTGGTGTGCCTTTTAAGTAAAGCGCATTTTTTATTTCGGGGATATTATCCGGTGATTGTCCGGTGGATTTGCGTAGCTGACACTGATTTATAGGTTGGGTTGAGGAATATTGTATGTGAGACGGCGGTAGTCTATAATAGAAATTGAAGTCTTGATGGGCCAGAACGATTTGCCGGCAAACGGCTGCAAAGACGGAGCGTAAAGTGGAAAAAGCGAGGATCACCATCGCCCTGCAGAACGGGGAGGCGGCGGAAAAAATTAAACTGGCGTGTCAGCGCAGCGGATATCTGGTGGGCGATGTGTGTAATTCCGGCAACGAGGCGATAAGGCGCGTGCGGTCGGAAGCATCGGACATACTGCTAATCAATTTCGAAATGCCGGATATGACGGGCCTGGAAGTGGCGACGATCATCGGCGATGAAAACCTGTGCAGCGTGGTGCTTTTCGTATCGCCCACGCAGCGGGATTTTGCCGAGGACATGGTATCGGATTACGACATCACGCTGTTTGTGAAGCCCTTGAGCGGCGTGACGCTGATGAACACGCTGGAGGTGGTGCTGCAGAACCGCCGCCGCATCCGCAAGCTGGAGACCGAGCTTTCCAAGCTGAAGCGGGGCATGGAGGACCGCAAGCTCATCGAGAAGGCCAAGGGCATATTGATGAAGCGCAAGAGCATATCCGAAGGCGAAGCGTACCGCCGCATACAGAAGATGAGCATGGA
>JAEWWC010000030.1 GCA_023396555.1 Bacillota bacterium
GACGCCGCCAAACCGACGGCGAAGGGTAATGGAAATGTCAAACAATGAAACGATGATACTCAAAGGAAATATCATATATACGGAAACGCCTAAGGAGCTGACGGCGATGGGAAACGGCTATATCGTCAGCGAGGGCGGCGTGGTGACGGGCGTGTATGCGCAGCTGCCGGAGCGGTACGAGGGCGCGCACGTCACGGACTATGGTGACAGCCTGATCATACCGGGGCTGGCGGACCTGCATCTGCACGCGCCGCAGTTCGCCGTACGCGGCATGGGCATGGACCTGGAGCTCATCCCGTGGCTGGACAAATACGCGTTCCCTGAGGAATCGCGCTATGCCGACCCGGAATACGCGGCGGCGGCTTACGGAGCTTTTTGTGCTGCGCTGAAATCCGGCGTAACCACGCGCGCGTCCGTCTATGCGACGGTGCACGCCGCCACGGTGGATATGCTGATGCGGATGCTGGAGGAGTCCGGCCTCGCCACATATGTGGGCAAGGTCAATATGGACCGCAACTGCGCCGCCACGTTGATGGAGACGACTCAAGGATCCGTCGCGGACACGGAGGAGTGGATACGCCACTCTCAGCAGGCGTACAAGAACACGAAGCCGGTCATCACGCCCCGCTTTGTGCCCACCTGCACGCCGGAGCTGATGGGGCAGCTGGGGCAGCTTGCTGAACGCTATGGCGTTCCCGTCCAGTCGCACCTGTCCGAAAACCTATACGAGATAGAACTTGTGAAGCAGCTGCACCCGGAGGAGGAGACGTACGCACATGTGTACCGCCGCTACGGCCTGTTCGGGCAGCAGCCCACCATCATGGCGCATTGTGTCCATCTATCCGACAGTGAGATGGACTTCATCCGCGATAGCGGGGTGTATGTGGCGCATTGCCCGGAGTCCAACATCAACCTGTGCAGCGGCATCGCGCCGGTGCGCCGCATGCTTCAGAAGGGGCTGAACGTCGGGCTGGGCACGGACGTTGCGGGCGGCTTCTCGATATCCATGTTCCGCGCCGTTTCCGACGCGATACAGGCATCCAAGCTTTATTCGGTGTTTGTGGATAAGGACGCGGCGCCGCTGACGCTGCCGGAGGCGTTCTTCATGGCCACCAAGGGCGGCGGCAGCTTCTTCGGAAGCGTGGGCAGCTTTGAGCCGGGATTTGAACTGGATGCGGTGGTCATCGACGACAGCGGTTTCAACGGGCTCATGCGGCTGACGATGGCGCAGCGGCTGGAGCGCACCGTGCATCTCTCGGATAACGGCGACATTCGCGCGAAGTACGTGAAGGGCGTGCTGATGCAATAACAGGTATAAATAAAAGCTGCAGTCAGAATGCAGCTTCCATTTGCCATCTGAGCCTCCAAAACGGGGGCTTTTTTATATAATATTGAGAAAGGACATACCATGGAAAAATATACACAAACCTCAGTTCGTATGTTACAATAGCGGCATAGCTTATGAGGTGTCTATGACCAGCATTGAAGGTACCGTCCTCGAGATCGTGTTCCGCAACGACGAAAACGGCTGGACGGTGATGAGCATCGATTTTTCCGGCGACCTGACCACCGCCGTGGGGTGCATGCCGCACATCCACGAGGGCGAGTTGGTGCGCCTTTTTGGCGCGTGGACGGAGCACCGCGTGTATGGGCGGCAGTTCTCCGTGACGTCGGTGGAAACTAGGCTGCCCAACACCGCCGAATCCATCAAGCTGTTTCTGGCGAGCGGGCTGGTGAAGGGCGTGGGCGAGGCTCTGGCTGGCCGTATCGTGGACATGTTTGGGGCGGACACGTTCGACGTGATCGAAAACAATCCGGAGCTGCTGGCGGGCGTGAAGGGCATCAGCCCCAAAACGGCGATGAACATATACGAGAGCTTCACGGAGCACATCGGCATCAAGCAGGTGATCATCGAGCTGCAACAGCTGGGGCTGTCTGTGCGGCAGGCGCTGCGCGCGTTCGAGCGCTACGGCGCGGCGGCGGCTACGCTGATACGCGAAAACCCGTACCGCATGATCGACGACATCGCGGGCATAGGGTTTGAGCGCGCCGACAGGATCGCCGAGAACATCGGTGTGGACAGGCTGTCGGACTACCGCATCGATATGGGCATCAAGCACGAGCTGATGACCGCGATGAATGACGGGCACACCTGCTTGCCGCGGGGCGAGCTGCTGCGGCGGGCGACCGCGATGCTGGGCGTGGACGAGGCGCTGGTGGACATGCGCATCGGTGCGCTGACGCTGGCCGACCAGATCGCGCAGAAGTTTGTGAACCGCACCCCCGCTGTGTTCCACATGGCGGCGTATATCACCGAGTCCGACGTGGCGAGGCGGCTGTACCTGCTGTCCCGCTGCGCCCCGCGCGTGCCGATAAAGGACGCCGTGGCTGCATACGAGCGTTACATCGGCGATACGGCGCTGTCCGAGGAGCAGGAACGGGCGGTGCTGGCGGCGCTGTCCGCGCAGGTGGTCATCATCACCGGCGGTCCCGGCACTGGCAAGACGACGATCATCAAGGCGATTATATCGATATTCGAGCAGAGCGGTGTGACCACCGTGCTGTGCGCGCCCACCGGGCGGGCGGCTAAGCGCATCGAGCAGTCCACCGGACGCGAGGCGTCCACGATACACCGGCTGCTGGAGTACGGCGTGCCGATGGACGAGGGCTTTACCGACGAGGCGCGGTTCATCCGCAACGAGGACAACCCGCTGGAAGCGGAGGCCGTCATCGTGGACGAGGCGTCGATGGTGGATATATTCCTGATGCGCTCGCTGTTGCGGGCGCTCAGCGACGGCACGAGGCTCATCATCGTGGGGGACGCGGACCAGCTGCCCTCGGTGGGGCCGGGCAACGTGCTGCGCGACATCATCAAAAGCGGGGTATTCCCCGTCTCGCATCTGACGAAGTTTTACCGGCAGCGGGAGGGCGGCACCATCGTGGAGAACGCCCACCGTGTAAACCGCGGCGAGAACCCGGAGTTCTACGAGACGGGTGACTTCATATTCATGCCGGAGCGCCAGCCTGAGGCTGTCATCGAGCGGCTGAAGAAGCTGCTGACGGAGGGCGAATTGCCCGGGCAATACGATATACTCGAACAAGTGCAGATACTGTGTCCGGTGAAGAAGGGGCTGCTGGGCGTGCACAACGTCAACATGGAGCTGCGGGAACTCTTAAACCCGCGCCTTGCCATGCGGCCTGAGGTGCAGGTAGGCGACACGCTGTTCCGCACGGGCGACAAGGTGATGC
>JAEWWC010000066.1 GCA_023396555.1 Bacillota bacterium
TCCTCTCTCAAAACTGTGATATAATCAAAGCATCTTAATCGGGGAGCAACACGCATGACAGGACTGGTACTCGAATCCAGCACCACCTCCGCCAAAGCGATGCTGTACGATACGAAGACGGGCCGCGTCACGGTGCGCACGGCTCCTTTTGTATTCAAAACCGGCAGCTCAGCGGAGCAGGACGCCGGCAGCATATTCGCGCAGACGGTGGCACTGGCCAAAACCCTGTCCGAAAATGAAACCGTCGACGCCATTTCACTGTCCTGCACATGGCACAGCGTGATGCTGTGCGACCGGCAGTACCACCCCGTCACCCCTGTGCTTCAGTGGCCCTACACTGGTGCGAGCGATATTTGCGCCAAACTGCGTCGAGATGCGGCGTTCACAGACTGGTTCTACCGCCGCACCGGCTGCATGGTCAGCGCCATCTATCCGTCATTCAAACTGATACTGCTGGCCCGTCAGGGCTTTGACCTGTCCAATCACGTTGCGATGGGACAGGGAACGTACAATTTCCTCCGCCTCACCGGCGAATACGCCGCCACCGCCAGCATGGCTTCCGGCTCCGGATTGCTGAATACGCACACACGGGACTACGACGGCGAGGTGCTGCGCTATGCGGGCATCGGACGCAGTTCGCTGCCCCGGCTTATCCGTTATAGCGATACGCAGCCGCTGTCCGCCGAAGGCGCGGCGGCGCTGGGTCTCACGGCGGGCATCCCCGTCGTGCCGCCCGCTTCCGACGGCGCGCTCAACCAGCTGGGCGCGAGCGCCGCAGATAGCGGCATCATGACGTTCTCGGCGGGCACCAGCGGTGCGCTCCGTCTGTCGGTGGATCGGCCCGCGCTGCCGGAAGATCACAGCCTCTGGTGCTACATATCGCCGGTTTCCTGGCTTTCGGGAGCGGCCACATCCGGCTGCTGCAACTGCGTGGACTGGGCGCGGGAACAGCTTTTCGGCGGCGCTTCCTACGCGGACATCGAAAGCGGCTTCCACAGCGGCCCGGAGGATACGCCCGTTTTCCTGCCTTTCCTGTTCGGCGAGCGCTGCCCCGGCTGGGACGACACGCGCACCGCGTCTTTCTGCGGCTTGTCCGAACGCCACGACGCATATGACAAATACCATGCCGTGCTGGAGGGCACGCTGTATAACCTGTACCAGTGCTACCAAAAACTCTGTGATTCCGCCGGTGCCCCCAAAGAAGTCCGGCTGTCAGGCGGCATACTGCACAGCGCTTACTGGACGCAGATGGCCGCGGATATTTTCGGCGTGCCCATGGCCTGCGCGGACATGCCGCACGCTTCGCTGGCGGGCGCAGCCATGCTGGGCCTTGATGCGCTGGGCGAAACCAATGCGCTCTTCACCCGCCAAACATACGCTTTTGTTTACCCCGACCCGAACATGACGGCACGGTATGCCGAAAAGTTTGCGCGCTATATTACGGCTTACGGCAGCCAACAAAACCCGGACAAGTAACGCCCCTTCCTTTTATGCACATATGCTCATCCGTCCCTGAGTTGTATAACGCCGTCCGTTGGTGTATCATGAGAGCATCATACAACGCCGCAGCCGATATGAGGCTGGCGGCCTTTAAGCGAGGTTTGTATGCCGGAGCCTAAGGATTTTGAAAAAAATGATGTGTCAGGCCAGATGCAAAAGGTAGTGCTCGCCGCGGAGCTGTATTACATCTACCATTTGACGCAGGAGCAGATTGCCAAACGGCTCGGCGTATCCCGCCCGTGGGTGTCCAAGCTGCTGCAGCGCGCGGAGGATGCCGGCATCGTACGCATCGACGTCAGCACATTCTCGTCGGGCATCGGTGACGTCGAGGAAAAACTCAAGTCCAAATTCAATATCCGCAGCGCCAAAGTGATCAAGCCGATGCCGGACGGGCAGACGCTACCGCAATGCGCACTGGCCGCCGCCCATTACCTGATCTCCATTATGGAGCCGGATTCCTGTATCGGCCTGGCCTGGGGCAAAACTCTCGCCGCCATGGTGGACGCGATATTGCCGATGAACATGCCGGATGCAACGGTCGTGCCGCTCGTCGGCGGGCTGGGGGCAAACCCCACCGTGCTCAGCAACCAGCTTGCCGCCAATCTGGCGCAATCGCTGGGCGCCCGATGCTCGCTGCTGCATGTCCCCGCCTTCGTGGGCGGGCGGGAAGAAAAGCAGTTGCTGCTGAACAACCCGATGATCCATAAGACGATCGAGCTGTCGGAGCATGCGGATATCGCCATATTTGGCATCGGCGCGCTGCACCAGTCCACCCTCGTCCGCGAAGGGTACATTTCCCGGGACATCATCACGGAGCTGGAAAACGCCGGCGCGGTGGGAGACATCGCTCTGCACTTCATCGACGCGCAGGGCCGTCTGATCGACCACCCCATATCCGACCAGATCGTCTCGGGAGACATCAGCAAAACGCGCAGCAACGCACGGCACGCCATCGGCGTTGCCGTGGGGGACGCCAAAGTGCCGGTCATCCGGGCCGCATTGGGCGGCCGCTGGCTGGACGCGCTGATCACCGACCTGCCCACCGCCAACCTGCTGCTGGGCGGTTTCTGACGCCTTCCGGCCTTGCCTTTACGTTCTCCTGATGCTAAAATGTTTTGGGACAAGCGATCTTTTTTGCCCAATACCACAGCTAAGGAGCATTCATGAAATACGATTATCTCATCGTCGGCAGCGGCCTTTTCGGCGCAACGTTCGCACGCGAGGCCACGCGCCGGGGCAAACGCTGCCTGGTGGTCGAAAAGCGCGATCATATCGGCGGCAACATCTACTGTGAAGAAACGGACGGCATCCGCATCCACCGCTACGGCGCGCACATATTCCACACCTCTCTGGAGCCGGTGTGGGACTATATCCGGCAGTTTGCCGTGTTTAACCACTATGTCAACTCTCCCGTCGCCAACTTTCACGGCGAGCTCTACAACCTGCCGTTCAACATGAATACGTTCAGCAAAATGTGGGGCGTGGTCACGCCGCAGCAGGCAAAGGACAAAATCGCCTCGCAGCGTGCCGAGATAACAGGCGAACCGCAGAACCTCGAGGAGCAGGCGATATCGCTGGTCGGACGGGACATATACGAAAAGCTGATCAAGGGGTATACCGAAAAACAGTGGGGCCGAGACTGCCGCGCGCTGCCGCCGTTCATCATCCGCCGCCTGCCCGTGCGCTACACGTTCGACAACAACTACTTCTCCGACCCGTATCAGGGCATCCCCGTCGGCGGGTATACGCCCATCATCGAGAAGATGCTGTCCGGCTGCGACGTGGAGCTGAACACCGACTTCAACGCAAACCGTGACCGCCTCGGCAGTCTGGCCCGCCGCATCCTGTACACAGGTCCCATCGACGCGTATTTCGATGGCGTGCACGGGCCGCTCGCGTACCGCAGCCTGCGTTTTGATACGCAGCGCTTCGAAACGGACAACTATCAGGGCGTGGCGGTGATGAACTACACCGATGCCGAAACGCCGTTTACGCGTGTGATTGAGCACAAGCACTTCGAGTTCGGCACACAGAGCGTCACGCATGTCACATGGGAATACCCGCTGGAGTGGACGCCCGGCAGCGAGCCGTACTACCCTGTTAACGACGACGCCAACCAGCGTATATTCGCCCAGTATCAGGCACTGGCCGACAAGGAACAGAATGTCCTCTTCGGCGGCCGCCTCGCGCAGTACCGCTACGACGACATGGACAAAACGATCGCGAACGCGCTTAAGCTCGTGCAGCAGGAACTGGGCTAGCGCCGCATAAAATCATACCGCTGCCCCAACCGCCGGGAATAACCCCCGGCGGTTTTTCTATGCATTTTGCCCATCTCCTTCCCTTCAGCCAGCATGTGAGAGACATCAAAAAACCGGCAGTCAAACTATAAAGACTGTCGGCTTTTAGAAAATTATTATAAGTTTTTCTCAATCACGCTTTTCAGTATGTCCATGCCCTTGTCGATCTGCTCCATCGACGCCATCGAGAAGTTAAGGCGGAAGGTGTTCTCGTGACCGCCCTCCGGGTAGAAGTGCGTGCCCGGCACAAACGCTACGCCCGCATCCACGCTCTGCTTGAACAGCTCCAACGCGCTTAACCCCTCGGGCAGGCTCGCCCAGATGAACAGCCCGCCATCCGGCTTCGTGTATTCAACTCCCTTGGGGAACCCTGCCAGCTTGGCCAGCATCGCGTCCCGCTTGATGCGGTAGTCCGCGCATATCGTTTCGATGTGCTTATCCACCTTGCCCGAGTTCATGTACGCCTCCACTATTTCCTGGGAAAGGTTGGCGGTATGCAAGTCTTCGCCTTGCTTGCAGATATTGTACTTCTCGATAATGCGCTTGTCCGCTACCGCCGCGCCCACGCGCAGCCCCGGCGAGATAATCTTGGAGAAGCTGAGGAGGTATATCACATGCCCGCAGTCGTCAAAGCTCTTGATGGGCGGCACAGGCTCGCCCGAATATCTCAAATCGCAGTACGGGTCGTCCTCCAGTACCAATACGCCATGCTTGGCGCATATGTCCAGCAGCTTCTTGCGCCGCCCCGCCGGCATCGTGCGCCCGGACGGGTTCTGGAACGTAGGTATCGTATACACAAACTTGGGACGATGCCTGAGTATCTTCTCCTCCAGCGCGTCCACGATCATGCCATTCTCGTCCATGTCCACGCCAATAACGTTGGCTTCGTACGTATAGAACGTCTGCAGCGCACCCAGGAAAGTGGGCGATTCGGTGAGTATCACGTCGCCCGGGTTGCACAGAACCTTCGCGGCAAGGCCGATGCCCTGCGTCGAGCCGGACGTGATGATGACTTCCTCCGGGCTTGCCTTGATGCCGCGCCGCTCCACCATGCCCAGCACCGTTTCCTTCAGATGTGCGATGCCCGGCGTGCCGCCGTACTGCAGTATGCAGCACCCGTTCTCGCGGATCAGCTCCGCGGAGATCTGCGCGATGTCCTCCGCCGGAAAGCTCTCCGGCGCGGGGTTGCCGCCCGCGAAAGATATCATACCCGGCTGTCCGATCAGCGCAAATATCGCGCGGATTGCGCTGCCCGTTACATTATCCAGCCTTTTTGCAAATTCCATTCGTCTCTCCTTTATGCCAGCGCCTAACGCATCCGTGCTGCTTAAGCCGTTTTGTCGATTATAATATGCCCGCCGCCTCAATTCAAGCCAAAGTCACACCGCCAGTCCGCCGTCTGTCAGATCCGCTGCCGACGGTTCCACATGGATGAATACTTCGCCTACCTCCTCGCACGCGCCCAGTACGCTGCAGCGTACCTGCTCCGCGATTGCGTGCCCGGCCTCCACCGTCAGCCCCGCACCCACTTCGATCTCCATGTCGATCAGCAGCCGCTGCCCCACATACCGGCCCTTGATGCGCGGCACCGAGAGCACACCCTGAGTGTCCATTGCCACATTGCGTATGTCTCGGATCTTGTCATCCTCCGGCGACGTGTCCATCAGCCTGCTCACCGCCGGTTTTATGATGTCATACGCCACCTTGAATATCAGACACGCCACCACCGCGCCCGCAATGGGGTCGAGATACCGCAGAAAGCCGATGTTCAGCCACTGGCCGACCATGCTGCCCAGTATCCCGACAAACGTACCAATCGAAGAAAATGCGTCCGAACGGTGATGCCACGCGTCCGCGACGATGGATTCGCTGCCTATTCTTCGTCCCGCCGCTATCGTCACGCGGTACATCGCTTCCTTCACAACGATGGACAGCACCGCTGCCGCCAGTGCCAGATAATTCGGCGCGGCAAACGAATGCGCCGCGATGGACTCGATGATGCCCTTCAGTATCATGGCAGCGGCAAAAATAAGCGTGATACCCACGAACGCTGCCGCGATGGACTCCGCCCTGCCGTGCCCGTATGGGTGTTCCTTGTCAACCGGTTTTCCGGCTATTTTGATGCTCACCAGCACAACGCTGGTCGCCACAATGTCGGACGCGGAGTGCAGCGCGTCGGACACCATCGCCTGGCTCCGGCCGAATATGCCGGCCAGCAGCTTGAGCGCGCTCAGTATGATGTTGCCGATGATGCACCAGACCGTGATCCTGATTCCCTGCCGGTAGACTGCGCCGTCATGTCCTGTTGCCGCCGCTTTTGGTTCTGTCATAAGGTTGACCTCCAAGAGATTTTCCTATGGCACCCCATCCGCCCGCCGGTGAGTATAAAAAAACACCTGTCGGGACGCCTACTTCCTGTCCCACAGATGCGCTTCACCTGCTGCCGCTTGTCTTGCGGCCCGGCCCCACGAACCAAAACGGTTCATCGCCTGCTCAGTTTGTACTGTAGATTGATATGCAGTGCAAATAGATTGTTTACATGTTAATATATGACGGCTTCTTTGTCAATGATACATCGCCGCAACTTATTTAGAGACTACCAAAGACACCCATTGCGGACACATTAATATCACCCATATTAATGCCAATGAAGCAACAAAAGCGACATACATTTTATTCCTTTTTACCTTGTTTACTATTTTCTTGCGAAATGCAAAGTAACTAAATAAGAGAAATACCACATGCAACAATGCCAAAAATAATGTATAAATTATTTCCGGAAGGTGATCGTTGCTTTTGCCTCGCCATTCGCTGTGAATAACGTTAAGAAAGGGTATTGAAAAGCTGACAAAATCCATGATAACTAACGCCGCTGCAAGGGCTGCTAAATTAATTGCCCAAGCGCTTAATGCTAAGGAAACCAATGAACCGTTTTCGTTTGCAATTTCCTCTTTGTTTAATTTAAATATCCTCTTCATGATGTATATAACAGCAAAGCTTATTACAAACAGAATAGATGCCAAAACGAGAAGCGCCACCGGATGAAGAATTAATATAATACCCGAATATCCCATTTCCTTCTCCTCGCTATCTTTCTGATCAATACATAATATGTACAAATAAGTTAAATTCAATTATATCGTTGTATCAATCCCCTTGTCACCTTAACCTAGTTGCCCTGTCCAAATATTGTTTTGTTACTTTTTAAAAAGTAACAGGGTGCGGGGCAGCGCCCTGCGACCTTGCCCTTTGACCTTATAGCCTGACCTTAAACAGCGAATTACATCACTCCATCTCCGCCCGAGCGAACGTGGCTACCGTTACGCTCGCCGCCCCCGCCGCCACCAGCACCGCCGCACACTCCGCCGCCGTCGAGCCCGTCGTCAGCACGTCGTCAATCAGCAGCACGCGCCCGCTTACCCTCTCCGCACTCTCAAACGCGCCGCGCATGTTTTCCTGCCGCTGCTGCGCGCTCAGCTTGGTCTGCGTCGGCGTGTTGCGCACCCGCCGCAGTGCCACCACATACGGCTTGCCGGTCTGCTCCGCGATGCTCTTCGCCAGCTCCGCCGCCTGATCGAACCCGCGCGACTTGCGCCGCCTGTCGTGCAGCGGCACATGGCACACCGCATCCACCGCCGACATGTCCATAGCCTCGATTATCGCGTCCGCCATGAACGCGCACAACCACTTGTCGCCGCCATATTTGTACCGCTGCACCAGCTTTGCTACCGGCCCGCCGTACTCATACGCGCTGTATGCCGGATAAGCCCCAGCCACCGACGCACCCGCGCGTACAAGCTCCAGCTCCGCGGCGCAGTCGGGGCACAGGTACGCGTCCACGCGCTTCTCTACGCCGCACACCACGCACCGCGGTATATACGGGAATATGATATCAGCCAGTTTTTTCAGCGCCGTCCTTATGCTCATACCGCTCCCAGCACCTCCGCCAGCTCCCTGATCTCATGGTCCAGCGTGGT
>JAEWWC010000166.1 GCA_023396555.1 Bacillota bacterium
CCGTCACAGCAAAGCCGGGGCTTCTTGCCCATCTTTTCCAGCATGCGGAAAAGCGCAAAGCCGGACCCGAGCGTGTCGCCGTCCGGCTGTATGTGGGAGATCAGCACCATGCTGTCCGCCCTATCTATCGCCTTTTTTATGTCTGCTAAATCCATGAGCTATACTTTCTTGAGCATTTCGGATATCTTGCTGCTGTATTCGATGGACGTATCCAGCAGGAAGGTAATCTGCGGCAGACGGCGCATCCTCATGCGCGCACCCACCTCGTTCTTGATGTAATGCTCTGCGTGCTGCAGCGTCTCAATGGTGGATTTTTTAAGCTTGTCCGAATCGTACACGCTGATGTACACCTTGGCGTATTTCAGATCGCGGGACAATTCCACATGCGTGACGCTGGACATTTCCGAAACCCTTGGGTCTTTGATCTCACTTTTGATGACGTCGCTCAGCACCCTTTTGAATTCTGACGCTATCACCGATGTCCTGTCTTTTTGCACTATCTTGCTATCTCCTGCATCTCGAAGGCTTCAATCACATCGCCTTCCTTTATGTCATTATAGTTTTTGAGCGTAATGCCGCATTCATACCCGGAAGCAACTTCTTTTACATCATCCTTGAAGCGTTTGAGGGACGCCATGGTGCCTTCGTGCACCACCACGTTGTCGCGCAGCAGGCGCACGGACGAATTGCGGACGAGCTTGCCGTCTGTCACATAGCTGCCTGCGATGGTGCCTATGGAAGACACGGTGAATATGTTGCGCACCTCCGCGTGGCCCAGCACAACTTCCTTGAACTGTGGTGCCAGCATACCCTTAATCGCGAGCTGCAAATCTTCGATGGCCTTATAGATGATGCGGTACAGCCGTATCTCGACCTTCTCCTTGTCCGCTTCGGCGCGCGCTATGCTGTCCGGCCGCACGTTGAAGCCGATGATGATGGCGTTGGAAGCGGAAGCCAGCATGACGTCCATCGCCTTGATGGCACCAACGCCCGCGTGTATTACTTTGACGCGCACTTCGCTGTTGCTGAGCTTCTCGAGCGCCTGTTTCACCGCCTCCACCGAGCCCTGCACGTCGGCCTTGATCACGATGTTAAGATCCTGTACCTTGCCCGCTTCCACCTGACTGAACAGGTCTTCCAGCGACACCTTGGACAGGCTCTTGAGCTGATCCGCCTTCTGCTTGTCTTTTCTCTCCTCGGCGACCTGACGCGTCAGCTTATCCTGCTCCACAGCGTGCAGTATGTCGCCCGCCACCGGCACCTCAGAGAAACCGACGACCTCGACAGGCTGCGACGGATACGCTTCCTCTACACGGTTGCCCATGTCGTCCGTCATGGCACGGACACGCCCATAAGCGACACCCGCCACGATCATATCGGATATGCGCAGCGTACCGTTCTGCACCAGCACCGTAGCCACCGGGCCGCGGCCTTTGTCCAGCTTCGCCTCGATGATCGTGCCCTTGGCAAGGCGGTTCGGATTGGCCTTAAACTCCTGCACATCCGCAACCAGCAGTATCATCTCAAGCAGGTTTTCAATGCCTTCCTTAGTGATCGCCGAAACGGGGGCCATGATGGTTTCGCCGCCCCACTCTTCCGCCAGCAGACCGTGCTCCGTCAGTTCCTGCTTGATGCGTTCCGTGTTGGCGCCCGGTTTGTCTATCTTGTTGATCGCCACGATGATCGGAACACCGGCGGCTTTCGCATGGTTGATCGCTTCCACCGTCTGCGGCATCACGCCGTCGTCCGCGGCCACCACCAGTATCGCGATGTCCGTCACCTGAGCGCCTCTGGCACGCATGGCGGTAAACGCTTCGTGGCCCGGCGTATCCAGGAACGTGATTTTCCGGTCGTTGTGTTCGATTGTATAAGCGCCTATGTGCTGCGTGATACCGCCGGCTTCGTGCTCTGTTACGCGCGTTAAGCGGATCGCATCCAGCAACGAGGTCTTGCCGTGGTCGACATGGCCCATTACTGTCACTATCGGCGGACGGAGCTGGAGGTTCTCCTCCGCATCCACCTGATCGCCCTCGTCCAGCACATCTTCCGCCGTTTTGTCCAGCTTGTATTCCAGCTCAATTCTGAACTCGGTGCAGATGAGCTGCGCCGTATCGTAATCGAGCTCCGAATTGATCGTGCACATCATACCGAGCAGCAGCAGCTTCTTGAGTATATCCGCTACCGGCTTGCCCGTTTTCTCTGCGAGCGATTTGACTGATATCAATTCTGTATTCATCACCACTTTATCGATAACGACAGGCATGGGTTGTAAAGCCGGTTTCATGGATTTGCTCCGGCGCTTGCCCCTGTACCTCTCGTCGTCTTCGCCTGTTACCCTTTCCTTCATCAGCGCTTTCTTGGACTTTCTGTTCTTGTCGTCCTTGGCGAAAGCACTCTGCTGCTGCGTCTTTTTGCCAGGAATTGTGCGCTTTTCGACCGGCACAAACGGCAAATCGGAATCGGACGTCTTTGCTCCCATGGGTCTCTTTCCCGGAACCGGTCTGCCGCCATCCGGCCTTGGAGGACGGTTATCCTGTCCATACGGCCTGCTGCCATCCGGTCTCGGCCCGCGGTTATCCTGTCCATACGGCCTGCTGCCATCCGGTCTAGGCCCGCGGTTATCCTGTCCATACGGCCTGCTGCCGTCCGGCCTCGGTCCGCGGTTATCCTGTCCATACGGCCTGCTGCCGTCCGGCCTCGGTCCGCGGTTGTCCTGTCCATACGGCCTGCTGCCATCCGGCCTCGGTCCGCGGTTGTCCTGTCCATACGGCCTGTTGCCGTCCGGCCTCGGTCCGCGGTTATCCTGTCCATACGGCCTGCTGCCATCCGGCCTCGGTCCGCGGTTATCCTGTCCATACGGCCTGCTGCCATCCGGCCTCGGTCCGCGGTTATCCTGACCATAAGGTCTGCCGCCGTCCTGCCTCGGCGGACGGTTATCCTGCGAAAGAGGTCTGGTTTCCTGGGGGGATACCGGGTCTGCCGCAGGAGCCTTGGCTTCGGCAACGTTAACAACGGATTCAGCAGCTTTCTGTTCCGTCAGTTTGACGTCTTTATCGCCGTCTTCTTTTTTAATAGCGAGGGTATTGACAATTTTCTCAACTGGTGGATTATCGGCTATGGGAGTTTTCGCAACTTCAGCTTGAGCAGTCTCTATGACTGGCGAGGCCGTTTTCTGAACATTTTCTGTAGCAGGCTGGCTGACCATTGCAGCTCTGGATTCCTCAGCCGCACGGGTTTCGGCTGCTGCTTTGGCTTGTTCAGCCGCACGCACGTCCGCTTCCGCCTTCGCCTGTTCCTGCTCCTGACGAATTCGTTTTTCCTCCGCTTCCGCCCGAGCGACTTTTATAAGATCAGCTTCAATGCGTTTCAGCGTGGCCAAATGCGACTGCACACTCGTCTGGAGCGACTCCATACGGGTGACAGTTTGTTTCGATTTGTCCATCAGCTGTTTGTTCATGTCAATAATCTTCAGTTTACTCATTCAATGCCACTCCCACCATGATAATTGTTCTTTATCGCTTTTGCGAATCCGGCGTCTGTGATCCCCACCAACATCACACCCGGCCGTCCTATTGCTGCACCCAGATCATCGTCAGGACCTATCATCATCCACTCCGCACCGGAGCGTTCACACAGTCCCGTGAACTGTTTTATGCTGTTTTCGGATAACCCCTGCTGTATCAGCAGCAGACATATCTGATGAAGCATGAGTCCTTTTTCACAGGCTGCGCTGCCGGCCAGCGTCCGGCCTGCACGAAACGCAAGGCCTGCCATAGATAGTTTATTTGATGCCACGCCGCAGTATCACCCTTTTAATTGCGTTGTATGCGTCCTCGCTCATCGGTGTTTCCAGCGACCGTTCAAAAGCCTTTATCTTCCTCGCTTTATCAAGGCATTCCACGTTAGGGCACAAATACGCCCCGCGGCCATGCGCTTTGCCTGTTTCGTCAGCATTCAGAACGCCATCCGCTGCAACCACGCGCACAAGCTCCTTCTTGGGTCGCCCTTCCCGGCAGGCGATACACATTCTTACTGGAAGCTTTTTTGTTTTCAAAAATACCGCCTCACTCAAATGAACACCGACTACTCGTCAAAGTTCATTTCGTCATCATATACGTCATCCGGACTGCCAGCATTGAAGTCGCCGTCGATTCCCAGCATGTCGTCATCAAACGAATCGAACCCATTATCCTTCGTTTCTTCCTGATTGTCAAATAGCGCAGCTTCAATCTGCGACTGGCTCTTGATGTCGATCTTCCAGCCGGTCAGCTTGGCAGCAAGACGCGCGTTCTGGCCTTCGCGCCCGATCGCCAGAGACAGCTGATAATCCGGTACCACAACCTTTGCAGCTTTCTCATTTTCGTTGATTTGCACCATCAGCACTTTGGCCGGGCGCAGCGAATTGGCGATGAACTCAATCGGATCCGGGCTCCACGGGATCACATCGATCTTCTCGTTGCCCAGTTCGGCCACCACGCGGTCGATACGCGAGCCCTTCTGGCCCACGCAGGAACCGACCGGATCGACGTTGTCGTCGTCGGAATGCACGGCGATCTTCGTCCGGGAACCGGCTTCGCGCGCCACGCTCTTGATATGCACGATATTCTGCATGATCTCCGGAACCTCAATCTCAAACAGGCGCTTCAGCAGGTTCGGATGCGTACGGGAAACGATCACTTGCGGTCCCTTCGTGGTTTTGCGAACCTCCATGATGTAAACTTTGATGTGATCGTTGATGTTGTAGCGCTCGCCCGGTATGCATTCCGCTGCAGGCATCATGCATTCCACGCCATCCAGCTCCAGCAGAACGCTGCCTTTGTCCACGCGATGAATGGACGCGGTCATCACTTCGCCTTCGCGCTCCGCAAACTTTTCATAGATAACGCCGCGCTCCGCTTCACGAAGACGGTGTACCACCACCTGTTTGGCTGTCTGAGCCGCAATGCGGCCAAAAGAACCCGGCGTCACTTCCTGCTCAATGATATCGCCCGGTTCGTATGCGATGTTGAGTTTGTGCGCGTCCTTCAGCGAGATTTCTTCGGTATCGTCGACCACCGTTTCCACCACTGTCTTCTTCGCGTACACCTTAAACATGCCGCTGTCGGGGTCTACTTCCACCCTCACGTCCTGCACCGTGCCATAGTTTTTCTTATATGCTGAAACAAGGGCATTTTCAATCGCATCGATCAGTATGCTCTTGTTGATGCCTTTTTCTTTTTCAAGAGCCGCAAGGGCGCTTAAGAATTCCGAACTCATTTATTTCCACCTCCGAATGTTATATCCACATGCAGCCTGATAATAGCCACATCTTTATTTTCAAAAGATTTTTCTTCGCCGTCTGTCTCAATCACAACATGGCCTTGATCGTGGCCTATTAGTTTGCCGGTCCATTCCTTTTTGCCGTCGGAAGGCCGGTACATACGAAGGTCAACCATCTTTCCAATGCTGCGCGCAAAATCACGGTCTGTTTTAAGAGGACGGTCCAGACCCGGCGATGAGACGCAAAGACAATAGGATTCTTCAATGGGATCTTTTTCATCAATGATGGGATCGATCAGCCGGCTTATTTTCTCACAATCGTCCAAACCGAGACCGCCCGGCTTGTCAGCATAGATGATCAGTTCGTTGGCGCCTCCGGTCCTGTTATATTCAGTCCCAACGTATTCGTATCCGTTCTGTTCGATAACGGACAACACAAGGTCTTCGATCACCTTTTCAATTTTCACAGATATTGTCGTTCACCTTCCATGTTTTCTGACAGGCTGACTTGAAGTCAGTGCCTGTTTCAGACCTTACAATTTAAAAGAGTGGGTTTCTCCCACTCTCCAGTCAGAAAATCTTGCTTACGTAGCGTAATATAGCACAAATCCAATAATTAAGCAAGCATTGGAACAAATATTTTTAAGTTTTACCTGCCGTCAGAGGAAGGTAAACGGTAAAAACGCTGCCTTCACCGACCTGGCTATTTACGGTAATCTGTCCGTCAAGAAGGCTGACGATGTGTTTGACAATCGCGAGCCCCAAACCAGTACCGCCCAGCGAACGCGACCGGCTTGTATCTACGCGATAAAACCGTTCAAAAAGGCGCGGGATGTTAGCTTCGGGTATGCCGATGCCTGAGTCTTCCACACGAAGTACGGCCATCGTTTCTTCCGCAGAGACCGACACATGTACCCGCCCGCCAGAGGGTGTGTATTTGACCGCGTTATCGATCAAGTTGATGGCAAGCTGTTTGATACGGTCATTGTCTGCCGCCACCTCAATACTGACATCAGGGATATCCACCACGAATGACAGCCCTTTCTCATGCGCAGCGCCCTCCAACAATTGGACGGCTTCCTGAACGCCGTCGCGCAAGTCGATGGTTGTTTTGGGGCTTTCGGCGATATTCTCAATCTCGGACAAAAGCAGAACGTCGTTGATCAGGCGTGTCAGGCGCTCAGACTCCAGCGCGATTATGTCAAGGAAGCGCGCAATGTCACTGCGCGGCATAGCCGGATCTTTCAGCGTATCAACAAAACCTCTGATCACTGTCAGCGGCGTTTTAAGTTCATGCGTTACATTCGCCACAAAGTCTTTTCTGAGATTCTCCAGCTTGCGCAGGTGCGTGATATCCTGAACAAGCAGAATGACGCCGTATCCCTTTCCCTCGCTGAATATCGAAGCGGCAAATACCTGCAGATACAGCGTGTCCATGCCTCGTGAAATATTCAGCTCCCGCTCAATGACATTTGTATTCTGAAGGGCTTCCCGTATCACCGTTTCCAGACCCCGATTTTGGGTCACTTCAAGGAAATACCGGCCATCGGGTTTGTCCGTTATGGCAAACATGCTGCGCGCGGAGGGGTTTGCCATGATCACTTTCATTTCGTTGTCCACAGCGATGATGCCGCCCGGCACCGCACGCAGAACGGCTTCCAGTCGTGAGCTGTTTTCTGAGATGGCTTCTATATTGCGCCGAAGCCTGTCCGCCATCTGGTTCAGCGCGCTGGACAGTGCTTCTATTTCGTCGCCTGTCCGGATGCTCCGGAGTTCCCCAAAGCGGCCCTCGGCGATTTTAATGGTTTCCTTCTGGAGCTGGATGATGGGCTGCGTAACGCCGCGGGAAACAAAAAGCGCGATACCAAGGCATACCAGAAACGCTACAAGGAGTATGGACAGTATCGGAATCCAAATGGAACTTGAATACGCGGCTACGCCATCAAGCAGCAGCGCCACACGAATAATCTGCTGAAGCTTATCCGACCGGTAGGCAAAATACATCATGTCTGTGCCCAGCGTATTGCTCCGCCTGATGTCACTGGCCGAACCGTCTTTCAGGGCAAGTATGACCTCCGGCCTGTCCGCATGGTTTTCCAGTTCATCCGCGTTCGCCCGCGTATCAAATACGACCTTGCCATTAAAGTCTATGATCGTAATACGGGCATCCTGAGCCTTATCAATACTGTACAAAGCCGGCTTGTTGTTTTCCTCATACAGCATAAAGCTTTCCGTGACTTCCGCGATATTGAGCAGCTGCTCTCTGACATCCTTCTTATAAGACCTGTCAAGATATACCACTGTCAGCAGACTTACAATGATGATAACGATCAGAAAAAGCAGGCTAATCCTGAATACAATTTTTTTAAATATTCGGTTCATCTTTCATATTGAAGCGATAGCCGACACCCCTGACCGTCTCAATCCGATCTCCGTAATCGCCCAGCTTCTTTCTCAGATTCGTAATATGCACGTCCACGGTACGCGTCTCGCCGAAGTAATCATATCCCCATACTTTATTGAGTATCATGTCTCGCGTCAGCACCTGCGTGCCGCTGGACATTAAAAGCACAAGCAGCTCAAATTCCTTAAGCGTCAATTTCAGTTCTTCACCACTGATGTAGGCTTTATAATTTGCGTTGTCTACCTGCAGGTTTTTGTAGTTCATGACAGGCTGGGATTGTGTTTCCAGCTTTTTGGAACGTCGCAGCAGCGCTTTGACCCGGGCGCAAAGCTCGCGAACGCTGAAAGGCTTGGACACATAGTCGTCAGCGCCCAACTCCAGGCCGATGATCTTGTCCACCTCTTCGGCTCGCGCCGTCACCATGATCACCGGCATATCCGCCAGTGCTTCGGTGGACCGTATCGATTTCAAAACGCCCAGCCCATCGATACCCGGCAGCATCTGGTCTAGCAGCACGATGTCCGGCCGCTGCTTTGAGATCATCGCCACTGCCGCCTCGCCTGTTTCGGCACGAAGAGCATCATAGCCTTCTTTTTTCAGATTGTATTCGAGCAATTCCAGTATATTCGGTTCATCGTCGACAATGAGCACCTTTTCATTCATTCTGTTCAACTTCCTTTAACAAAATTACGGCAGCCATTGCGCCCGTCTGCCCTTTATCGCGCCGATGAGAATAGAACAGATACGAATCTCCGTATGTGCACATATCCGCCACCGTTACGTTTCGGGGGCTGATTCCGCCTGCCAGCATATCCGTCACACAGGCGGTATTCAAATCGGCGTACAGCCGTCCTTCTCTCGTTTGCACCGACTCTTCGCCAAATTCCCGGACAAAAATATCCCGGACCTCTTCACCCACTTCAAAGTTCCGGACGCTGATGCACGGGCCCACCGCCGCCAGTATATCGTCCAGCCTGCAGCCGATGCCTATCAGCGCTTCCAAGGTCTTGATTATCATGTGGCTGGTTACGCCGCGCCAGCCGGCATGGCAGACGGCAACAGCACGCCTTATAGGATCATAAAAAAACAGCGGCACACAGTCCGCATGGAGCGAAATAAGCGGCAGTCCGGTTTCGTCGGTAAAAAGACCATCGCATGGTTCCGATACCATCTCGCGCCATATTCCCCGTCCGGCGTCCTCCTTCTGAGCCCGGTAAAGCCGAATGCCATGTTCATAGTTGTCGAGCACGGCAGCCTGACTGTCGAAGCCGGTCGCGCCGCCGAAGCGGCGCATGTTTTCAAGGAAATGCTCTTGATTGGGTTCCCTTGAACGGCTGAAGTTCAAAGTATCGAACGGTTCAGGGCTTACGCCGCCGATTCGAGTGGAAAACGCGCATGTAACGCCCCCGGCTCTTTCAAAAGCCGGTATCGTCAGAAACCTAACTCCATTTTTCTTCCAAAGTGTAAAACCTTTTTGTATTTGCTGCATCCTACTTTTCTTCCAACAGGCGCTGTAGCTCCTGCATAAACGTATCTACGTCCTTGAATTCCTTATATACTGAGGCGAAACGCACATATGCCACATCGTCCAGATCTTTCAGGCCCTTCATGACCAGTTCGCCGATCTCCTTGGTGGAAATCTCCTGCCGGAGCGAATTGAATATGGCCTTCTCTATGTTCAGCACCAGCGTTTCTATTTCCTGCATGGGTACCGGCCGCTTTTCACACGCTTTGATGATGCCGATCTTGATCTTGTCCGAATCAAAGGGTACCCGCTCTCCGTCCTTTTTGACGACAAGCAGCGGGAGGCTGTCGATCTTCTCATACGTCGTGAAACGCTTCTTGCAGGACAGGCACTCACGGCGACGCCGTATGGAGCTGCCTTCGTCCGTCGGCCTGGAATCCACCACCTTGCTCTCAAGAAAACCGCAATATATGCACTTCATAATGCGCCCCCATGCCTTATTTGCTACTATTATAGCATAATTATGAAGAAATACAATTATTCGCGGTAGTTTGGCATACAGTTCACGTCTATTTCCACCAGCACGACATCTTCGCCTACTTTTCTGATGTTCTGCCACGGTATAATGCTGTCCCTTTCGCCCTTGAACAGGAACGAAAGACGCGTGGGCCCCGGCACAACAATGGCGGTCACCTTGCCTGTCGGCATGTCGATTACAAGGTCGCATATGTATCCCAGTCTTGCGCCGTCCAGTACGTTGACAACTTCTTTTTGCCGCAGTTTGGCATAACGTGTCATCGTCATCACCTCACTTTATATATCATATTATGCAGAACATATAAAAAAGACCGGGATACGCATTGCCGTTATCCCGGTAGTTAACTTTTTCATTGTATTCTTAAATACTTCTCTTCATGCTTTTCAGCGCATTTTTTTCCAGACGGGAAACCTGTGCCTGACTGATGCCGATCTCGTCCGCCACTTCCATCTGCGTCTTACCCTGATAAAACCGCATCCTGATGATGTTGCGCTCCCTCTCCCCCAGTTTTTCAATGGCTTCCTTCAGCGCGATTCCTTCAAGCCAGTTCTCGTCGGCGCAGCTTTTGTCCTGCAGCTGGTCCATCACATAGATGGCGTCCGCGCCGTCATGATAAACCGGCTCGTACAACGACACAGGGTCTTGTATGGCATCAAGCGCAAACACAACGTCTTCAACACTGATTCCAAGCTCAGCCGCGATTTTCTCAACGCTGGGATCGCTGCAGTCCTTTTTGGCCATCGTATTGCGAATCTGCAGCGCTTTATACGCGATATCACGGAGCGAGCGTGACACGCGGATGCTGTTGTTGTCCCGCAGATAGCGCCGGATTTCTCCGGTGATCATCGGCACGGCGTAGGTGGAAAAGCGGACGCCCATCTCCACGTTAAAGTTGTCTATGGCTTTGATCAGCCCGATGCAGCCCACCTGAAACAGATCGTCCATATTTTCTCTCCGGCCAGTGAAGCGCTGGATGACGCTTAAGACCAGACGGAGATTCCCCCGAATAAATTCTTCGCGTGCGGCACGGTCTCCGGCTTTGACCTTGAGCATCGTCTCCTTCATTTGCCGTGGCTTCATGACAGGCAGCTTGGATGTGTCAACGCCGCAAATCTCAACCTTGTTCGTCAGCATGTCATATCTCCTTGAGGTGCTTTGATATGACTAGCTTTACCATGGCAAATTTCTTTTATACCGCCCAATTTGTTGCATATGCAACGCATTTTACCTTGTATAGCTTAACAGAAATCCGCATATACAACACCCTTCCAATTAGCAAAGGAAGGTTTCTTTTCAGGTGATTCATATATGGCGTAAATAAAAAAAGCAGCAATATTTTGCCGCTTACGGTAATTACTCCGGTTTTATCTGTCGCGCATCAGCATGTATTGGGAGATGGATTTTAAATTGAAAGCCCGTTCGCCGAAAACGCCCAATGCCCGTTCCGCGTCGCCGGTCAATCTTTTTGCAATGCTTCTGGACTCCGCTATGCCGTAAACCCGCGCAAACGTCTGCTTTTCCGAATTCGCGTCTTTGCCGATCGATTTTCCGAGCAGGGCTTCATCCCCCACCTCGTCAAGTATGTCGTCCACGATCTGAAAGACCAGTCCCAGCCGGCTGCCATATGTTTCAAGTGCAGCTGTTTCCTGCGCCGATGCCCTGAAAAGCGCCGCAGCGCTGAGTACCGACGCGCTGATCATTGCACCCGTCTTGCGCTCGTGGATATGCCGGAGCACCTGCTCGTCTTTTTCATGTCCTTCAAACGCGATGTCGCAGGCCTGTCCTTCGATCATGCCTTTCACACCCGCGGCATTCGCAATGATGCGCATCGCGCTCACGTAGTCCAGACCATCCCCCGCATTGCGACCCGCGCACTCCAGCATCACCTCGAACGCGCAGTTCAGCAGGCCGTCGCCCGCGAGCAGCGCATAGGCTTCTCCAAACACCACATGATTGGTAGGCTTGCCGCGCCGCAACACATCGTTGTCCATGCACGGCAGGTCGTCATGAATCAGCGAATAGGTATGGATCATCTCCAGCGCACAGGCAAAGTCCAGCGCCTTCATCGGGTCCCCGAAAATGTCCGCCGTCATCAGGCAAAGCGCCGGCCGCAGCCGCTTTCCGCCCGCTGCGAGGCTGTAACCCATCGCGTCCTTGAGCGTCCCCGGCTCGCACATGATTTCCAGCAGCGTATTAAGACGCGTATCCACCATGGCGCCGTATCTTTTCAGGTTTTCCGCAGCCGTATTCATGACCCTTTAGCCTCGTGCTCCAGTATTTCTATTTTGGATTTATAGGTGTTCAGGCGCTTCTGCAGCATCTCCGCCAGCTTCACGCCTTCGGCATACAGCTCCATGCTCTTCTCAATGCCCGATTCGCCCGACTGCAGTTGCTGGGAAATCTCTTCCAGTCTGCGCAGATCCTTTTCGAAATCGTCCATCAGCGCTCCGTCCTTTCTACCGACACGCGCCCGTCGGCGAATTCTATCTCCATTCGTTTCGATGCTGCTCCACTCGATGTGATGACGCCGCCCTCATCGCTGTAAACCAGCGCATAACCGCGTGCCAACACATTGCGTGGATTCAGGCTCTCCAGCCTGTCCTGATAATGTTCCAAACGCATCGAGCAAGCCTGTAGTTTGGCAGACACACCACGGCGCATCAGCTCCAGACGGCTTTCAATCTGTTCCTCTATCCTGTCTATTTTCATCCGAAGCGGATAAGGCGTGAGAGAAGCGGCTGCTGCCGCTACCCTGTTTTCACGCGTCTGCAGCACACCGAGCAGCGCCTGTCCCAGCGCTGCTTTTTTGTCCTCCAGCGCATCGATGACCGCCTTCTTCTCCCGGACGACCAGCTCAGCCGCCGCGGAAGGCGTGGGCGCCCGCAGGTCCGCCGCCATATCGCACAGCGTATAATCCGTTTCGTGTCCCACCGCCGATACCACGGGGATATCCGACGCGTATACCGCCCGGGCCACAGTCTCCTCGTTGAAAGCGAACAGATCTTCGAACGAGCCGCCGCCACGGGCCACGATGATTACGTCCACACTGCGCGTGCGGTTGAAATGCACGATGCCTTCGCTGACACGCGTTGCCGCATCCGCCCCCTGCACCGGCACCGGATACACCGTGATGCGAATACCGTCAAAGCGGCGCGTCGCCACGTTGATGATGTCGTACAGTACCGCGCCCGACGTGGAGGTGACCACGCCGATTTGCGTCGGGAACGGCGGCAGCGGCTTTTTATGAGCCGCATCGAACAGCCCTTCCTCCGTCAGCCTCTTTTTAGTGCGTTCAAAGCGGACAAACAGATCGCCCACACCCTGCAGTACTGCGGACTCCACTGCAAGCTGGATGGAGCCGCTCTTCCTGTAGAACGTCACGCGCCCGCCCACGCGGAGGAGCGCACCGTCCGCAATCGCATCCCTGTCGGGATGCGCCTCAAAATCGTAAACGATACAGCCCAGCATGCTGTTCTCGTCCTTTAGGGAGAAGAACGCATGCCCCACTGAAGACATCGAGAAGTTTGTCACCTCGCCGACCACGTTCACCGCGCTGATAAAAGGATCCTGAAAGAACTTGCGGGAAAGATATTCGGTGATCTGCGAAACGGTGAAAACAACTTCAGCCATAGATGCGAGCCGCCTCGATGGTGTTCTCCATCAGCATCGTGATCGTCATCGGTCCCACGCCGCCCGGCACCGGCGTGATGAACGCGGCCTTCTGCGCCGCCTCATCAAACAGCACGTCGCCCTTGAGCTTGCCGTCCACCTTGGTGGTGCCCACGTCAATAACCACCGCACCCGGCTTAACGAAATCACCCTTTATCATCTCCGGCCGGCCGATGGCCGCAACGAGAATATCCGCTTCGGCACACACCTCGGCCAAGTTCTGCGTACGCGAATGGCACATCGTGACCGTCGCGTTCTCGTTCATCAGCAGCAGCGAGACCGGCTTCCCGACCATGTTGCTGCGGCCTACTACCACGGCGCGCTTGCCGCTGATTTCGGTGCCCGTGCTCTTGATCAGCCGTATCACGCCCTTGGGCGTGCAGGG
>JAEWWC010000237.1 GCA_023396555.1 Bacillota bacterium
ACCAGTTGCTGGACGATGAACGGTGGGGTAGCTATGTGCCGGAGGAGGGCGAAAAGCATTCGCCGAATAAGGGGAACATGCCGCCCATAGGGAATGCGGGTAAGCCAAGGTTGGACATGAGCAGCGGGAAACCGCAGTTTGCGGCGAAAGATACGGCGGCGCATGTGACGGGGCTGGATGATGGCGCGGATTCTTTCTTCGGATACAAGCCGGAAGACTATGAGGATGAGACAGATGGTGATACGACATATGATTACATCTCCGAAAAGGACTTCAATACTCAGTTGACGGATATGAAAAAACAGCTTGGGATGAGGGAAACGCTGGCGAGAGGTTACAATGATCAGATGAGTGCGTCTTCGTTGTACGATCCGAAATATGGATCATATCAACACGGTTATAGCCGGAATTTAAATGAGGCCAGTAAGCTGAGGGATCAGATTGAAGCACTAAACGAGCAGAGGGAGTGGTCTGAGAAGGCGGATGGGTTCGCGAACAAGACGTATGATACGGAAGAAGAAGCGGCTTTGGCATTTGCCGACCCTGCGGTAACGCAAACAGGAAAAGACAATGTTGAAATGGGTGCCATGATCATACACATGGATGTACCTGTCGTAGATGCAAATGGAAACATAGTCATGCAGAAGAAGTATGTACTGGGGGATGTGTTTAAGGGTAACCATGCGGATATCATAGATGGGCTGGCCAGCTCCTATGTAGATTTCGCGAAAATGTGGTGGAACGACCAGATGGAGCGGCAAGACATCGACCTGACAGGAAGTGTAGAAGATATAGGCTACAGTTTTGCTAATGCTATGGACACATTGGTCAACGATGGCATAACGGTCTCTTTTGTACATACGCATCCGTATTGTTCAGGGCATGAGGAAAACGAATTTTCTGGAGGGTTAGGGAAGACGCCAGACGACGTGATCAATTATTTTGCACAGGGGACTGAGGACTCAATCAAGGACGCGATAAATGCAGGTAAGATATCGGGCTTTGATGTCTTCAATCCGGTTGGCCTTGTGAGCGATATAGTGGATGCTATCAAGGAAGGCGGAAACAATGGATATTATAAGGACGCGGCTTATTATATTGGTGACCAGCAGGTGCCATGGCTGCCGGGTGTGGAGCGGATATATCTGGCGTCGCCGATTTCCAAAGAGTTATATGCTGCCGATATAAATGGCCCGATTATGGATCCAAATAATCCGAGTAAATATGATGTTCTGGGAACCTTTAATTCATACATCCCTACAGAATGGCCGGATTAAAATGGAGGTATGCGATGAAATACATAGTACATACAGTCATTCTCAGTATCCTATTGGTAGGTACCTTAAGCGGCTGCATATCCCTTGACAAAAACGAACAACCAAATAGCACTCCGCCAATATATCATTCATTTAGGACAGAAGACAATGAGTGGTGTGTTGAGCTCAACGGAATACAATATGTTCTTTGGCCGGACGATAACTGGATACTTATAAATGAAGAGAGTGATTCATTTGTCGGATATGTTGATGATGAAAAAACTTCCTTGTTTACAATAAAGAATGATCCTGAAATGAGATTTTTGCGCGTATATGAAAGAGGGGCGGACGCTGCCCATGTGCCGTTGGTCAGGCGTGATTTGGCCTCAGAATTTTCTTTACTAAAGATTGATGGTATCGAATGGGGTAAAGGGGGGATATGGACAGAATATCTGCCATTAACCCTCGGACAAAATGTGATGAGGGATAAAGAGAGAATTAACGAATTTATTGATCTGGTCAATGATCTCAGCGATAAAGATACCCATAATGATTGGATTAGTGCTGGCTGTATTTATTGCCACAATGACGCGTTGCCCGAGGCAATTAGTATATACGAAGTGAGCTATTTTGAAGAGATGATAAAGATAAGGGGACGTAATACTTTTAAGTTCATTCTGGTAGAGAGACAAGAACTAGAAAGGATTTTGGGATATAAATTAGAGATTTAATAAATTATATGAATGGTATTCCGGGCTCGCTTTAAATTGCGGGCCTTTATCTATTTCTGCAACCCGATCATACGTTCTATACAAACAACAAGCCGGGTGCTATAATGGAGCCAAGGTTTAACAACGTCTCGGCCTACAACGATGAAATTAAGAAGCAGCAGGAATAACTGAAAGCGATTCATAAACAGCAGTTCGCCAGCATGCTCAAGAACGACGGCGCAACCGTGGACGCGCTGGAGAAGCAGTATAAGGCAACGGAAAAAGAGATATCCGATCTGAAGCACGAGCTGGGCGAGGTGATGGGCGCCAACGTGCACGGCAAGCGGGGGAACCAGCTGCTGGACGATGAGCGGTGGAACGTTGCGCAAGACGATAAGATGAGAGCGCCGCAGATCGGGAAACCGCAGTTCTCGGCGAGAGATGTTCCGATGCATGTTACGGGTCTGAACTATCCTTGGGAGCTGGGTTATCCGGCGGGGCCGTCACCACTGGAAGGACCTCCACCGAGAGAAGAGGATATGGATAAGTATGAGGAAAATGTGGAGGAAAGCACGGCTGTCGGGAAGGCGGAATTAAGCAAATGGATGAACAACGTTTTGGATTTCTTCAAAGGTAATAAAAATGAGTCGGAGTCATTGCCGGGACCACAGCCGCAAGCTCCGCCGAGCGAATTTGTATGGGAAGAGTCTGAGGAACAACCGTCAAAGGAAGAAATAGATAAAAGTGATTTAGACTCTTTTAAAAATGCATTGGGCGGACTTGTGGATTTTGCAATGCAGAATAATACTGATGATGTAAGTGGATATGCAAAAGAGGTACTGGATAGCATTACGGAAAGTGGAGCAATGGACAAGGCCGGTCTTTTTCAAACAGATCCTTTTAGTTATGGGGCTGTGTATGTTATGCCCATGGATGACGCCGAAGTTGAGCTTGAGGTGCTAAGCCAAGCTGCATTACCGCAGTATGGAGGTGAAGGAACAGAGCTGCAGGACTATATTGATAAGGTAAAGCAGTTGTTTTGGCCGCCTTTCAGTAATGAAATAACGACAGTTTTGGGCGTGATAGAAGGAGCGATAGAAGACCATTATAATCCGGGTCAGATTTTGCAGCCTGGGGATACACGCCTAACGGTTACATCACTTAAGCCGATTGGGAATCAAGAGGATACAAGTGAGTCAAGATACACAATTGATTACTTCTTCAGAGGATCTGAGTTATTGTATTCAAAAGATAAGAATACCGGAGAGATAATGTGGGGTCAAAAATATAATAAATAACTAACATATTATAATATGTGACAAAAAGGAGGGGCAAATGAAAAGAGCTGCGTCATTTTGTTTATTATGGATCGTATTGTTCATAAATCTTTTATCAGGATGTGTAGGAAAAACTGGTTATATAGTCAGGTATGATATCACAATGGAGGAAATGAATTATTTCTATAAAGGAACTGATCCAATAAATGAGCATTTGACTATGGATAGTATAAAAAATGCTTTGGGCTTGCCGCATGGTATGTTTATCGACTGGAGAGGATTCACGGAGTATGAATACAATACAGAATTTGGTGTACTATACTTTGTAGATTATCCTGGGGAAAAATACTATGGTATTTATACAGAATTATTACCTGAAGTAGAAGAACCTGAGTCATTTGGTGTTGAGGATGTTACGATTGATCCCAATAGATATAAAATGGAAAGACGCTTTAACATTAGAGAAGATGAGTTGGGTTTTATTAGTAAAGAAACAACGCCATCAGAATTACAGCAAAAACTTGGAGCGCCGCACAGAATGACATATGGTCTTCCAAATCGTGTTAAGACAGGTATATATATATATGGTTTAATAGATAAGAATACATTCAAGGTTGCATATTCCGGGTTTGGACATATATATAAAGCTTGGGTCGAGGATAGTAAAGGAAATGAATTATATACGATCGCGGCTTATCAACCAAAAGAAAATGAAGAATAATCCTTAGCATGCTCAAGAACGATGGCGCGACAGTGAATGCGCTGGAGAAGCAGTATAAAGCGACCGAGAAAGATATCGCTGACCTCAAGCACGAGCTGGGCGAGGTGATGGGCGCGAACGTGCACGGCAAGCAGGGCAACCAGCTGTTGGATGATGAGCGGTGGAATGGCTATGCACCGGAGGAGGATAACCGTGCGCCGAATATGGGAGATATATCGCCTGCGGGGAATGCTGTGAAGCCAGGGCTGAGCACGGCCAACGGCGAACCGCTGTTTGGGGCGAACGTTACGGCGGCACATGTGGCGATGAAGTTATTACGGAGACGAGAAGCCTTGCAACAGCAGGCGCGGGAGCAAAGGCTTCAGCGCCTTTTTTTATGTAAACATAATGACGGACGTCAAAAGCCGTGTACGCATATCGTGGTAACAAGAGGTTTTTCGTCCGGATGGGCGGGAAACGGGCAGAAGCTGAAGGGAGAAGGCTATATGGCAGAGGTTAGCGCGGCTGCGCTGAAGATGTGCGAATTTGTCAACAATCAGGTGAAGAACGGCTCCATCTATGTGCTGGGGGCGCAGGGGCAGACGGGGTCTCAGATCACCGAGGCGTGGATCAAACGCAGGGAGCACAATATCGCATCCAACTATAACAGGGCCATCGCGTTGTGGAAGAAGCGGCTGGCGGCGGGATATAAGAATCTGTGCGCTTACGACTGCAGCGGCCTGATCATGAAGTGGCTGATAGACAACGGCCACGCCAAAAGCGACAAAACGGCCAACGGGATCTACTTCGATTTGTGCAGCGCCATCAGCCGGTCGGCGCTGCAGACGGGCGATCTGGTGTTCCAAAAGTATTCGTCGAAGAACAGGATGTATCACGTGGGCATCTATATGGGCGACGGCACTGTGGTGCATGCCAAGGGCCGGAGTGACGGTGTGGTGCGTGAGTCGATATCCAAGACGTCATGGAACCGTTACGGTCATCTGAAAAGCTTTGGCAGCACGGTGCCGGGGGACACCTGGACACGGCTGCTCAAAATAACCAGCCCTTATATGTACGGCGCGGACGTAACGGCGGTACAGACGGAGCTCAAGGACAAAGGCTACGACCCCGGCGGCGTCGACGGCTTTTACGGTCCCAAAACGGAAGCGGCGGTGAAGGCGTTCCAGAAAGCCAGAGGCCTCGAAGTGGACGGCATTGTGGGGCCCAAAACCTGGGAGGCGCTGTTTGATAAGACGGAAACAAATCCGGACCCTCCTGAGGAACCGGCGGCGGAATACACGCGGCTGCTCCGGTATGTGACGCCGGTGCTGATGGTGGGCGAGGATGTACGGGCGGTGCAGGTAGCGCTGAAGGCGGCGGGCTTTGATCCCAAGGGCATCGACGGTTCGTATGGGCGCAACACGGAGGCGGCGGTGAAAGCATTTCAGAAAGCCGACGGGCTGGAGGTGGACGGCATCGTGGGCCCCCTTACATGGCAGGCGCTGATGGGCAGGGAGGACGACGAGCCGGAAGTGCCCGAAGAGCCCGATTCTCCGGAAGTGCCTGATAAGCCCGAAGTCAAGTATACGCGGCTGCTCAAGCTGACCGACCCCTATATGAAGGGCGACGACGTGAAGGCGGTGCAGGCAGCGCTGAAGGCGGCGGGCTTTGACCCCAAGGGCACGGACGGCACATTCGGCCCCAACACTGAAGCGGCGGTGAAGGCTTACCAAAAGGCCAACGACCTTGAGGCGGATGGAATCGTAGGACCTATCACGTGGGCGAAGCTGATGGGGGACACGACACTCGAATTACCCGAGGTCAAGTATACGCGGCTGCTCAAGCTGGCCGACCCCTATATGAAGGGTGACGACGTGAAGGCGGTGCAGGTGGCGCTGGAGGCGGCAGGCTTTGACCCCAAAGGCACAGACGGCGCGTTCGGTCCCAACACTGAGGCAGCAGTGAAGGCTTATCAGAAGGCCAAAGGGCTGGAAGTGGACGGCATCGTGGGACCCAAAACGTGGGTAAAGCTGATGGGATAAGACGGTTATGTATGGTAGGGGCGCATATCAGCGCCCCCTTGTTTATCTGGCGGTTACAGGCAGCATCAGACTAGAAAAGCTCAAGCAAACATATAAGGGCCGTGCGACGTATATATCACCCATGGATTTTCTTCATGTGCTTGGTAATCCAAGTGCTGGAAGACTATATTCATATGGGAGGCAGGCTTATACGATAAGCGCCTGCTGCCATTTGACGGCTCCGATATAAAGCGGCGTCAACGCACCCTTTGGCAGACCGATAGCTGCCAGAAAGGAGTCTACCGTTTCCCAGTCCGCCATTTCAAATGCTGTTATGGTATCCAGCGCCGTGCGCAGCGGACCGAGCCCGCCCATCAGCGCACGCGTCACACCTTCCGTCAACGGAAGGCGCGCGAGCACCTTGTCCATGGGTTCGTCCAGCAGCGTGTCGATGGAGGAAAACAGGCCGGTGAGAAAATACTCCGACTCCTCCGGCTTGTGGCCGGTGGCCTCCGCGTACAGCGACATCATTTTTCCGCGCACGAGCGATGTTTTGACGAGTTCGGCGTTTTGGGCGTTGGTCAGCCCTTTCACCAGCAGCAGATGCGCCCAGCGCCGCAGTTCTATGAGCCCTATCTGTGCGAGACCCTGCTGTATGGAATTGATGGGCGCCATTGTGCTCCGGTAGTAGGCGGAGTTGGCGATGCGCAGCAGCTTATAAGACAGCTCCATGTCCTTCTCGATAATGGCAGCGATGCCCTTGAAATCCGGCTCGGGCAGGGAAAGCCTCTGCGTGATCTGCACCATGCTGCCGCCCAGCGAACCGATCTCCTTGGCGGATATCATCATCGGCTTGTTGAAAAAGTAGCCCTGGAACAGACCGTAGCCGAGGTTGCAGGCGTTCTTGAATTCCTCCGCCGTTTCTATCTTCATCGCGACGAAAACAGCAGGCTTGTATTTGCGTATCATCAGCGCCTGTACAGCGGGCGGCGTGCGATGATAGTCCACCTTGATCATGTCCGCAAGGCCCACCAGCGGCCGGTACGCCTCATCGTCGATGAAGTTGTCCAGCGCGAGCTTGTAGCCCAGCTGTTTCAGACGGCGGCAGGCCGCCACGAATACGGGAGTGATCTCGGTGCGCTCCACGATCTCGATCACCAGCTTGTCGCTGGGCAGCAGCAGGGCCGTGCCGGACAGCAGCAAATTCTGTGAAAAATTAATGAAGCCCCGCGTGCCATCGATCAGCTCGTCAAAGCCCATAAAAAAGGAATCGGTAACCACGGCGGCGGTTGCCTGATCGTCGCTCGTGCCGGAGAACCGATTCCTTTCACTGTTTCTGTATAGCAGCTCGTAGCCGAACAGCTTCATTCTGCTGTTGAATATTGGCTGGCGTGCCACATAGATTTCGCCCATGTGTCTACCTCCCTTACGGGTTTATATCAGCAAAACGGCATACCGCCTTGCCTCGCTTATCCGGCAGTTTAAACGTCCAGCGCCTGCTGCCATTTAAGGGCGTCCAGGTAGATCGGCGTGAACGTATCCTCGGGCAGGCCGGACTCTTCCAGAAAACTGTCCACAGCGTCCCAGTCCGTGCGTTCAAACGCCAGCACGGCATTCAGTGCGGCGCGGAGCGGTCCGGGCTCGCCGAGGAGAGCGGCCTTCACCGGTTCCGTGAGCGGCAGCCGCGAGAGCACCTTGTTCATCGGTTCGCCCAGCAGATCGTCGATGGAGGAGAACATGCCGGTGATGAAATAATCCGACTCTGTGCGCTTTTTGTTGGTGGCGATGGCAAACAGCGCCATCATGCGGCCGCGTATCAGTGAGAGCTTGATCAGCTCGGTATTGTCAGGGTTGGTGAGGCCTTTTATCAGCAGCAGATGGCACCAGCGCCTAAGCTCCGTGAGGCCGATCTGCATCAACGCATGCTGGATGGAGGTGATGGGCACGCGTGAACGGTAGTAAGCCGAATTGGCGATGCGCAGCAGTTGATAAGACATCTCCACGTCCCGTTCGATGATGTCGGCAATCTCCTTGAGGTTGGGGTCCTGCGCGGAGAGCTTATGCGTGATCTGCACCATGCTTCCTCCCAAGGTGCCGATCTCCCTGCCGCCGATCATCACCGGCTTGTTGAAGAAATATCCCTGAAACAGCGTATAGCCCAGAATACAGGCTTGCCGGAACTCATCGGCAGTCTCCACCTTCATGGCGGCAAACGTGATGGGGCGGTATTTTCGTATCATCAGCGCCTGCTGGGCAAGCGGTATTCCGGAATAGTCAACTTTGATGATGTCCGCCAGCTCCAGCAGCGGCCGGTAGGCTTCCTCATCCGTGAAATTATCCAGAACCAGCTTGTATCCGGCTTTTTTGAGCCTTTTGCAGGCAGCCACCAGCTCCGGCGTGATCTCGGTGCGCTCCACGATCTCGATCACCACCTTGTCGGGCGGGAGCAGCAGCGGCGTTTCGTCCAGCAGCAGGTTCTGCGAGAAATTGATAAAGCCGCGGGTCCCATCTATCAGCTCGTCGAAGCCCATAAAAAAAGAGTCTGCCAGCACCGATGCGGTGGCCTGGTCGTCGTCCGACCCTTCAAAAAGGTTCCTTTCGCTGCGCCGGTAGAACAGCTCGTATCCGCTGAGCTTCATCCGGTTGTTGAAAATGGGCTGACGCGCGACGTAGATGTTCCCCATTAATAAGTCTCCTGTGATATGAACTATTAAGATAGATATATATAAACAGAAAGGGCGCTGTCCAAACAGGCGGTTGTTTTTCAGACGAGCTTTTTACGGGGGATGAAATGACGGGCAGCAAGCCATACAGCGGTAATTTTTTCAGGGAGCGCCAGAAAGGTGTTTAACACTGTCCAAACGTGCCCATATAAAAGCATAAGCATCTCGCGGAGGATTTTAGTGAGCACGATTGCCGGGTACGCTGAACTGATGAATTACCGGAACCTGCCGACTGGCGGCATAGCGCCGCAGATGGGCAGTACCGCTAATGCGGAGACGGAACAGTCTTCCGATGCACCGCGCCGTCAGCCGGAGGGTACGTCAGGCAAGCCCGCCGCTGAGCGGCAGGGGCTTACGGCGGAGCATATGCAGACTCACCGTTCAGCGGAAGGCACGGCGCTCGATATTCGCGGCATACTGGATAGCATAAGACGGGCGGGCAGCCGCCTGTCCGACGACGACATTCAGGACACGCTGGACGATATGGTGCTGCGGGGCGACCTCACGGACGATCAGGCAGACGAGATATTCGCGGGGCTGAAGCAGGCGCGACAGTCCGTGCCCGCGGCGCTGACGAGGAGTCTTAACGGTTTGGCGGAGTCAGGCGCGATGACGCTGAAGCAGCGGGACGCGGCGGCGGCTGTGCTTTCAGATACAGGGGAGAGGCTGCAGGATCTGGTGGACGACGGTACGCTGTCTCAGGACCAGATGGATGCTGTCATGGTGTCTTGCTGTAACGCGGCGAAGCTCAAACAGGCACGGCAGGCCTACAGCCTGATGCAGCGGAATCCGCTGGTGCGGATGGCGGAAAGCCGGCAGTACGGCATACTGGACGCGTATGAGGAGAGCATGGCGGAGGGCGCGCTGGTATAGCCGCTAGATAAGGAACAAGACAGGCGGGAGAAATAGCCCGCTTTTTTCGCGGATAATAAAAACGCCGCGGCAGCGCGGCGCGGCGTGTTGTGCTTATGTATTATTCCTCGAAGGCGATGTTGACATCCATCGGCATGTCGTCGGCGAAGAGCCGGACGCACACCGCCTGCTTGGCGCTCATCTTAACGCTGACGTTCTCGCCGTGCAGCAGCGTGGGCGTGGAGATATCGATGGGCAGGCCGATCTCGGAGAAGCCGGTTGCCGCGGTAGCCGTCAGCATATTGGCCAGCTCGGACAACGCGCTCTGTGACATCTCGTCCAGTTCATCCACGGGCATCCCCATCATCATGGTGGAGGCGATCGTTTTGGCGTGTTCCATTTCCAGACAGTATACCACGTTGCCCTTCAGCGCGCCCACGATGCCGACGATGATCATCACACCGGTGAAATTAAGCTGCTGTTCGCTGATGCTGAGGTCCCCGCGCCGGATGGAGCCGAAGCCCAGCTGGGGCATGATGGCTTCAAAGGATTCCAGGAAAGGATTGATGGTGTTCAGATCCATTTTTCATCCCCCCTTTGGAAGCCGATATTGAGCATGATATCTCCGTATGCCGTTTCGGCGACGACGGTGGATGTGTTGAAGTCGGGCGCGGAGATGAGTATTTTGTCTCCGTACAGTATGGACGGGGGAGCTATCCGGAGGCCCAGCGCCTTGTTCTGGCGGTTCAGTATGGAGCAGGCGTTGCCGGAGACGATGTTGGCGAACTCGCCCAGCACGGCTGTGATCTCATCGTTGTTGTCCGTATCCTTCCTCAACATGGCGGACGCCAGCCCCGCAGCTGTTTGCTTGGAAAGATCGATCAGCACCCGGCCGGAGAACTCGCCGATGGCCCCGACGATTACCGTCATGCCCTGCGAGTTATATTCATCTTTGCTGACGTACTCATCCTTGTATGTCGCCAATGTCTTTGTCATTCTGTTCAGGCCGTCCAGCAGGGCTTCCTTGAATACGGGGAAGTAGTGGGTTTCCAGATAATGATACAGTTCCTCATGCGCCATGATGCGGTTGACCGTTGTGACCAGCGCGTCCGAATCCACAGGCTTCTGGAGATAGGCGGAAACCCTGTTGCTCCGGGCCTCCTTGACAATTTCATCGTCCATCATGGAGCTGATGACGATGACCTTGATGCCAGAGTCAATGTCGTGTATGGCGCGGGTGCACTCGAGGCCGTCCGTTCCCGGCAGCGTCATATCCATTGTAACCAGTGTTGGTTTGGTCTCCCGGACGACCTGCATGACCTCTTCCAGCGTGCCGGCTTGGCCGACCACCTCAAATCCGTTGTCTTCAAGAATGTCTTTGATAAACGCGATTGAAAAACTTGAATCATCCACGATGACGATTCTGATGCCGGCCATAAGCGTTCTCCCTTTTTATTTATAGATAAACAGTTTGAGCCGGGTAAAAACACGAGTGTGAATAAAATTTTACGGAGTGAAACAAATATCTTAATAAAAAGGAAAAGGCTGACTCCAATGCAGGAAACAGCCATTCTAACGTATTTAGTGGTCAGCCGTAGCCAAGGCGGACGGGTCACAGGCTCATTTGGGGCGTGATAGTACGCGCATCAGCGGGTTTGCGCGCACCAGCTTCACCGCGTGATAGGTGCACATCTCGTGACAGCACATGCAGCCGATGCATATCTCATAGTTGATGCGCTTGGTGGCCTTGTCGATGGCCTCTACCGGACAGCTCTCCACGCACACGTTGCAGCGCTTGCAGATGGCGTCATCCACCAAGGGCCGCGTGCGCATCAGGTCGATCATCCTGCCCAACATGCCGCCCGGCGCTTTCTCCGCGCCCATCACGCGGGGCAGCTTGAAGCCCGCCAACCGGGGCGGGGTGCTGTAGTCACCGCACACTGAGATGCGTGCAAGGTCCGCTTCGCCGATGCTGTCGCGCACCGAAGCGGCGTATACCGGCAGCTCGCGTATGTCCCGCCCCAGCATGCGCACGGCGACGGCGTCCAGCGCCAGCGGGTCCATGCCGACCAGTATTTTTCCCGCGCTGTAGGGCTTGCCCGACGTGGGGCCCTGCCCGTCCATCGCGACCACGCCGTCCATGATAATAAGGCCCGGCTTGACGTGCTTGTTGATCTCGCAGACCACCTCGCCGAATTCCCGCGCGGACTGCGCCTGCTTGTGGTATGTGGCCTTCATCAGGCCGGGCACGCAGCCGTACAGGTTTTTCACAGCGCCGGTGTACAGCGCCAGCATGTGCGTCTTCAGCTTGGGCAGGTTGATGATGAAGTCCGCCTCGAACACCGGCTTCGCGAGATACATCACCGAACCGTCCGCCGTCTGCACCTTGACCGGACCCTCGCGGTCGAAGTTGCGGATGACCGCGCCTTCCTCGCGCGCCATGGCCTCCAGGCCGGACACAGTGAAGCTCCTGCCCGTCTGCGCCTTGCCACCTATCGCGCCGCCCGAGCTGTCGCCCACCCATACGGTGCAGCCCAGCGGCCGGAGCAGCCGCACCACGGCGCGGACGAAATCCACATGCGTCACCGCCGCCGATTCGGGGGGCATCGGGCTGATCAGGTTCACCTTCAGCAGCACGTTCATACCGGGGCGTATCCACTGCGCGAAGCCGCCCAGCAGATTGACGCCATCAGATATTTTCTGCATCAGCAGTTCCGTGTCGTAAGACGCGCATTGCATCAGCGCTATCAGCGTTTTGTCCTCATCCATATATTTTCCTCCGGTTGTCGCTGCCATGATTGTACCACAACGCCGTACGGTTTTATATGGGGGCGCCTGTGAAAAGATTGTGACCAACGCGGGAGCAGAAAGGCTTTGCACCAGTCCTCCCGTGGGCGTATAATAAACGCTGACTATCAATGACTGCAACTGTGGAGGGGCTATGAACTTTCTTGTGATACTGGAGAAGGTCGGTGCGGTACTGCTGCTGATACTGATCGGTTATATATTCGGAAGGGTCGCGAAACCATCGGAGCAGGCGCGCGGGCTGCTGGCAACGCTGGTGCTCAACATTGCAGTGCCGGCGAGCATACTGGCCGGAGTAAACGACGCGGACTTTGACGCGATCAGGAGCGACATGCTGATACTGATCATTGCGTCCGTGTGCATCACATTGGCGACGCTGCTGCTGAGCTTTCCGCTGTCGCGGCTGCTGGAGCCCCGGGACCGGAGAAGCCGGGCCGTGATCCAGGCGACGATGTACTTCCATAACTACGGCTTTCTTGGCTGGCCGGTGTGCTATATGCTGCTGGGCGCTAAGGGACTGCTGTACGCGGTGCTGTTTTCCATGCCGCTCAACATAATGCTTTACGGCTTCACCCCGCTCCTGCTGGGACGGACGGAGCCGGTCGCCCGCCGGTTCGACAAGCGCATGCTGCTCAACGTGCCGTTTTATGCCACTGCCGCGGCGCTGGGGCTGCTGATCGGCAGGGTGCATCTGCCTGAGTTTATATCCAGCCTGCTCACCATGCTGGGCGCGCTGCAGACGCCGCTGTCAATGATGATCATCGGCATGATACTGGCGTCGGCGCGCCTCGCCGATGTGATGCGCGGCATAAAAGTATACGGCTACAGCGCGATCAGGCTGGCGTTGCTGCCGCTGCTTGCGTTTGCCGCGCTCAAGGCGCTGGGCATGTCCGGGTTGTTGCTGTCGGTGCCGGTGCTCATCACAGCGATGCCGGCGGCAGCGATGAGCGTGGTGCTGGTGCAGCGCAGCGGGCTGGATTCGGTATACGCCTCGCGCCTTGTGGTGGTGAGCACGTTAATCTCCGTAATCTCGATACCGCTGATGGCGCTGCTGGTGGTGTAGGGGGTCGGGAACGACAAAACACAAAAGAAGACTTAAAATAGACAAAAATATAAGTAGAATTAACAATACTTTTGATGATCGTTTATTCATTATCATTCTATATTCCTATTATGCAATTTTATTGCATCACCAGTATAACAAAATACTGCCAAAATATAAATAAAATTTACGACAGTATTCGACATGCTGCGAAATGATAGAATCCCAGCCACTATGCTTTGTATACTGCAAACTATTATATAATCGGTAGGAATTTTATAGTATCGCATCCAATATTAATATAATTGAAAAGGGTGAGGGAATGAGATCTGTTGCCACATTCATTATATTAATATTCGTATGTCAGTTTATATTATTTGTATTGGCGGCTGCCGCCGCGCCGGATAGACCATATCAGCCGCCGGAGCAATCAAGGGAAGAATTGTACCAGGATATTTTTATAACATTGCTGATGCCATATATTCAGAAAGAAGTTGATAAATACTACTCAAAGTACCTGACACAAACCGTAGAGGTCTTTCCGTACACAGTTTATGTATTGAGCGCTGAAAGACCGGATGGATACCGGACATTCTTTTTCAGATTGAAACTTCAAGTTGATTCTTATATAGGGCCGCATATCAGTGTCGGGCTTGATTATATTACTGTTACGGTAAGAGGCTCGGGAGATGTTGAAATTGAAAAGTTTGAACATGTAAGAAGTTATATGCTGCCTTCAAACTATAAGGATATAATTAGGGAAGGTTATCAAAATCCAATTCCATAATCCATAAAGTATTGAGATAAAGCCGATAGCAATTTCTCCTGGAAATTCCCTGCCGAAAGGCCTGTTTAAATTGTAAATAAACTCGGAACAATGATGCGTTTGCTCCTGTTTTGCGGTATACTAAACGCGCCAATTGCTGTAAGAAAGGAAGCGGGATGCACTTAAGGTTACATCATTTCATCGCTTTGATATTAGCGCTGCTGCTGGCCTTGGCCGGCTGCGCGGGAAATAATGAGGAACTGTCGCCGACGGAAACAGCGGCTGGGACGCAGACCGCCAAGCCGGAAACGACGCCCGAACCAACGGAGCCGGACCAACCGGCAAGCAGTGTGCCTACACCCGATCCCGCGCAAGCCGCTGACCCTGAAATCGCGGTGACGGTGATCAACGTGGGCTACGGCGACGCGATACTGGTGCAGCTGGGCGAACAGAACTATCTGATCGACACCGGAGAGAAGACGGCGGGTCTGGCACTGCTGAAGGCGCTGGCGCTGCGTGGCGTGGACACCCTGGACGCCGTGTTCCTGACGCACACGCACAGCGACCACATCGGCGGCGTGGCGGCGGCGGGGCAGCGGTATGATATCGGCATGGTATACGCCGCTTCCATCACTCAGGACAAGGAGAAGATCGACAAGCTGGCGGAAAAGCAGGGGCTTTCTCTCACGCGGCTGTCAGCGGGGGATACGGTTGAAACCGACTCCGGCGCGGTGTTCGAGGTGCTGGGGCCGCTGGAATTCAACGCGGACGACGACAACGACAACTCGCTGGTGCTGCGCCTTCGCGCGGGCGGCCTCACGTGGCTGTTCACGGGCGACATGCAGTTCGACGAGGAATTGAGCCTGATCAACGCGGGCGTCGATCTTAAGGCGGATGTGCTCAAGGTGGGCAACCACGGCAACCCGGACGCGACGTCCGAGGCTTTCGGCAAAGCGGCATCGCCGGGGACTGCGGTGATATCCACCAGCACATTGGAGGATGAAGACTCGGCCAACCCGCGCGTGCAGGCGGCGCTGATCGGGGCGGATGTATATGTCACTCAGGACTTTGAGGCGGGCGTGCTGCTGACGGCGAAGGACGGCAAACTGACGGTGGAGAACCCACAGCCGCAGACGGCCGAGGTGTCCGTCAGCATGGACATCGACACGGACGCGCAGACGGTGACGCTGATGGGCGATCAGGACACCGACATCTCCGGCTGGCTGATATGGTCCGATAAGGGCGGCGAGCTGTTCGTGTTCCCGCAGGGCGCGGCGCTCAAAGCGGGCAAACCGCTGACGGTGGTGTGCCGCGGCGAGGGTGCGGGTGACTTCGTCTGGGACGAAAAAAAGGTGTGGAGCGATAAGGAAGGCGAAGCTGGTGTGCTGCTGACAAGCGGCGGCGCGGTAGCGGCGCGTCAGCCGGTCTGAAAATTATCGGAACAATTCTGGCGCAAAATACGTCAATATATATGACCACCCAGCGCGATCCAGAGTTGCGCGGGATATAATCTTTTTAGGTGGCAACGGGGAAATAACAGGAAAGCCGGACGGTGAAATATGGAACAAAACGGAAACAAAATGTATATCGACGAATCACAGCTGCAGTGGAAAAAATCTCAGCAGGCACAGCAGCCGCAGAGAA
>JAEWWC010000061.1 GCA_023396555.1 Bacillota bacterium
AACAGCAGCCAGAAACAGGCGAAATCCACGCAGAAATGCGAAAAGGAGTAGGCGGCCAGCGATGAGCGCATGAGGCATCCTCCCAGACAATGGTGTTGGTTATATTATACACAAAGGAGAAATATACACAACAAGGGTGGACCAGAGATAGCGGTAGAATAGGGCAAAAAGAAACGGCAGTTTATTTTTGTATAAGTGTACAAATAAAGTATCCGCGATTGGGTCTTGACTTAGAGTTTGCTCAAAGGACTATACTGTATGACAGCGGAAAAAGCCGGACATCGTTAAGATGCGGATAAGAACTGGCTAAACGCGGGGAGCTTACCGCAAAAGCCGATGGGCTGTCCGTTTGACTTCGGGAGGAGATATACATATGCAATACAGGCAGTTTGGCAAGACGGGTGTGAAGGTATCGGCGCTGGGGTTCGGGTGCATGCGGCTGCCCGTGAAGGGCGGCGGCAACGTGGGCAAGGACGTAGACTTCGAGGAGTCCGCACGCATGATACGCCACGCCATCGACAGCGGAGTTAACTACGTGGACACGGCGTATCCGTATCACGGCGGCGTGAGCGAGGTGGCGCTGGGCCGGGCGCTCAAGGACGGCTACAGGCAAAAGGTATCGGTTGCGGACAAGTCGCCGGTGTTTTTCATACAGCAGGAGGGCGACTTCGATAAGTTTCTGGACGAGCAGCTCAGGCGGCTCGGTGACGAGCATATCGACTTCTACCTGCTGCACTCGCTGTCCGCCCACACGTGGCGCAACGTGGTGCTGAAGTACGATCTATTAAGCAAGGCGGAGCGCGCGAAGAAGGCGGGCAAGATCGGGCACATTGGTTTTTCGTTCCACGACAACTTTGCCGCTTTCGAGGAGATACTGGACGGATACGACGGATTCGAGTTCGGGCAGATACAGCTTAACTATCTGGATGAGCAAAAGCAGGCAGGCATGAAGGGACTGAAACGGCTGGAAGGCAAGGGCATCGGCGCGGTGATCATGGAGCCGCTGATGGGCGGCAAGCTGGCTGTGCCGCCGGATAAGGTCACAGCAGTGTTTGAACAGAGCGGCAGTCACCGGACGCCGGTACAGTGGGCGTTGGACTATCTGTGGGACATGGAACCGGTGTCGGTGGTCCTCTCCGGCATGAGCACGATGCAGCAGGTGGAGGACAACCTCGCCTATGCCAATGCGGTGTCGCCCCTGACGGACGCGGATCGCAATGTGATCGCTGCCGCGAAAAAGACGTTCGAGGAACTGATCGCTGTGCCATGCACCGGCTGCGCCTATTGTCTGCCCTGCCCGTTCGGCGTGAACATACCGCGCAACTTCAGCGCGTACAACGACCTCGCGGCGTACGATGACCCGGCGTATGGCAACGCGTCGTTCAAGCACTTCATCGGCTGGGAGGGCAAGGAGGCCGCCGCGCCGTCGTGCACCGGCTGCCGTTCCTGCGAGGATAAGTGCCCGCAGCAGATCGAGATCAGCCAGGTGATGCCCAAGGTGGCGGAGGCTTTCGCGGAGCTGCTGAAGTAGCGTTACAGGAAACGGAAAAGCCCGCGTTGCCGGGCTTTTTTGCTGCCGGGGAAGTGGAATTCTGTGCGGAGACCCATCCTGAACGGCGGGAATTATTCCCCCGTATGGTCTTGACTTGGAGTTAACTCGAAGGATTATACTGAATGGCACAACGTGGACGACAAATTTTTCAGGGTTAACAAAGAGGTAAGAATGGCGAAGATAGCGGTGGGAAACACGGGGCTTATGGTGGAACAAAACGGCTTTGGGGCGCTGCCGATACAGCGGATATCCACACGGGACGCGGTGAAGCTGCTGCGGCGGGCCTATGACGGCGGCATCGACTATTACGACAGCGCGCGCGCCTATACCGACAGCGAGGAGAAGCTAGGGCTGGCTTTCGGACATATGCGCGACAAGATCGTGATTGCCACCAAGACAATGGCCAAAGACGTGAAGAGTTTCTGGAGGGAGCTGGAGGTAAGCCTTAAGCTGCTGAAGACGGATTATATCGACATCTACCAGTTCCACAACCCCGCTTTCTGCATAAAACCGGGCGATGAGAGCGGGCTTTACGACGCGGCACTGGAGGCGAAGCGGCAGGGTAAGATCCGTTTTATCGGGTTCACAAACCACCGGATGGATATCGCGAAGGAGGCTGTGGAGAGCGGCCTTTATGATACGCTGCAATTCCCGTTCAGCTATTTAAGCTCGGAGCAGGATATCGAGCTGGTTGCGGCCTGCCGTGACAAAGGGATCGGCTTTATCGCGATGAAGGCGCTTTCGGGCGGGCTCATCACCAACGCGGCGGCGGCCTGCGCATGGCTCACCCGCTTCGACAACGTGATTCCCATCTGGGGCATACAGCGTGAACGGGAGCTGGACGACTTCCTGAAATGCATCGAGGCTCCGCCGACGCTGACGGATGAGCTGGTGGCTTTCGTAGAAGCGGACCGCCAGGCGTTGATGGGGGAATTCTGCCGGGGCTGCGGCTACTGCATGCCGTGCCCTCAAGGCATCGTCATCAACATGTGCGCGAGGGCGTCGCTGCTGCTGCGCCGCGCGCCGAAAGAGATGCTGATGAACGATGATGGCATCGCGATGATGAAGAAGGTAGCGGACTGTATCGAGTGCGGCCAGTGCTCGGAGAAGTGTCCCTACGGACTGGATACGCCCGCCCTGCTGAAACAGAACTATCAGGACTTTGAGGAGATACTCGCCGGAAAGCCGTATTAAAGCGGCGTACAAGGCATATCGCTCACTCGAAGCTCATCATACCATGATACAACAGCTGCAGGAAGATTTCGGATATTTTCTCGGGCGGTTCTATCATGCCGTCCTGCAGCCATTTCTGCAGCAGGCTGATGCAGCCTGTAATGCCATAGACGGTGATGTATCCTCTGACCCGGTCGTCATACTTGGGGTTCAACTGAAAAGAAACGATCTGGGAAAAATCCATGATGTCTTTCTGAAAATCGAAGTCGCAGTTTTCGCTGAACAGCACCTTGAACACGTCGGCGTTATCTTTCGCGTACTCCAGGATGCGGATCAATACCTGCGCCGAAAGCGGCCTGTTGTTCTGATAATCCTGTTTTCCCAGATAGCTTTTCAGGTTGTCCATCACATCCTGCTCGATCTGGTGCAGCAGATCGAATGGGTCGGTATAGTGCGAATAGAACGTGCTCCGGTTAATGTTCGCGAGCTCGCAAAGGGACCGCACCGATATCTCGGATATATGCTGCTTTTGCATCAACTGCACCAATGCGTCCTTCAAGAGTTTTCTCGTCAGCCTTACCCGCTGGTCCGTTATCACTTTCTCCATATACTTACCCTCATGAATTTTTTGGCGTATCCAACACTATGTCTCTTGACTGTCCGGTTACCAGCCAAACGAAGCGGTTTTGCTGGTTGTAAACCAACAGTGTGTTTATTATAATTCCACATGGATTGAAATACAATACATTGTTGCCGGAGGATATATGGCTGGATTTGC
>JAEWWC010000092.1 GCA_023396555.1 Bacillota bacterium
AGGCTGAACATCGAGAAAGCCTTCTGCGCCAGCAGTACCTTGCAGCCGCTGCGGTCCGCCACGCTTTTCAGCAGCATGAGGTTATCGAGTAGCTTGGCTTCGTCCACCACGTAGCAGGGCGTGGGCAGATCGTGCATCCAGCGTTCCATCAATCCACCAGCACCGGCGAGAAGTCTTCCTTCCACGGTAAGCCCCATTTGTTCAGTGCGTCCATGAACGGGTCCGGATCGAACTCCTCCATGTTGAACACGCCGGGGCCCTTCCATGTGCCCGTCATCAGCATCATGGCACCGATCATCGCGGGAACGCCGGTGGTATAACTTATGGCCTGGCTGCCCACCTCGCGGTAGCATTCCTGATGGTCACAGATGTTATATACGTAATACGTCTTCGGCTGGCCGTCCTTGATCCCCCGGAAAATGCAGCCGATATTGGTCTTGCCCACGGTGCGTGGCCCCAGCGACGCCGGGTCGGGCAGTACTGCTTTCAAGAACTGCAGCGGGATGATCTTATGGCCCTCGAACTCGATGGGCTCGATGGACGTCATGCCCACGTTTTCAAGGCACTTCAGATGCGTCAGGTAGCTTTGCCCAAACGTCATAAAGAAGCGGATGCGTTTGATGCCCCTGATGTTCTTCGCAAGGCTTTCAATCTCCTCGTGGTGCAGCAGGTACATGTCTTTCACGCCCACGCCCTCGAAGTCGTAAACGCGTTTGATCTCCATAGGCTGCGTATGCACCCAGCTGCCGTTTTCCCAGTAGCTGCCCTTGGCCGTGACCTCGCGGATGTTGATCTCCGGGTTGAAGTTGGTCGCGAACGGATAGCCGTGGTCGCCGCCGTTGCAGTCCAGTATGTCGATCTCGTGTATTTCGTCGAAGTAGTGTTTCTGCGCGTACGCCGAAAACACGCTGGTGACGCCAGGGTCGAACCCGCTGCCCAGCAGCGCTGTGATGCCCGCCGCCTTAAACCGATCCTGATAGGCCCACTGCCAGCTGTACTCGAATTTCGCCGTATCCGTCGGCTCGTAGTTGGCGGTGTCCACGTAGTTGGTCTTGGTGATGAGGCACGCGTCCATGATGGTGAGGTCCTGATACGGCAGCGCGAGGTTGATCACCACGTCCGGCTTGTAGCTTTCGATGAGCTTGACCAGCTCGCCCACGTTGTCCGCGTCCACCTGTGCGGTCTGTATCTTCGTCTTGCCGCCCTGCAGCTTTTCCTTCAGCGCGTCGCACTTCGCTTTGGTACGGCTCGCGATCATGATCTCCCCGAACACGTCGGGATTCTGGCAGCATTTATGCACCGTGACGCTGGCCACGCCGCCGGCTCCGATGATGAGCGCTTTTCCCATAGTTTCTTTACCCTCCCTTATGGGTTTTTATTTGTGAAAGACCTTGAGGGCGCTGCCCTCAAACTCCCGCCAAAGGGATACATCCCTTTGGAATCCCGTCAGGCAAATGCCGTTTGACATTTGCCGTATCTACTAATTATATAGCTTGCGAGATGCTCTGATGGAGAGTATAGGATGCAGATGACCCCCTCCGTCAGGCTTCGCCTGCCACCTGCCACACCGGGGACCCTTACCTGTCTTCCTCTGCTTGCAACACAGAGAATTGTTAAAAAGCGGACCTTTTGCAGTGTGCATCACATGGGATTCCTCACTGCGTTCGGAATGACAGTTTATTAATTTTGTTTTGTTACTTTATAAAAAGTAACGGGGTTGCAGGGGCAGAGCCCCTGCGGTCTGGTCCTTGACCGAAAAAGTCCTTGACCTTGACCGTACCGCCCACCTATAGCGCCAGCAACAGCTCGCGCAGCACCTTGTTGGCGACCGCCGTGGACGCGCCGGTGGGGTCGTATACCGGGGACAGCTCGTTGACATCGGCTGCAACGATGCGCAGGCGGCAGACTTCGAATATCGCCTCCAGCAGCTCAAGGAAGCTGACGCCGCCCGCCTCGGGCGTGCCGGTGCCGGGGAACACGGAAGGGTCCAGCACGTCGAGGTCAATCGAGAAATAGACCGGCTTATCGTGCAAGCGAAACACCGTTTCCTTCAGGCCCGCGAAATCGAACTTGCTCATCTGTACGTGACCATCGGCCGCCCAGCGGAACTCCGCGCGGTCGCCCGAGCGGATGCCGAACTGGAATATGCGCCCGTCTCCAAGTATGTCCCACGCGCGCCGCATCACCGTGGCGTGCGATAGCTTCACGCCGAGATAGTCGTCCCGCAGGTCGGTGTGCGCATCGAAGTGGATCACGTGCAGATCGGGATACTGCTGAGCGGCGGCGCGTATGGCCCCGAGGGACACCAAATGCTCCCCGCCGATCATCACGGGCCGCTTGCCGTCCGCGAGTATCTGCGCGGCCTGTGATTCGATGTCGGCCAGCGCGGCCTGCGTGTCGCCGAAGCATAACTCCAGCTCCCCGATGTCGCACACGGCCTTCTCGGACAGGTCGCGGTCGAGATACGGGCTGTATGTCTCGAGGCCGTATGACTCCGCGCGCATCGTCCGGCTGGCAAAGCGCGTGCCGGGGCGGTAGCTCGTGGTGGAATCGAACGGCGCGCCGAATATCACGGTATCCGCGCTGTCGTAGGGCTTGTCGCAGCCGATAAACGTCGTCATGGCTCCACGTCCTTTATCAAGTCTTCCACATAGGTGGGCAGCGCAAACGCCGCCTTATGCAGATTGGTGTTGTAATACCGCGTCTGGATGCCGCGGGCGTTCCAGCCATCCGCGTCCAGATGCTGCACCGGGTGATACGTCTTCGACGAGAATCCGAACAGCCAGTGGCCGGACGGGTACGTTGGTATGTGCGCCTGATACAGCCGCGACAGCGGGAAAGACAGCACGATCTGCTTGTGGATGCGCCGCACTGCCGCCGCATCGTCCGGGTAGAACGGGTTCTCGTGCTGATTGACCAGTATGCCGTCCTCCTTGAGCGCTTTGAAGCAGTTGCCGTAGAACTCCTTTGTGAACAGCCCCTCGCCCGGCCCGAACGGATCGGTGGAATCCACGATGATTACGTCGTAGAGGCCGCTGCACCGCCGGACGAACTTGAGCCCGTCCTCAAAGTGCAGGTGCACGCGGGTATCGGAAAGGCTGCCCGAAACGGTGGGGAAGTACTCGCGGCACACGTCCACCACGTCTTGGTCGATTTCGACGAGGTCAATGCGCTCAATCGTGTCATAACGGCACAGCTCGCGCACCGCACCGCCGTCGCCGCCGCCGATAATCAGCACGTTCTTCGCGAACGGATGCACCGCCATCGGCACGTGCGTGATCATCTCGTGGTAGATGAACTCATCCTTCTCGGTGAGCATCAGGAAGCCGTCCAGCGTCAATATGCGCCCGAACTCGTATGATTGGAATATGTCAATGCGTTGAAACTCGCTCTGAGCCGAGTACAGCTGCTTGTTGATGTCGATGGATAGACCGACATGTGCGGTATGCTTTTCGGTAAACGTCAGTTGCATGGATTCCCCCCTTTCAGCACGTTGATGCGCTCGATGTTTAAATCTTCAAGGCCGGTCAGCGAACCGCCCTTCTCCTTCATGTAGCGAATGTAGCGGATGATGTCCGGCGTGATGCGCTCGCCCGGCGCGAGTATCGGTATGCCCGGCGGGTAACACATCACACTCTCGGCGCAGATGTGGCCCGCGCTCTGCTCGATGGGCAGAGAGGTCTTTTCGGCGTAGAACGCCTCCTGCGGCGTGGCGACAACTTGTGGCGATATGTATTCCATCTCCATCATACCCGCCTTGTCGCGCTTGTACAACCGGCGTATCTCGGCCAGCGCGGAGACCAGCCGCTCAATATCCCGCTCGCGGTCACCCACGGATATGTACGCCAGTATGTTGGCGACGTCGCCGAACTCCGCCTGTATGTCATACTCGTCGCGCAGTATGTCGTATACCTCGATGCCCGCAAGGCCGATGTCCAATGTGTGGACGGACAGCTTGGTCGGGTCGAAGTCGTAGATCGAGCCACCATTGACCAGCTCGCGCGCGTAAGCGTAGTAGTCGCCAATATCGTTGATTTCGTCTCGCGCGTACTGCGCGAGGCCGCACACGTGGGAGAATATCTCCTTCCCGTGCGTGGCGAGGTTCTTGCGCGATATGTCGAGGCTCACCATCAGCAGATAGGAGCCGCTCGTCGTCTGCGTCAGGTTGATGATCTGGCGTACATGGCCCTCGCTGACGCCTGGACCGATCACCAGCAGCGAGCTCTGTGTCAGCGAGCCGCCCGACTTGTGCATGCTGATGGCTGCCATGTCCGCACCCGCCGCCATTGCGGAGACCGGCATATTATCGCCGAAATAGAAGTGCGTCCCGTGCGCCTCGTCCGCCAGCACTTTCATGCCCTTCTCATGCGCCAGCCGCGTAATCTCCCGGAGGTCGGAACAGATGCCATAATACGTTGGGTTGTTGACCAGTACCGCTTTGGCGCTGGGGTGCGCTTCGATGGCCGCACGTACGTCTTCGGGCGACATGCCCAGCGATATGCCCAGCCGCCTATCCGTCTGCGGGTTCACGTAAACCGGAGTCGCACCGCATAGCACCAGCGCACTGATCACGCTGCGGTGTACGTTGCGCGGCAGTATGATTTCGTCCCCCCGCCCCACCACGGAGAGTATCATGCTCTGAACGGCGGAGGTGGTGCCGCCCACCATGAAGAACGCGTGGGCCGCGCCGAACGCCTGCGCCGCCAGCTGCTCCGCCTCGCGGATCACCGACACCGGATGGCACAGGTTGTCCAGCGGCTTTTGCGAGTTGACGTCCGCCTCCATGCACTGCCGCCCGAGGAACGCGGTGAGCTCCGGGTTGCCGCGGCCCTGCTTGTGTCCCGGTACATCGAACGGCACAATGCGGTTAGCCCGGTGGTTTTTCAGCGCCTCAAGCAGCGGCGCTTTTGTCTGGTCCAGCCGCTGCATGTCAGTAAACGTTCTTGCCGCTGAAGATGTCGATCATCTCGCGGCGCAGGCTGGCCGTTATCTCCAGCCGTTCGCGCGGCGGCAGCTCGTGCACGTCGGTGTTGAACAGATAGTTCTGGAGGTCCACCTCTTTGAGCAGCATACGCGTGTGGAACAGGTTGGCCTGATACACGTTGATGTCCACCGCGTCGTAACGCTCCAGCGTAGGCTGCGCGATATAGTCCTGTATCGACGCGATCTCGTGGTCGATGAACAGCTTGCGTCCGTTGAGCTCCCGCGTGAAGCCGCGCACACGGTAGTCCATCGTGATGATGTCCGAATCGAAGCTGCCAATCAGAAAGTCCAGCGTGTTGAGCGGCGATATCACGCCGCATGTGGCCACGTCGATATCCACACGAAACGTGGCGATGGACGTCTCCGGATGGTATTCCGGATAGGTGTGCACCGTCACGTGGCTTTTATCCAGATGTGCCACCACCGTCTCGCCGCGCTTGCGCAGACCGTTCATCGGCTCCTCGGCGATGAGCACCGTCACGCTCGCGCCCTGCGGCTCGTAGTCCTGCCGGGCGATATTTAAAACCTGTGCGCCCACCATCTCGGTGACGCGTTCGAGTATGCCCGTCAAACGCTCGGAGTTGTACTGCTCGTCGATGTAGGCGATGTAATCCTTCTGCTCGCGAGCGCTCTTGGCGTAGCATACGTCAAAAATGTTGAAGCTTAAGGATTTAGTCAGGTTGTTGAACCCGTACAGTTTCATTTTCGTTTCCATTATCGCCAACCTTTCCAATTATAATATAAACCATGTCTTAAAAAGCATTCGCTTGAAAGCGTTAATCAACAAAAAACGCCCAAGGTTTTCGCGAAGCATGCGTCACCCTTAAGCGTTTCAATCATATAAAACCGGCATGGATTCCTTTGCGGAGCTGCAAAGGCAAACCACTTTTGTTTTAAGGCAGAGTCTATATAGCAAGGAATTACTTTTACTACTCTTATTGATTGATTCACAAGCGTGATGCGCACCCGCGCAGCCTGCTTTTATAAATGAGCGTTTATGCCCAACCAATAAGGCAACAAAGTTGCCAGCTTCGGCTTTTGACCCGGCTGTCCGTATGGCCTCAATCCCGCGATAAGCCGCCGGATGGTCAAAAAATTCATTGCTTGGCAGGAAATGTTAAACCCGCCAAAAGGCTCGATGCCTCAAATGCTATTGCATTATAAACAATTCAGAATTAAAATACAAGCACTAATTTTGTAAAGTGAAATGAATCAAAGGCTTAACATCAGCGCTATTGCGATAATCTGTAAAGCCGATATAATAGAGAACCAAAGGAGATTTTAAATATATATGAGAAAGACGAAGATAATCTGCACCATCGGGCCGGCGACCGAGACGGAAGCGCCGATGCGGCAGCTGATTGAAAACGGCATGGACGTCGCGCGGCTCAACTTCAGCCACGGGGATTACGAAGTGCATGGAAACCGAATCAAGCTGATTAAGAAGCTGCGCAGGGAGTATAACCGCGCGGTGGCGATACTGCTGGACACCAAGGGCCCGGAAGTGCGCGTGAAGACATTCAAGGACGGCAGCGCGGAGCTCAAGGAAGGCGCCGTGTTTACGCTGGCAATGAACGACTGCGTGGGCGACGCCAAGCGCGTGGCGGTGACGTACCCGCGGTTGGCGGCTGAGCTGCCCAGGGGCACGCATATACTGCTGGACGACGGCCTCATCGAAATGGTGGCCGAAGAGGTGACGCCGGATGCGATACGCTGCCGCGTGGTGACGGGCGGCACGCTCAAGAACAACAAGTCAGTCAACGTACCGGACGTGCACCTGAAGATGGACTACATCAGCGAAAAGGACCGCAGCGACATACTGTTCGGTATCGAGAACGATGTGGACTACATCGCGGCGTCGTTCTGCCGCACGGCGGCGGACGTGCTTCAGATCCGCAAAATACTGGACAAGAACGGCGGCAAGCAGATCCACATCATCGCCAAGATCGAAAACGGCAGCGGTGTGGAGAACATCGACGAGATCATCAAGGTCAGCGACGGTATCATGGTGGCCCGTGGCGACATGGGCGTGGAGATGGACATCGTGGAACTGCCGCGCATACAGAAGCTGCTGATCAAAAAGGCGTATTCCGCGGGCAAGAAGGTGATCACCGCGACGCAGATGTTGGATTCGATGATAAACAATCCGCGCCCCACGCGCGCCGAGGCGACGGATGTCGCCAACGCGGTGTACGACGGAACCAGCGCGATCATGCTGTCGGGCGAGACGGCGATGGGTAAATACCCCATCGAGAGCCTCGTGACGATGTCGCGCATCGCGGAGACTACGGAAAACAACATCCATTACAAGACGCGCTTCAACAACAAGCTGCCGGAGGTCTGCGCCAGCGTGACCAGCGCGATATCCCACGCCACCTGCTCGACGGCGCACAGCCTGGGCGCGAGCGCGATCATCGCGTTCACCAAGTCGGGGCGCACCGCAAGGATGGTGTCCAGCTACCGGCCCGCGGTGCCCATCATCGCGTGCTCGCCCAGCGAGAAGACGTATCACCAGCTGGCGCTGTCGTGGGGCGTCTGCCCGGTGCTGGCTGAGGAGCAGGAGAACACGGACAAGCTGTTTGAGCATGCGGTGGACTGCGCGAAGAGGACAGGGCTGGTGAAGCACGGCGAGGTGGTGGTGATCACCGCGGGCGTGCCCATCGGCGTATCCGGCACCACCAACACGCTTAAAGTGCATATCGTGGGTAACGTGCTGGTGAAGGGCACGGGCTTCAACAACATCGCCGTGAACGGCAAGCTGTGCGTGTGCGCGGACGCCGCACAGGCACGCAAGACGTTTGAGCCGGGCGACATACTGGTGATCCCCAAAACGGATAATTCCATGATGGATATGCTGAAGGAAGCGGCGGGCATCATCACCGAACAGGGCGGCGTGGACTCGCACGCGGCCATCGTGGGGCTGACACTGGGCATTCCGGTGCTGTGTGACGCGGAGAACGCGACGGGCATACTGAAAAACGGCACGACGGTGACGCTGGACACCACGCGTGGCATGGTGTATACCGGCCTGACGCAGGTCGGCGAATGCAATCTGCCTGAATGAAAATAAACTGACTTCGAAAGCGGAGTCTCGAAACGGACGGGCCTCTTAATCAGGGCCTGTTTTGTTTTCCGGCCAGTGGCTGTAGTCCAGGAGTATCAGGCTTTTACAGCATATTCGTGAAAACAGAAGGAGCCGTCATAGCTGCGCGGCTCCTTGAGGATCAGGGAATATTAGTATCCGGTTTATTTTTGCGCGGGCTTCTTCCTATGCCGGCGTATTGCCAGAACGAGGATAAGGGCAGCGGCGGCAGAAAGACAGTAGAACAGCGAAGGCTCATCCAGCGTTTCCCGCGCGGCGGCGGCGCTGTCCTGTTCCAGCAGCTGCTCCTGCGCCTCCCACAGCTCGGCCTCCTGCTGTGCCGTTTCCACCACGATGAACGAGGTTTGCGGCGTGAGCACATGGCTCCGGAACGTGGCGCGCAGGAGCCTCAGCGAGGTGGCTTTGTCCATTGCGGGGTTGCTGCGGATGGCTGCGTCCAGCGCCAGCGCATCGGCATACTGGCTGCCGGAAAGCGCGAACGCGGCGGTATCGCCCGAGGGAACAATCTCGCTCTGGCCGTCGTCCCGCACGTACGCGCTGCCGTAAAGCCGCAGCGGGAACACAGCGGGTTCATCAAGTGAATCACCGGTCATATTGCCGTCAAAGTCATAGGGCGTAAGCTTTAAGTCGTCGCGCAACCGGTAGAAGTACGGGCTTTCGGGATACTGCTTGGCGAGCCACGAGCTGTGCTCCGGTATCAGCGCGCCCGCCGGGTTGCCCGACGTGAACAGTATCACGGGTACCGTGTCGCCACCGTTTTCAGTGAGCGCCGTTTTGACGGCCAGCGCAAGGTTGAATCCGCTGTGAGGGACGACATGAATGTTGCGCGCGTCCGCCAACGCCGCTTCGGTGAGGCCGTACGACGCGAATATCACCCGGGCATCGCTGATGCCGTTCATGGACGCGTAATCCTCGATCAGCGACAGCTGGTAGCCGATGTTGCTGTGCGCGGAGCTGTCCACGATAAACCAGTAAGTTTTACCGCGTGTTTCGGCGGCAGGCAGTGTCCGCTTCATATCAGCGGAGACCAGTGTACCGCCACTGAACTTGACTTCGTCCGGCGTGTTGGCGGCGCTGATGTCGACGGTCTGGCCATCCAGCGTGAGTCTGAGGGGCTGCGTGTGGATAATCTCAAAGCCGGTATGGCGCGTTTCGCCCTGACCGAACGGGAATACGCGCAGCTCCAGCCGCCCGTCGTCCGCATAGTGCAGCACGCCGGGGTCCTGCTGGACGCGGACGATGTCCTCATACACCGACATCGCGGCGCGTTCGTCCGCCAGTATGCCGTATTTGCGGTTCGCGCCCACATCCAGATAGTAGTCGCTGACGTAAGCGCCTTCGGGCAGCGGGAACAGCGTCACATATTCGTTGTTCCAGCCATCCGACGGATTTTTCAGCGCAAGGTGAATCCAGGTGCGGTTTGCGCCGATCTCCGCGTCGTAGGCGGTCTCCGTCTGCACATCGGTGAGGCGCACGTCGGTGGGCGTCTGTTCATTCACGGTCACGCCATCGGATATTCCGCCATCCCAGGACACATCGTATTCGTCAAAGAACAGCCGCCGCATGCGGTCGATGTCACCTTCGCGCATTACCTTGTTATCCAGTACCAGCGCGGAGTAGGCGGCGGAGATGAGCGGCGTGTTATTGGTGGTGGAGAACTCGGCAAATATGTCGCGGCTGATTTCGAACGTGCCGCCGGAGCTGTCCAGCGTACGCTCCAGCCGCCCCAGATCCACCGGCTCGCCCGAGGGGGCTGCGCCCGTCTCCAGGTAGGATGCGGCGTTTGCAAGGTTCTGGCGGTCGCCTATGTAGCCGGTGAGCATGCAGGCAGGTATCAGCAGCAGCGCCGGCAGGAACACGGCCAGCACACGCGCGCTGCCCCACAGGTCTTTAAGCTGCCGCCACTCGCGGACGATCTCGAACATCTGCATCAGAAGCGCCCCGGCAGGCGCGAATACCAGCCCGCCCACGATGACGATCAATCCCAGCAGGCCGACTGGCATGTACGGCACGAACACGACAAAGAAATACACGAAGTAGACCAGCGCCGCGGACAGCAGGAAGAAGCGCAGCAGACGCAGCCGTTTGTCGGTAAACGGCGGTATCAGCAGGACGACGCCGTTGACGACGGGAATGATAAAGAAAGCCGGATCGGAGAAGTCGCCAAACATATTCGTCATTTCCAGATTGATCAGCAACCCGATGAGCGGCAGGGCGATTGAAAAGATGGAATAGAGCACGGCCCAGCGGCGCTTGCGGCTCTTTTCGGTCAGCAGCGCGCCGGAACCGCGCATCAGGACGATGCGTCCCAGCAGGTAAGCGGCGGCGAACGCGCCCGCGATGATCAGTATCATCGAGACGGTTTCCAGCCGAACGCCGGTGACGATGTTGAATGCGAGGAACCAAACGAAGGGCAGCGCAATAAGCCCCAGCACGTACCGGCCTGTGTCTGTTCGAGGCTCCGTCGCTTTGGACAGCGCGGACGCGGCATACAGCACGGAGATGGCGCACAGCAGCATGGCGACAAGGCGCAGGCTGACAGCTCCGCCGAACAGGGCGGCGTTGTCCAGCAGCAGCGCGGACGCGGCCATCACGGCGCAGCCGGACACGGCGAGTGCGATCAGCGCTTCACGGTGAGCTGATTCTCGCTGGCGGCAGACGATGGCGTAACCGGTGAAAGCCGCGTTAAACGCGATGCTCACGGCAAGCATCCACAGCGCGCTGGAGTGTGACGTCTGTGTCAGCAACGCGATGAGGCCGGCGGCCAGCAGCGTCTGAGGCAGCGTAATGAACGGAATGATCCGCGAGGGCTTATCGATGTTTTTCATGGAGGCCTCCTGTCAGTTTGTTGACGAGCATGAAACTGCCGGCGATGGCGGCGAGATACAGCGCAATGCCGATCCCGGTATGCAGAGTAGCAAACTTCTCATACGACACGAACGGCACCGAACCAATGATGCGCACACAGCTGACGAACACGCCGATGGCGGCGGAACCGGCCAGTGCAAGCACAAAAAAAGCGGCCTTGGCGTAACCGCGAAGCCGGCGCGTGAAGGCGCAGACCATCAGGCAGAACAGCATGACGATGAAGTTCATCCCCATACAGGCGGGACCGACAGCGAAGCTGCCGCCCGCTGACACATAACCCACGCCGCTCTGGTAATACAATGAGGTATTGAAAAAAGCTTCGGTGGCTTTTGCATGCGGCCACAGCAGCACGCGCAGAATGCTATCGTCCGTCGAGCCGTACCAGACGAGCAGCCCCGCGCCAATGAGCAGCGCGAGGGCGCCCAGCACGATATCCGCCTTATGTCTGCGGAGGATGTTGAACAGGTTTGGCGTTATAATCACCGCCTTTCGGATTGTGATGATTATAACAAATATATTATCGAATATCAATAATTATTTAAGGATAAACGGATATTAAGCTTGGAGTGGTGGTCAGGTCGGAGGGATTAAACCCGGCTTCGGTACGGCAATACGCTGACCCGGGGATCCTCATTGCATTCGGAATGACAGTGAAGAGGGGGCCTCGCATACGGGCGCGACCCCTCTCCATAATTGGTCAACTGTGATGGGTTACTGCGTCACGGACGGCAGGTTGCCGAGGTTATTGTTTTCGCTGTCGTCCGGCAGGGACTTTAAGTATTCGCTGCCGTTGCGAGTGGCGATGCCGACGCCCTGTATGCCGCCGTGCCGCGCCAGTTCGACGCCCTCCTCCTTGCTCAGCATGCGTCCGTCCGCCAGCTTGTAGCCGGTGATGCGCCCACCCTCCTTGACCAGTGCGACGATGGGCTGTGCGTCTGCGTTGGGTGTGGGGATGTCCTGCAGCGCCATTAAAGGCAGCTTGGATAAATCGATATCAGGCATGAATGAAAACCTCCTGTCAAGTCTCTGCGTTTAGTTTGTCCAGCCGGGGTGTCATCGTATTCGAAACGAGGCGGATGTGAGCGGTTTGCTTAACCTGTTATTGACAGCGAGATTGAACAGAATTATAATCGAATAAATGAAAAAAATATTCGTTTAAAGGACAAGAGCATGCGAAAACGGATGGACGACGAAATCATTTTACAAGCCGCCCTCAAATGCTTTGCCGCTTACGGATACAAGAAGACGACGCTGGAGGACATCGCCCGGGGACTCGGCCTTGGCAACAGCAGCGTTTACGCGTATACCACGAGCAAGCGCGCGCTGTACGAGGACGTGGTGCGGTATGTGATGATGCGCTGGCAGAGCCGCGTGAAAGCAGCGGTGGAGTGTGAAACCACGGCTGCGTCGCGGTTCCGCGTGCTGTGCGAGACGGCGCTATTGTATCTGGCTGAAGACACGGATTTCTGCGCGCTGCTCAGGAACGACCATACCATATTCCCCATGTTCCCCGAAGCGGACCCTTACGAGGAGATCAACGCCGAGTCGGTCGGCATGATCGCCCGCGTGCTTGAAGAGGGTCAGCAGAGCGGCGAATTCCGAAAGCTGGATACCGATGCGGTGTCCGAACTCATATTTTCCATCTACAAGGGCTTCATCATCCGGGCGTACATCGAGTGCGAGGAGCGTTTCATGGAGACGCATATGGCACAGGCGCTCGACCTGATCGTAAGCGGCATATTGAAGAAATAGAGGGCAGTGCGGTGTTGCGCTGCTTTTTCCTTTTTAGGTTTTCCGGAGCGGCTGGGCTTCGGGGCTTTATGATACGAAAGGAGTGGCACGGTATGGATAAGCTGTTGTATTTGTCTTCCCAATGGGGGGAAGAGGTAAAAAAGAGGCTGAGCGAGGGCTTAACGCCGGACAAGATGAACAACCTCACTTCCTCAATGACCAACATCTACACCAATTGCCCGGGCAGCGGAGCCGAGAAGTTCTTCTATGTGGCGTTTACGGACGGCGCGGTAAGCAGCGTGCAGGTGGGCGACGGGCAAGGCCCCAAGGCGGAGTTCACCATCACAGGGGAATATGAAACGTTTGTCCAAATTTCCCGCGAGGAGCTGGGCGCGCAGAAGGCGCTGATGGGAGGCAAGCTGAAGCTGCGCGGCAACATGGTCAAAGCATTGAAGCTTGCGTCGCTGGTGGATCGGCTGAATAAGATCATCGCGACGATACCCACCGAGTTTGAATGAGGAGGGTATTATCATGACAAATATTAACGATCCGTATTTCATCGATTTCCCGACGCGCATCAGGGCGATTCAGGCCGGGATGAAAAAGGAGGGCGTGGACGTGTACCTCGGTTCACGCCTCCGGACGATGAGCTGGACGACGGACGCGTTCTTCCCGTGGCGCAGCTTCATCGTGATACCGCCCGAGGGACTGCCCACCGCGTTCACATTCGTGATCGACGCCGCGCGCGCGGCGGATGAATCTTGGCTGGATGAGGACCATGTGCTGGGTTTCGCGCCGATGGGCGGGCAGGACCAGATATCGCAGATCGCTTACATGATCGAAGAGCTGCTGCCGGAGGGCGGCGCAGTGGGCGTGGAAGCGGGCATGTCTAACTACCTGCCCGAGGGCAACCTGACATATTACGAGTACAAGGCGTTCGAGGAAGCACTGCCCAAATGCAAACTGGTCAACGCGCACCACATCATCGATAAACTATCCGTCATCAAGGATGAAGGGACGATCAACCGGTTCCGCGAGGCGAGCCGCATCGTGGACATTGGGCACGCCGCAGTATACGACGCCCTCAAAAACGGCGGCTGGAAGGGCATGACGGAGACGGAGATTGCAGGGCTTGCCGCGCTGGCAATGCGCAAGGCGGGCAGCACCTGGGAGTGGTCATTCACCGGCGGCAACGAGATCGCCTGTGGTTACCGCACCGGCCTCGCCGGGGGTGCGTGCACGCCTGCCACCACGAAGCAGCTCAAGGCGGGGGAGCCGCTGATGGTGGACATTCACGCGCTGTTCAGGCTGGCCTGCGGCGACCATAGCCACAACTATCTGATCGCGCCCGCTTCAAAACGGCAGCTGTGGCACGCGCAGAACTTCACCGACATGGTGGATCTGACGCTGAAGACCTACCGCTCAGGGATATCGCCCTCGTCGCTAGCGGAGCAGATGATGGCGTTCGCGGAGGAGCGCGGCTTTGCCGACTTCATGGTGCCCGGCTTTGAGCACGGCATCGGCATGCTGGGGGACGAGTGGCGCATCGGCGGGCACGACGGCCCGTTCGTCTACTGGACCGACCCGGACCACGTATACCAAGAAGGAGAAGTGCTGATCTGCGCAATGCAGTACGCCTGCCCGGAGGAGGGCATCGGCTTCCGCTACGAGAACCCGATACTGATTGTGAAGGACGGCTGCGAGTGGATGAGTAAGTATCCGCTGGCGGTGGACGTGATCGAGTAGGAGA
>JAEWWC010000210.1 GCA_023396555.1 Bacillota bacterium
ATCCGCCATATCTCCGAAGTGGCCGTGCAGCTGGCAGCGGGCGACACGGACGTAAAAAGGACGAGCTATGAGAGCAAGGATGAGGTCGGGCAGCTGTATACCGCTTTCCGGGAGATGCTCGCAGCGATACAGGCACTGGTGGCGGATGCAGGCATGTTGGCAGAGTCTGCGGTGGCGGGCAAGCTGTCTGCCCGCGCCGACGCGGATCGGCACCAGGGCGATTACAGAAAGATAGTGGAAGGCGTTAACAAGACGCTGGACGCCGTGGTGGGGCCGGTGCAGGAAGCTTCGGCGGTGCTGGAGGAGATGTCCAAGGGGAATCTGGGCGCCAGCGTGACCGGCGACTACAAGGGCGACCATGCCCTCATCAAGGAGTCGCTCAACAGCACCATCGGCGCGATAAAGGGATACATCAGCGAGATATCCTTCGTGCTGGGTGAGATGTCCAAGGGGAATCTGGATGTGGGCATCTCGGCGGAATACAGGGGTGACTTTGTGGCGCTCAAGGATTCCATCAACGGCATCGTGGGCTCGCTGAATGAGGTGCTGGGCGAGATCGGCACGGCGGCGGACCAGGTGGCCTCCGGCACCAAGCAGGTATCGGACGGCAGCCAGGAGATATCGCAGGGCGCGACGGAGCAGTCCAGCTCCATTGAAGAGCTGACGGCATCGGTAACGCAGATCGCTGAGCAGACGCGCCAGAACGCGATGAGCGCGAACAAGGCCAGTGAGCTGACCTTGTCGGCAGCAGGCGAGGCGACACGCGGTAACGAGAGCATGAAGGCGATGCAGGATGCGATGGCACAGATCAACGAGGCATCCCGCAGCATATCCAAGATTATCAAGGTGATCGACGACATCGCATTCCAGACCAATATACTTGCGTTGAACGCCGCGGTGGAAGCGGCCCGTGCCGGCGTGCACGGCAAGGGTTTCGCGGTGGTGGCCGAGGAGGTCAGGAACCTCGCAGCGCGCAGTGCGGGCGCGGCCAAGGAGACCACGGAGCTGATCGAAGGTTCCATCGACAAGACGGAGGCGGGCACGCGCATCGCCGACGAAACGGCAGGCGCGCTGGTCTCCATCGTGCAAGGCGTGGACACGGCGGCGCAGCTGGTGCGCGAGATCGCGAACGCGTCCAACGAGCAGGCGAGCGCCATTACGCAGGTTAACCATGGCATCGAACAGCTGTCGCAGGTGGTGCAGACCAACTCGGCGACGTCCGAAGAGGCTGCGGCAGCGGCGGAGGAATTGTCCAGCCAGGCCGAGCTGCTCAAGAGCATGGTGGGGCAGTTCAATCTGAAGAATGCCGGAAAACACATAACAGCGCCGGTTATCGCGGCAAGAGCCAGCTCGCCGGCTCTAAACTCTGCGAAGATTGATTTGACTGACAGCGATTTCGGGAAGTATTGATCCTCAGATAATGTGCGGAAGCCCTCTGCCGCCGCATTGGCAGAGGGCTTCAAAATACTGCAGAACTGGATGAATGTTATAGGTTCTAACGGGCCTTGTAGCGCTTTCCGATCAGGCCGCGCTTGAGCCGCGGCTTCCGGTTGCCGCGCAGTATGCGAACGATGAGCCATACCGTCATGATGAACGACGCGGAGAAGCCGAGCACGCCCAGCAGCGGTATGCCCAGCAGCTTGGGTTCCATGTCGGTGGTGCACAGTATGGATGAGCCGACGACGGCGGCGGCATTCAGCAGTCCGACGATCAGCCGGTTCATGATGCGGTCGAACCGCGCCATGGGCACCTCAGAGCCGACGACGCTGATGCCGAGCCGCGCCTCGCCCTTGGACGCGATGCGCAGCAGGTCCGACATCTGGCCGGGCAGCTCCAGCGACCGTTTTCCGAAGGAGTACAGCGCCTTGCCGCCTCGAAGCAGTTCGTCCTTGAGGCTGGCATCGTGCAGTAAAGTGCCGGACACATGGGAGGCGAGTATGCGCATCAGGTTGGTTTCGGGGCTGATGCGGGACAGCACGCCCTCGATGGTGATGATGCCTCGGGCCAGCATCGATATGCCCGCCGGCATCACAAGGCCGTTGCTCTCCGCCACATGGATGAACTCCATTACAAACTGGCCGATATCGATGCTGCCCAGCTCCTCGGAGCCGTAGCGCGTCATCATCTCCTCGATGTCGGCGTAAAGCTTTAAGTGGTCCACCTCTCCTGTCTGGCGCGCCAGAGAGAGCACCACGGATTTGAGAGCGTAATAGTCGTTCTCGGAAGCGGCGATGACCGCGTTCTTGAACAGCTTGCGATGGCGGGCATTAAGCCGCCCCGTCATGCCGAGATCAATCCAGACGATCTGGCCGCCGCGTACGCGGATATTGCCCGGATGCGGGTCGGCATGGAAGAAACCGTCTTCCACCACCTGCTTTAAGTAGTTGGCGGCAAGCCGGTCACATATCTCAGTGAGGTCGTAACCCGCGGCTTTGATCGCCTCGGTATCGTCGATCTGTATGCCGTCGATCAGCTCCATCACCAGCACCTTCTGTGTGGTGAGCGCCCATTCCACCTTGGGGAACGCGATATAGCCGATATCCTGGTTGTTCTCGGTGAACTCGCGTATATGGGCGGCCTCGATCATGAAATCCAGCTCCTGCTGCGCGACCGACCACATCTCGTCGATCACGGCGTCGAAGTCGATGACCTGTCCGGTCTTCTGAACGATGCGGATGATGCCCGACGCGCGGTGCAGCAGGTGCATATCCTGCGCCATCTTGGCGTATATGCCGGGGCGCTGTACCTTCAGCACCACGCTGCGTCCGTCCTTCAGCACGGCGCGGTGCACCTGAGCGATGGACGCGGAACCGGAGGGTTCGCTGTCGACGGACGCGAATAGATTCTCCGGCGGCTGGGCGTATTCGGCTTCCAGCACGGCGAGCACGGTGTCAAAATCCATCGGCTTGACGTCGGTACGCAGCCGCGTCAGTTCCTCGCAATATTCTTCGGGAATGATATCGGGCCGCATTGAAAGCAACTGGCCGAACTTGATGAACGTCGGCCCCAGGTCCTCCAGAACGCGGCGCAGCTTTTCCGGATTGAGGCCGCGCATCAGTTCGTGCCTGGACAGCACCTTGAGTATGTCTTTGAAGCGGCCTTTGTTTGCATCTTTCGCCATATATGCCTTCCGGTGTGCCGTCTCCGAAGGGGGCCGGCATGACCGCTTATGGTGATTTCCTTCTGCAGGATGCGGTCAGGTATATTATAGCATAATTTGCCGTGAATCAAAACAAGGGTTGGTTAGCAGGTTAAGCGTTTGGAAATATCTGATATGACTATTGTAATTACTTTACAGAATCTATATAATATACAAGGGGGATGGTCATGAGAAGAGATCAGATCGTCGATGAAGCGTTCAAGCTGTTTGCGAGACAAGGTTACGGAGCCACGACGATGCAGCAGATTGGTGATGCCGTGGGTCTGGACAAGTCTTCTCTTTATGTTCATTTCAAAAACAAAAGCGACATCTACACTGAGAATCTGTTCCGCGAATTTCAGGTTTATGAGCAACAGGTCATCAAGCAGTCAGAATGTGACGGAGACTATAAAACGCTGATGAGGTGCCTGTTCATCAATTCGCTCAAATATTTCTCGGACAGGGAGCGGCTGCTTTTCTGGAAACAGGTGGTCCTGCTTGCCAGGAGCGGCGTCAATGCGGAGATGGCGGAGCAGTCAGCCATATATATGAACAAGATCAAGACCTGTGTTCACTGCAAGCTGTCCTATTCTCCGACAGATGTTAAAAAAAGGGACATGTCTCTTTGCAGCATGATACTGACGCAGGGTTTTATGGACTGGTTTTTGCTTCGGGACAATGTGGACGACCATGACATAGAGAATGCAGTGTGCATATTTGATAATATCGTTTCGACCAGCAATCTTTTTAATTGAAA
>JAEWWC010000219.1 GCA_023396555.1 Bacillota bacterium
GCAAAACTTTTCGGACGGTTTTGCCTTCGGCAGTTTCCCCTTTCCTACTAAACCTCTCGGGCACCCGATGCCTCAGTATAGTCTACTCTTGAAAACCGCGCCTCAACTGTATTTAATTAATTATCGGTTATTATATCATCAGGGAGAAGTTACGTCAACCAAAAGAGACATTGTCGCCGTTTTCTAAAGAGACATTGTCGCCGTTTTCTAGAAACTGGCACATCGTAAGTTGAGATTTCTCACCCGTTGTTGTATAGTGTTATTCATATAAAAACGCGCATATGATTCAGGAGGATACATTTGAACGCATATCGGTATCTGGCTCAGGCGTATAACAAACTCATGTCCGATGTGGATTACGATGCATGGGCTTCATATATTGATCTCTTGCTTGGTAAAAAGGAGCTTCGTATATTCGAAGCATCCTGCGGTACCGGGAATATAAGTTCCCGTCTTTATGATTTGGGGCATAACATTATAGCTTCTGACATATCATCCGCGATGCTGGATATCGCAATAAGAGATGCCCGTCAAAATGGCCGGGAAATCGTTTATGTTCAACAGGATATGCGTCAAATCACGGCAGGGAAAAAATTTGATGCGGTGCTCAGCGCCTGCGATGGTGCTAATTATGTTGACAAAGATGGACTGCGGGATTTTTTCAGTGCGGCATATCATATGCTGAAGCCCGGCGGCAAGCTCCTCTTTGACGTGAGTTCATATCACAAACTTTCGTCAATGAACGATGAAGTTTACTACGACGATGGCGATGAAGCGACTTGTATTTGGCATAATCATTTTGATTTCTCTTTGAACAAACTAACTATGGATGTTGTCCTTTTTATGCAAAGGGGAGAACTGTTCGAAAAATTAACCGAACAACATATACAGTATGCGCATGAAAAAGAAGATATTGAAAAAGTACTCATCAGTTCAGGATTCAGTCAAATAGATGTTTATGAGGCTTTTACAAAAAAACCTGTCAGTTCAAAAACAGCCAGATTGCAGTTTGTCTGCGGTAAAGATTGAACATACTCTTTTCGTCCGGATTATGATATAATAGGATCGAAGGAGAAAAAATGAAAAAGAAAAAAGAAAACAAAATACTCAGCTTTATACAGCCCGCTGAGTTTTATATCCGCAAAGCCGAAAAACACGTTGACGCAGGTAATCTTCTCGAGGCTTTGCAGCTATACCGTCAGGTGCTGGGTATGGAGCCTGGCAACGTGGACTATCTGCTCAGTATTGCGCAGGTTTATTCAGAGATGGGTCTGTATGCGGAATCCAATGACGTGTTATTAAAAATAGCTAAATATGGGAACACACCTACCGAGTGTTTATTTGCTTTGGGCTGCAACTATATGGGCTTGAAGAATTATGAACTGGCCGATGAAGCATTTGAACAATACCTTGCAGTCGATCCGGAGGGAGAATACGCGGAAGATATCGATGAGCTTTTTGATATTATCGACGAAGAAGAATATGATGATGACGGGCTTCTTCATGACATTAACCATCGGCTGATATATGAAAAAGCATTTGAAGGAAAGCAATGTCTTGATAAAGGCGATTATAATAATGCCATCAAACACTTGGAGTCCGTTGTAGAAAAAGATCCGACCATTTATTCTGCGATGAACAACCTAGCTTTGTCTTACTTTTTTGACGGCCATAAGCATAAAGCTATCGAAATATCAAAAAAGGTCTTGAATGCGCAGCCCCAGAACCTCCATGCCTGCTGTAATCTGGCTCTGTTTTATTCAGATTTAAACGACCATGCCAGCGCTGCGTCCTGTCTGGAAAAGCTCAGCGGCATTGGCGATATACAGCCGGAAGACATGCATAAAATAGCCTTGACTTACTGCGAGCTTGGCTATCATGAAAAGGCCTATAAATGGTTTTTGAAAATTGTTGGGTATCAGCCATACGATATTCGCATACTGCATTTTTGCGGTTTGGCCGCTTACAACTGCGGCCAATACGCCGAAGCCCTTGGCTTTTTCGTCAAGATACTTAAAATTGATCCAAAGAACAGCTTGGCGATGTATTACAGTTCCAAAGCTCAGGATGCCAAAAAAAGCGGCTCCGCCAAGGAACTGGAATATGTTTATCAGGTGCAGTTCGATGAGATCAAACGTCGCATCAATTATCTGAACGAGTGTTTAAAGCAAAAGGATGGCAGTCTCGAATCAAAGTGGAGGAATGAACAGTATTTCCGTTCCATTATCTATTGGGGTCTACATTACGGCGACGAATACATCAAAAAAATCGTTCTCGAAATTATGAGTATGTTTACCGACGCCGAAGTGGAGGAAGAATTTCGGGATTTCCTTTTGAAAAGCGCTGAAACAGACGAGATTAAGAACGATATTTTCATGTATTTAAAGCGCATGGGAGCCAGAGAGCCCTATGTGGCATATATAAAAGGCGCAATTGCCGAGGTGCGTGTGGGCACTGTTTCGGACGATATCAAGGATCTTCCCGCCCCATATGCAGAAGCGCTGAACATATTCATCAAGAGCGTTCGTACGCGGTATGACGATGACTTCATGACAACCGGTGTGGAACTCCTCGTTTCTATCGCGGGGGAACGAAACGACGGCGGCACCTGGATTGCGCGGCCTGAAGCGCTGGCTGCTGCGCTTGAGTTGGGCGTAAGCGGACTGATGGATTATAAGCGTCCTCCCTTGAAGAAGGAACTGGTCAAGACATATGGCATTTCCTTGATAACGCTAAACAAGTATTACCGGATCATTTTTGAGGATCCCGATATGGGTGGCCCGAATGTTAATTGATTTTGAACAGCGGTTTTCAGAATATCTGGATACATTTATCCATGAGAATCATATTGACGAGGATTCTATGGAGGACATCGTTCCTGATCTTTATCTCGAATGGCTGGACACGCCGCAGAGCTGGCTTAACGGCGTTTCGCCCAATGAGCATTTTTCGTCTATGGGCGCCGTGACGCTTATTACTGCATTGGGACAGTATATGCTGTCGGACATCACGCTGCCTGGGCCTTTACTCAACAGAATTTCTGATAATAGGAAGGAAACCTACCCGTTGCTTGTGGCATTGCTCAAAAACTACACAGGCGAAAATGAGGATAAAATTAGAACGGTTGTGGTCCATCTCCTCGAAGAGATGGACATGGCTCACCCTTACGATTATTATATCGAGGCGATTTCACAGTCTGCAGAGCAAAGCGATTTTTCCGAGGCCTGCGCTGATGAGCTTCGGGATGCCGGGCCGGAATATCTTGAACCGGTGATTTGTGCCTTCGAACAGGCGCAGCACCCCTACGCGACGGACTGCTTTCTCGACATTCTGACGGATATGCCCTATGATGAACGGACATATGGTTATGTCATCGAGCGTTTTCTGCTTAGTGACACGCAGAAAGCTTTTTATGCCAACTGTCTTGGCAAAATCGGAAATCCCAAAGCATTGCCGGCGCTCGAGGAAGCGCTACGTCAGGAAGACATGCGGTATTTCGATTATATCGCCATTAGAAACGCGCTTGAGGAACTGGGCGGCGAAGTGGATATTGAGCGCGATTTTACAGGCGACAATGATTATGAATCACTCATTGATTTGGAGAGAAAGCATTGACAGCAACATTTGAGGACATTATTAAAAGCGAAAAGATCAGCGAGCTGGTCAGCCAAGCCAACAAAGTGTTGGAAATGATCGGATATACCGACCATGGCCCGCGGCATGTAGGCTATGTCAGCCGTATTGCAGGGGAAATATTGTACAAGCTGGGGAAACCAGAACGCCGCATCGAGCTGGCCAAGATCGCGGGATGGGTGCATGACGTTGGCAATATGGTCAACCGTAAGCATCATGGCTTAAACGGTGCCGTACTGCTTTTCCCAATACTTTGTGATATGCAAATGCCGGTGCCGGAAGCCTGTGAAATATGCGCGGCTGTGGGATCTCATGAGGAGGAGACCGGCGCTCCGATCAGCGATATTTCAGCCGCTTTGATCATTGCAGACAAAGTGGATGCGCATCGCGCACGAGTCCGGATGAAACAGTACTCACCAGCGGATATTCACGACCGGGTGAACTACGCGATTCAGTCCACCAGACTTTCGGTTGTGGACGGGAATATATGCATCGATTACGACATGAGCGAGAGCGCATCTCCAATGGAATTCCTCAGTATCTATATGACGAGGATGCAGATGTGCGAAAAGAGCGCCCGTTTTCTTGGCTGCAGCTTTACGCTGCGTATCAACGGTGTGAAACTAAATAGATGGGAAAGTGAAAATGGCATATAGATGTTTTGCCTCCTGCGCATTTGGTCTGGAAGGCGTGACCTCGCGTGAACTGAAGGATTTAAGGGTTGCTGAAATTGATGCCCGGGATGCCCGGGTTTATTTTTTGGCCGACGAGGCCGGGATTGCGCGTGCAAACCTTTGGCTGCGTACAGCAGACAGGGTTTATATTGAACTGAAAAGCTTTACCGCGGTGACGTTTGACGAGCTGTTCGAAGGTGTTCGTAGCATCAGCTGGGCGAATTACATCCCAAAAAACGCGGCTTTTATTGTTAATGCGGATTCAGTGGGAAGCCGCCTTTTCAGCGTATCGGATATTCAGTCCATAGGGAAGAAGGCCGCTGCAGTCAGCCTGATGGCGGGTCACCGCGTGTCTTTGCTGCCGGAAACCGGAGAGAAATATGATATTCATATCAAAATACTTCGCGACACCGTATCAGTATGCCTCAACACCAGCGGTCAGGGGTTGAACCGGCGTGGCTATCGCGTTGTCAATGTAGCTGCCCCGATACGGGAAACGCTGGCGGCAGGGCTGGTGCTGCTGTCGGGCTGGCGCGGGGGCGAATTTGTGGACCCATTATGCGGTTCGGGCACCATCGCCATAGAAGCCGCCATGATCGGTCAGGGAATGGCACCGGGATTGAAACGCAGCTTTGATGCGGAGAACTGGAACGGTTTTGGACGGGCATGGCGCGACGAGCGTACCGCCGCCTCTGAAAAGCCGTCAGACAATTTGCCGCTGATATATGCGTCGGATATCGACCCTAAAGCGGTCGGCGCGGCAGACAGGAACGCGCACGCAGCCGGCGTGGATATTCGTATATTTAAAGCCGATGTAAAAAACTTCGCCCGAAAACAGTGCACTGTTTTGACCAACCCCCCATATGCAGAGCGTCTGGGGGAGAAAAAGGCCGTTCAGCAGCTTTATGGAGATATGGGCCGCGCTTTCGCCGCTGCCGATAAAAAATATATCATCACCGCCGATGAAGAATTTGAGCGTTTCTTTGGAAAACGCGCCACGCGCAAGCGCAAATTATATAACGGCAGTATACGCTGCACTTACTATCAATATTTCTGATGGTTGACTTGCTGAGGATTTATGGTATATTAGTTAATGCTGTTGTACCGAGTCTTTCTCACAATATAAATTCGTAGAAAGCAGTCATATACATGAATTTGTACCCGTAGCTCAGCTGGATAGAGCGTTGGACTCCGACTCCAAAGGCCAGAGGTTCGAATCCTCCCGGGTACGCCACGAAAACCCCGATGAATACTGATAATTCGGGGTTTTTATTTTTCCGTCAAATCGTCATTTTTTGAAATCGTGCCAATTTCGTGCCATTTGTGCGCCAATTATTCACCTTCGTTCACTCGCATACCCCCTCTAATTATTACATTTATATTTCCTGTTCGACATAATATTTTAATAATATTGTTTCGCAAAGGGATAAATTATGGTATCATACTTTCTGTACAAGCTATTCGTTTTGCGCCTTTTTTAGATTATACAATATATGAGGTGAAAAATGAGCCCATATGAAACGCCGCAAAAAAGCATAGAGATCAAAACTCCGCCTCGCGACTATCGTGGTGTTAATAAGAACAAAATATTCATTATTATCGCATTGGCATGTTTCGTCATTGCCGCCTCAGCCATAGCCATCCATCTTCTTTCCAGTGATTCCGTCAATGCAGCCGCAATTCCCCCGGGCCAAACATCCTCTTCAGAAAGCTCAGGTATAAGCGAAAACGCTCTGGAAGATAAGTTAATAGTTGTCGACGCCGGTCACGGCGGATTTGATCCCGGAACGATTGGCGTAACCGGGTCCGAAGAAGACGGCATTAATTTAGAGGTTGCCGGTTACCTGAAAGAAAAACTGGAGTCATTTGGAGCTAAAGTGATAATGACGCGTTCCGATGAGAAGGCGATTGCCGATACCAAGGATGCGGACATGGCTAAGCGGCGTCAGATCATTACGGACAGCGGATCAGACATCGTGGTGAGCATCCATATGAACTCTTTCTCTGACAGCAGCGTATCCGGACCTCTTGTCATTTTCATGGAGGGTTCTTCCAAAGGAGAGCAACTCGCAAAAAGTATACAGCAAAGCCTGTTGGAGATGCTTAAGCCGGTACAGGAGAACAATGCGCGATCAGGCGATTTGTACATACTGCGCAGCGGACAGCAGCCTTGCGTCATCGTAGAATGCGGGTATTTAAGCAACGAGAAGGAAGAACAGCTTCTGATGCAGGATGACTATCAGAAAGAAATTGCTGATGCTATTTGCAGTGGCGTCATTCAATACTTCCTGTCAGACAAAGAATAAGCTGCCATGCAAAGAATGTTTGACTTTAACTTCTCAGTGGTATAATAATGCAGATAAAACACACTGGAGGTAGCTAGTATGGATTGCTATATCATGGTTGTCAAAATAGGCGCTCGCCGCGAAGATTCACCCAAGGTCCAGGAGGTGCTGTCACGTTTTGGTTGTTCTATTAAGGTCAGACTTGGGTTACATGAAACTCACGAGGTGTGCTCCGATGAGGGGATTCTCATCCTACAGCTTAGCGGAGATACCAAAGAAATGTTTGATCTTGAACGTGCATTGAATGAAATGGATAGAGTATCAGCGAAAATGGTCGTTATGGACTGATCGGTTGTCAGTACGAATGCAGGAGGAACATGAGATATGAACCGAAAAAGATCTCTCCTGTTTCTTCTGCTTTTTGTTTTATTCCTGACACTTCTTTCGTTGGGGTGCAGCAATGACAACAAGCATCCGACTGGAATTACCAAGCCGCCTTCATCACAGCTTTCGGAAACAACTGAAACTATTTCTTCACCTGCGCCACCGCCGGACGTAACACCAACGCCCATTTCTTCTTTTTTACTAACTCCACCAGTCTCTCAGGCAGATGAATTGATACAGCATGCGCCTTATCAGATTGGCGACCAAGGCAAGGATGTAGCGTTCATTCAAAACATGCTGATTGAACTTGGCTTTGATCCGGGGGAAGTCGATGGGGTATACGGAGTGCGGCTTAATCAGGCAATCAAAAACTTTCAGCTTTATATCGGTCTTGATGTTAACGGTATAGCGGGGCAGCAAACATTAAGCGCGCTTGTTGAGCGATACGACAGCGCCATTACGACATACAATATTTCTGAGAAACCCCTTGAGGGTCTTAGGATCGGAATCGATCCCGGCCACCAGCGTCATGCTAATGATGATTTGGAACCAGTTATGCCCAACAGTGATGATCTCAAACCGAAAGTCTCTTCGGGCACCACTGGAAGCTTTACCGGCGTGCCTGAATATGTTGTAAACCTCCAAGTGGGGCTGAAACTAAAAAAGAACCTCGAAACGCTGGGGGCTGAGGTAATAATGTCTCGAACAACACACGATATCAACATTTCAAATGCCGAACGCGCAGAAATGATGAATGAGGCCGATATCGATTGCTGGATCAGAATACATGCCAATGGCACAGACAATCCGGACATTCACGGTATGTTTATACTCGTCCCGGAAGAAGGATATATGAATACCGATTCGGACAGTGTTCTGGGAAACAGCGTCACTCTGGCTAAAGCGATACTAAGTCAGGCGGTAAAAGCCACAGGAGCCAAAGACTTGGGTATAATAAAGAGAACGGATCAATCCGGTTTTGGCTGGTCGTCCGTACCTGTCTGCAACATTGAAATGGGACATATGACAAACAAAGAAGAGGATTATCTGCTTGTTTCAGAAATCTATCAAAACAAAATGGCGGATGGAATTTGCAAAGGTTTCCTGAAATATTTCAATCAAACTATATAGAGAATGTAAAACATATTTCTTACTCTCAAAAAGGCTCAGTTATTCTCTATTCTCGTTTAATTATCGACTATTCACCTTGACAGAGGCCTTTATTCAGACTATTATAAGGGCTATAATTCATTTCCAAAAAAACAAGGGAGGGATAACAAATGAAGAGAATTCTTGTCACTGTTCTGGCTGTTTTTATGGTGCTATCTCTTTTCACGGCTTGCGCGCCGTCGGCTAATAATACTGCACCGACTAATGCTGTAGAAAGCCCGTCGGAAGAGAGTACAGCTCCCGCCGAGGAAAGCGCACCCGCAGAAGCACCTGCTGCTGAACCTGTTAAGATTGGTATCAACATGGAGCTGTCCGGTGCAGTAGCTACCTATGGTGAAGATACTGTCGATGGTATCGAACTTGCTATCGAAGAGATCAACGCTGCCGGTGGAATAAATGGCGCTCCGGTTGAGTTGGTGAAGTACGACAACAAGTCGGATGCGGCTGAAGCTACTACACTGGCGACGAAGCTGATGACGGAAGACAAGGTATTGGCAGTACTGGGACCGGCCACCTCTGGTGCATTCAAGGCTGAAATCCCGGTTGCTATTCAGAATACTGTTCCTGTCATTTCCGGTTCCGCTACAGCTGATGATGTGACAATTGATGCTTCCGGCGTAAAGGAATATGCGTTCCGAATCTGCTTCAATGACTCTTATCAGGGAACAGCGATGGCCAATTTTGCGTCTTCCGACTTGTCCAAGACCAAAGCAGTTATCATCAAGGACAGCTCAAGCGACTACAGCAAGGGTCTGGCTGAAAGCTTTACGGCTGCGTTTACTGCGGCCGGCGGTTCCATCGTATCTGAAGAAGCTTATGTTGCTGGCGATACCGACTTCAATGCGGTTCTGACCAAGATTAAACCGATGGATTTTGATGTTATCTTTATCCCCGGTTACTATGAAGAAGCTGGCCTTATTATCAAGCAGGCGCGTGCGCTGGGAATCACCGTTCCCGTTCTGGGCGCTGACGGTTTCGATTCTCCGGTTTTGGCGGAGCTTGCTGGCGCGGATGCGGCAAATGACGTGTATTTTTCAAACCACTATTCTTCGCTTGATCAGGATCCCGTTGTGCAGGATTTTATTGCCGGTTTCAAGGCTAAGTACAATGAAGATCCTAACGCGTTCAACGCGCTTGGATATGACCTTGCAAAGTTCGCCTGCGACGGAATCGGACGTGCTACCGAGAAAACAGGCGCAGGTGTTAAAGATGCTCTTGCAGCTACAAAGGACTTCGTTGGTGTAACGGGAACCTTCAGTGTGGGTGAGGATCACAACCCGATCAAGGCTCTTGTGGTTATCGAAATGCAGGGCGGCCAGCAGGTCAGCAGTGTGCGTGCTGGAGCTTAATTAATTAACACATTGAGAGTGAGGGCCAGATGGCCCTCACTTTTATGTTTTGCTCTTAAACTTAATATATTTGTTCGTATCAGAATACTATTCTTCCATAAAAAAACGTATACCATCATAACAATTTTGTGGTATGATGCAAAAGTAAATTAGTGATTAATCCATTCCTGTTTTCGTCTGAAATATGACGGCTGGAAGCGAAAGAGGGGAAGCTTTTGGAACAATTTCTGCAACAGCTCATCAATGGTATATCGCTGGGCAGTACTTATGCGCTTATTGCGTTGGGCTACACCATGGTTTACGGCATTATAAAGCTTATTAACTTTGCCCACTGCGATATCTATATGATAGGAGCTTACATCGGTTTTTACTGCCTGACTGTTTTTAATCTGGGTTTTGTACCTTCTTTAATTATCTCGATGGGGCTTTGTACGGTTTTGGGGGTTACTATAGAAAAAATAGCGTACAAACCACTGCGCAACTCATCCCGTATTGCTGTGTTAATTACAGCAATCGGTGTCTCGCTTTTCCTTGAATACGGTATGGTTTTCCTTGTTGGAGCCGGCGTGAAATCTTACCCCACAACCACTGGTTTGCTGGCTGAACAGTTAAAAATGGGTGATATTACCATATCGATGATGCAGATTATCATTGTCGGAGTTTCTGTGCTGCTCATGATCTTGCTCCAGTTCATAGTAAAGAATACAAAGATGGGTAAGGCGATGCGAGCCGTGTCCCAAGACGCAGATGCTGCCCGCCTGATGGGAATTAACGTAGATGCGACTATATCATTTACGTTCATGCTTGGTTCCGCTTTTGCAGGTGCGGCAGGTGTTATGGTGGGTATGTATTATATATCTATTAAACCGCTAATGGGCTATCTGCCCGGCATCAAAGCATTTGTCGCTGCTGTTTTTGGTGGCATTGGCAGTATCCCCGGGGCTATGATAGGCGGTTACTTCATCGGTCTTGTTGAAGTTATGGTTTCAGGCTATATCAACTCCATGTATAAGGATGCAGTCGTATTTGCAATACTGATTCTGATTCTGATAATCAAGCCGACGGGCCTTATGGGCAGAGCCGTTAGGGAGAAGGTGTGAGAATGGATACAAAGGTTCAGAAACAAGGTTTCCTCGCCCGCCATTCGGCTTTGCGCAAGTTAATCTATGTGATCGCCATTTTTGTAATAATTCAGGGTTTGATCATGTTGGGCGTTATTTCACCGTATTTGCAGGATACGCTCATGACCATTTGTATCAACATCGTCCTTGCGGTGAGCCTTAACCTTATTACTGGTTTTACCGGTCAGTTTTCTCTCGGACATGCTGGTTTTATGTCTATTGGTGCATACACCTGCGCCCTGATCATTATGCGCTTGCCTACAGTTGTTGGATTTCTCATCAGTATTCCGGCTGCAATTCTGCTTGCAGGTATTGTCGGGCTGCTGGTAGGTTTGCCTACACTGCGACTGCGCGGTGATTATCTTGCAATTGCAACCTTAGGTTTTGCTGAGATCATACGAATTATCTTTGTCAATCTGGACGATTTGACCAACGGTGCAGCTGGATTAAGCGGTATTCCAAGACTTGTTAATTGGCCGTGGATGTTCTTTTTTACAGCTGGTACTGTACTCCTCATAGCACATTTTCTAAAGTCTTCACATGGCCGTGCATGTATTTCTATACGCGAAGATGAGATCGCATCGGAAACGATGGGTGTAGGAGCAACACGTTATAAGGTGACAGCTTTTATTATCGGTGCTTGCTTTGCCGGGGTAGCAGGAGCTCTTTACGCATCATACTTCTATGTTATCAAACCTGAGACGTTCGGTTTTATGAAGTCTATCGATATACTCATCATCGTTGTGTTCGGTGGCCTTGGCAGTCTGTCGGGTTCCATTTTGGCGGCTGTTGTATTGGCTGTCATCTCAACACTTCTCCAATCTTTCGCCGACATCCGTATGGTTCTCTACGCATTGATGCTGATCATCATTATGATATTCAGGCCACAGGGGCTGATGGGTTCAAAAGAAGTCTCTGTCGCTCTGTTTAAGAAGATTGGCAAAAGCCTTTCATTCAATAAAAAGGAGAGAGGTTGAGCGATGTCGATATTAAACGTATCAAAACTAACCAAAACCTTCGGCGGTCTGACAGCTGTTTCAGATGTAAACATAGATATTGATAAGGGTGAGCTTGTCGGTTTGATTGGCCCCAACGGCGCCGGAAAAACGACTGTATTCAATTTGCTCACGGGTATTTATGAACCCACAACGGGGCAGATCGCGTTTACTCGCGACGGTACTCAAAAGCAGCTCGGCGGGCTTCGTCCGGATATGATCAGTAAAGCCGGGCTGGCGCGTACATTCCAGAATATACGTTTATTTAAAGAGTTATCTGTTCTCGATAATGTTCGGATAGCCATGCATCAAAATATCCGGTATGGTCTCCTTTCCAGTTTCCTGCATCTTCCGTCCTACATACGTGAAGAGAACAGATTAAAAGATGAAAGCCTTGCGCTTCTGGATATCTTTAGTTTGGCTGCCAAGCAGGATGAGAAGGCCAGCAATCTTCCTTATGGCGAACAGCGCCGTCTCGAGATTGTCCGTGCTCTTGCCACAAAACCGGAGCTTTTGCTTCTGGACGAACCGGCTGCAGGCATGAACCCTGCGGAGACGGCACAGCTTACTGCCACCATCGCTCAGATCAGGGAGCAGTTCGGCCTGACCATACTGCTCATCGAGCACGACATGTCTGTGGTTATGACGATTTGCGAGCGTATTTACGTGATGGACTACGGCAAAATCATTGCGCACGGTACGCCCGAAGAGATCAAGACAAATCCACGCGTCATTGAAGCTTATCTGGGAGAGGATGTAAGCAATGCTTGAAATTAATGATATTCATGTGCACTTCGGTGTTATTCACGCCTTGAAAGGAATATCCTTCACGGTCAACGACGGCGAAATTGTAACGCTGATTGGCGCGAACGGCGCCGGCAAAACAACAACGCTGCATACCGCGTCGGGCATAAAGAAACCCACAAGCGGCAACATTAAACTGGACGGCAAGGACATCACCAACACATCGGCGCAGGAGCGGGTACGTCTTGGCATATCGCAGTCTCCTGAGGGCCGCCGCGTGTTTTCTACATTGACGGTGCTGGAAAATCTGGAACTGGGCGCATTCCTTCGCAAGGACAAAGTGGGTATTGCACAGGACCTTGAACGGGTATACGAGCGTTTCCCTCGATTGGCGGACAGGCGCAAACAGGCCGCCGGTACGCTTTCCGGCGGAGAGCAGCAGATGCTGGCGATGGGACGCGCTTTAATGAGCCGCCCGAAAATTTTGTTTCTTGATGAACCCTCCATGGGCTTGTCTCCACTGCTGGTGCTGGAGATATTCAACATCATAAGGGACATCAACGAGTCCGGCACCACGATACTTCTGGTCGAGCAGAATGCGCGTATGGCCCTCCAAATCGCTCATCGCGCTTATGTGTTGGAAACTGGCTCCATAGTACTCTCTGGAACAGGGGCCGAGCTTATGAACAGCGAGGAGATCAAAAAAGCCTATTTGGGAGGTTAATTAAAATGTTTGTCCGAAACAAAATGACGACGAATCCGTTTATCATTTCTCCCGACAGCACGATACCTGACGCTCATGAGGTCATGACAAAAAACAACATCAAGCGTTTGCCTGTTGTTAAAAATGGCGTTCTGGTTGGTGTGGTGTCCAGAGAGGATATCGCTCAGGCTTCACCATCAAAGGCAACAAGTTTCAGTGTGGGTGAGCTGACCTATCTATTAGCACGCACCAAGATCAGTCAGGTGATGAAGAAAGACCCGGTGACGATCGGCCCGGACGCCCTGCTTGAAGAAGCCGCTATTAAAATGCGGAGCAACGAAGTCGGTTTTCTGCCCGTTATCAATGCCGGTCAAGTTGTAGGCATCATCACCGAAAGTAATATATTTGATGCCTTCATCGAACTTTTAGGTTTCCGTGATCCGGGCACAAGGCTGACACTCGAAGTTGATGATGTTCCCGGCGTCCTGGCTTCTCTGGCTGGTATATTCGCGGAATATGGTGCCAACATAACCCATATCGCCGTTTACAGCGGATCCAGCGGCAAGAGCGCGGTGGTGGTTGGAACTCACTCATTCAACACTGAAGGCATTGAAAAATCAATGGATGCTAAAGGTTTTAAAATAATATACAAACTGCAAAACAAATAGATTCATATTTAAAGGCACGCGGTGATTGAACTGCGTGTTTTTTGTTTGGCAGTTTTGGAAAGTAATGGTTAATTCCAAGCTTTTGTCATGGTATATGCTTGAACATATTTGGCAATATGATATTATATTCATAATCATTATTTACATTAACCATCGAATATAAGTCTGTTAATTAAAAGGAGTGTGGCCTTAAGTGATTAAGGAATTCAAAGCTTTTATTTCGAGAGGCAATGTGATCGATTTGGCTGTCGGCATCATCATTGGTGGTGCTTTTGGAAAGATAGTATCTTCTTTGGTTGGAGATATTATTATGCCATTTATTGGCATAATCTTTGGTGGCCTTGATTTTACATCATTAGGCATCAAAGTCGGTGAAGAAACGATCGCTTATGGCTCCTTCATTCAAAGTGTTGTTGACTTTTTCATTATCTCCCTATGTATTTTCTTCTTGATTAAGCTCATCAATAGATTCCGCAAAAAGAAAGAAGAAGAGCCAGCTAAAGCCCCTGAGCCGCCTGCGCCTTCCAACGAGGAATTGCTGCTAACCGAGATAAGGGATATACTTAAGAATAAATAAACAGATAGACATGAGGCGCACTAACAAATCAGGGGAGTGTGCCTTTTTAAATACAATTATGACACATGAGACGGTTCATTTGAGTAATAAATAAAGCTTGACGGCTGCCAGCATAAATGCTAAATTTTCAATACACTGCCGAAAAACACTGTCATGTGAATGAATAGGGGCGGACAATGAAGTCTGGTTGGAAAAAGAACACGGCGCGTTTTTTGTTTTGTCAGGCGATCTCGTTATTTGGATCATCGCTAGTTCAATATGCCATCATGTGGCATATCACTCTGAAGACCGAATCGGGCGTTATGATGATGGTGTCCATTATCTGTGGCTTTTTGCCTACCTTTTTCCTCTCTCCGTTCGCGGGCGTCTGGGCCGACAGATATAATCGAAAAATGCTCATCATATTAGCCGATGCAGGAATTGCTTTCTCCACACTGATACTTGCCGTCATATTTATGCTGGGCTATAGCGAGATCTGGCTGCTTTTTGTCGTATCGGCTGTGCGCGCACTGGGCACCAGTGTTCAGATCCCAGCTGTAGGGGCCTTTTTGCCTCAACTGGTTCCTGAGGACAAACTCACGCGCGTTAATGGCATCAACGGCAGTCTGCAGTCGGCCATTACGCTACTCTCGCCTATGGTTAGCGGCGTTCTCCTGACCGTAGCCTCCATAGAAATTGTATTCTTTATCGATGTCGTGACGGCATGTATTGCCGTGTTTGCTATGCTCTTTACAGTGCATGCAGCGCCTCATGAGAAAGCTACTCAAAAACAGCAGGTGGGTTACTTCGAGGATTTCCGCATTGGCCTTAAATATATCAATAGCCATGCGTTTATCAAGCAGTTCTTTGTATATGGTGCAATATTTTTCTTTTTGGTTACACCCGCTGCTTTTCTGACGCCGCTGCAGGTGGTGCGCAGCTTCGGTAATGAGGTGTGGCGTCTGACGGCAATTGAAATTACGTTTTCGGTGGGCATGATGCTGGGCGGCTTTTTGATGGCTGCCTGGGGAGGCTTTAAAAACAAAATACACTCTATGGCGCTGGCCGGTTTTGCCATCGGTGTCTTTACAATTGCGCTGGGCGCCGCACCGGTGTTCTGGCTCTACCTGCTTTTCATGGTGCTGACAGGACTGGCTATACCTGTTTTCAGCACACCCGCCACAGTCCTTCTGCAGGAGAGGGTGGAGGGGGATTTTATGGGCCGCGTTTTCGGTGTTTATGGCATGATTTCCAGCGCCATGATGCCTATCGGTATGCTGATATTCGGTCCCGTTTCCGATTCCATACGCATCGAATGGCTGCTGCTGGGCACAGGGGCGCTGGTTCTCGTGCAAAACGTTTTCATACTGGGCAGCAAAGCGCTGCTGCAGGCCGGTAAACCTGTACCCAAGACGCCAGACCCGGATGCTCAGCAAAGACCAACGGCATGAGATATCTCTGTTGTGAATACGATACCGCGCCCGGGCTCGTCTATTTTCATCTTGGCCCGTATGGCTTTTGTGATGCTCTCCGTCTGGGGTGCCTCGGCAATGACCAACACGATCTCTTTTTCCGGCTCTATTTCCATGGCAAACAGCTTGCTTGTCTCATGAATACCTGAGCCGCGCGCGTTAATGATGGTGCCGCCGCGCGCTCCTGCTTCCGTCGCCGCGTCCATAACCGACTCCGCCAAACCTCGTTCCACAATGGTAAAAATAGCTTTATACATTTTCACTCCCTCTTCCTGTTCATAAATTTCTCCGCAAAAGCTGCTGACACCAAATACACTGTCAAGCGGAATGATAAAAGCAATACCATGACCTCTCTTATCGAACCGCAGTTCGGAATGCAGACCTTTTAACGCGCGTTCAGCCGCCAAGCCGCTTGTAACCATGACGACGATCTCTTTTCGAATATCGCATATTTCCAAGAAATTGAGTACTCGGTTTTTAACTGTTCCTTTTCCTAATGTCACTGTGCCGCCCGTTACGCCATGCTTTTTAGCGACATTGAGAACCCTGCTCCCATTTCCTATATTCGTTATAACAGTCAGCAATGCAAAGCCGCAAATGTCCGTATTTTTTTCAATCACTTTTTTATTTCTCCTTTGACAGCCTTTCTTCTATAAATCAGTCCAAGTATTTGAAGCGTAATGAGCGGGGTCATGGCCACCATGGAAATCACTCCGAATCCGTCTATGAGGACGTCTGCAGTGTCCACCGAATGGGCAATACCTTGAGTAAACGCCAGAATAAATGTTGCCGTCATGGGACCTGTTGCAACACCTCCCGAGTCAAAAGCAATACCAACAAAAAGCTTGGGCCCAAAGAGAGAGAGGGCGATTGCGATTAAATATCCGGGCAGCAGGTAATGCCACAGGAATAATTCCGGCACAAGTATTCTGACTGCGGACAGAGCCACTGCTATGCCGACACCCGCAGAAAGTGCGATCAGTACAAAGCGCCTTTTGACGGATCCGCTGGTAACCTCTTCAATCTGATGTGTCAGCACGTGCACAGCTGGTTCGGCCAGTATGGTGACCGTGCCCAAAGCGAATGCCACGAAAATAATCAGCGCAGTGGAGCCTTTAGAGGCGATGGCACTGCCCAGTTCCACGCCCACATCCATAAATCCGGCATTAACGCCCAGCATAAATATTGTAAGCCCTGCAAATGTGTAAATAAAGCCCTTCAATACTCTGATAAAAGCGCGGCTCTTAAGCTTAAATGATATAATATTGAACACCACGAAAATGGTTAGCAGCGGAGCTAAAGCCACTGCACTTTCGTAGGCGAAATGCGGAAGTTCGTCGATGAAAGGCGATAACAGATGGATATTATTGTTTACGGTAACTGACAGCTCGCCGCTAAGCTCTTTTGAACCGCTCAGCAGACTCATAACCATCACAGCGATAATAGCGCCGGTCGAAGCAATCGCCACCAGGCCAAAGCTATCCTTTTCAGAACCCTTGCTGTCCTTTTTCATTGCGGATATGCTCAGAGACAGCGATAGTATAAATGGAACGGTCAGCGCGCCTGTTGTTGCGCCGGAAGCATCAAACGAAACCGCCAGAAAACCCGAAGACGTAAAGAGCGATAAGACGCCGATTAAAAGATACAATCCCGCCAATATAATATAAAGCGGAATGCTGTACATGATTCGCACAAGTCCGATTGCGAGCAGCATTGCAATACCAATGGATACGACAACCACAATGCTCATCTTTGGTATGGCCCCCGAGGTCACCATTCCCACCTGATCTGCCAATATATGAAGATCCGGCTCGGCAACGGATATGATGAAGCCAAGTATCAATCCGCCGAGTATAATGATCCATACTTTGTTTGACTTCGTCATAATATGGCCAAACAGACTCCCGATAGGGGTGATGCAAATATCGATTCCAAGAAGGAATATGGAGAGCCCGATAATTATCAGCGCCGCTCCAATCAGAAATCGATAGAGTCCCTGCGGTTCAATGGGAGTTACCACAAAGTGCAAAATCAAAACGATGACCACAACCGGAATTACCGCAAAGCATACTTCTTTAATTTTCTGCGTCAGTGCGCCCAATAACAATCTCCTTTCATATTCCGATATATAATTTATTGCAAAAGATTATTGTTTTTATTTATCATAGCATATTTTTAAAAGTTGGAGCAACGGATTGACAAAACAATAAAATTAATGTATAACTAAATTAGTAATTTACTAATGGAGAGACGAAATGAAAATACCAACCAGTTTGAAACATAAACCCGTCATTGTATCTGAGGATTATGTAAATGTGGACGGACGGATGGCCTATCACTCGGACGCTCAAGGGTTATCTGTGGGTCTGGCACAATGGAACGACAGAGGGCGGGTTGACATATCGGCAAAGGTCTGGCGCTATACCGGTGAAAAATGGTCGCGGCAGTCCGAGGAGCTTCCGTTGCACAGAGTTTTGGATCTGGCGATACTTGTTTGCCGTACGGTGGAGTATTTCCGCGAGGCATATCGCTATGAGAAACTCTATGATCCGGATAAACCCGTTATCGACAGGGTAGGCATACAGGGAGACGCCATGACCGTTGCTGTGTGCAAAGACAACCCGCTGATCGACGAGGATATCCGTTTGTTTTCAGATGTACTCTCAAAGAACGATGAGCTGATCGGTGAACGGCTGGCCGTACTGGCTCGAACGCTTAAATCATTGGGATATTGATTATGGATAAAAAAACAGAAAAGAACTGCTTGAAAATTATAAAAAACGTGCCGTGATCGGTGGGGTATATGTTATTGTTAATACGGAATCAGGAAAGAAACTGCTGGGCATGACAACCGACATGCAGGGGAGCCGCAACCGTTTTGAATTTTCGCAGAGCATGAACAGTTGCGTCCACCCGCGTTTGAAGGATGACTGGGCTAGGTTCGGTGGCCGCGCCTTTCGGTTTGACGAGTTGGAATTCTGGAGAAAAAACCGGAACAAAACGACGACGACTTTCTGCATGACATTGAAGCGCTTTTTGAAATTACGTCTCAGGGTGCGTCTCCAGACAGATACGAATAAAACACTATCTATCGTGTACGTTTCTGATCCTCATAGAGACGCTGTATTGATCGGTCATACGTTTTCTCGGCTTCTTTGGAAAAGAGGCAGCCCGGAGCTTCACCCAAACGGCGATGGTAAGCGACGCATTCGCAGCATTTTCCGTGATGCGTACAGGAAGTATAGGTGCAGGTGCATTTGATTTTATTCTCGCAGGCCATAGTTACCTCTAGTATCGAAATGTTTTGTTATAGTATAGAGCAATCGTCACATACTTTCAACGCCTGGAGGCAGTAAATATGAATGGAGAAATTTTGGGACTGCTGCATGACCTTGAATCTGTTAACGGCAACGTGCGAAAACCGGCATTTGATCGTCTGCTTGCCATCACGGATGAGCGGGTAGATTGGCTTGAAGACGTTTTTGAAGCACTGAAAACAAAGCTGTATTCAAAAAACGCATTTCAACGCAGTATCGGAGTTGTGCTCTTATCCAATTTGGCAAAGAGCGACGTATCGGGCAGGCTTGCGTTATGCGCCGACCGGTGCCTTGAGCTGCTTGAAGACGAGAAGTTTATGACAGCGCGTTTGACAGCTCAGGCCATCTGGAAAATTGCTGTCGCGCAGCCGCCGCTCCGTGCCAAGGTCGTTGATGCGCTGATGCTTGCTTTGGGCAAGAGCAATGCCAGCCCGCATCCCAATTTGATCCGACAGGACATTGTATTAAGCCTTGTCCGAGTTTATTCATCCGCTCCCAAAGGCGTGGATATGAATGGGCTGAAATCATGCATTACGTCTGTCAGCGGAGAGCCGGAGACGGCACGCCTGCTGAAGCTGCTGCCGTAAACACCAATCGGCACTGGAAGACCAACGCGCCGGAATGGTATAATGGACAAGCAAAGTTATCCGATCGGAGGCAGATGTTTTGATGAGCATTCATGATAAGGTGAGCACCGGTATCAAAGGCTTTGATGAAATTATCGACAAGCTGCGCCTCGGAGACAATGTAGTCTGGCAGGTTGACGATATTGAAAGCTATAAAAAAGTAGTTCTCCCTTACGCCGTGCAGTCCCAGAATGACGGGCGGCAGTTGGTTTACGTGCGTTTCGGAAAGCATGCGCCGCTGCTTGATGATACACAGGCGCACATTGTAGAAGTGGACGCAAGCCGGGGCTTCGAAAGCTTCGCCATTTCCATTCACTCCCTTATAGAGCAGCAGGGGCGCTATGCGTTCTACGTTTTCGACTGTCTGACAGACCTGCTGGACAGCTGGTATTCGGACCTGATGATTCGCAATTTCTTTAAAGTGACATGTCCATTCCTGTTTGAACTGGATACCATCGCGTATTTCGCCATTAAGCGAAGCGCGCACACCTATTCAACAATAGCCGGCATCAGGGAAACAACACAGCTGCTGCTGGATTTGTACAGCGTGGCGGGGGAGAGTTACGTCCATCCTCTCAAAGTATGGCAGCGATATTCACCTACCATGTTCTTTCCGCACCTTATACAAGGGCAAGATGCCGTCCGCGTGACGGCCAGCGCACAGGTTGCCGGGCTGTTTTCCAGCATCGACAGAAGCGGGCGCCCGCTTGACTACCTCAGCAAGATCAAAGAAAACATATCATCGCTTCCTGAACTCTCAGGCAAGCACAAAGAGCTTCTGCTATCCATGCTGATCGGAACGGATTCGCGCATGCGGGTGCTCTGTGATCGCTATTTTACGCTGGAAGACCTTCAGATGATAGCCGCCCGTATCATCGGCACCGGACGCATCGGCGGCAAAAGCGTCGGCATGCTGGTGGCCCGAAAAATACTCGAAACGGAAGCCCCGGACCGCTTTACGCCCTGTCTGGAACCTCATGATTCATTCTATATCGGATCCGACGTATTCTACACGTACATCGTTCAAAACGGCTGGTGGGGACTGCGCACCCGTCAAAAGACGCGTGACGGTTACTATAAGTACGCCGGGGAGCTGAAAGACAAGCTGCTGAACGGTCAATTTCCGGCGGATATACAGGAACAGTTCCTTCAAATGCTGGAATACTTCGGACAGTATCCTATCATCGTTCGCTCCAGCTCACTGTTGGAAGACAACTTTGGCAACGCTTTCGCCGGAAAATACGAGAGCGTATTCTGCGTGAATCAGGGAACGCCCAAGGAGCGTTTCGAAGCATTTGAGCAGGCAGTGCGTTTCGTGTATGCGAGCACCATGAATGAGGATGCGCTCGCTTACCGGGAAAAACGGGGATTGTTCGATAGCGACGAACAGATGGCGATTCTTGTCCAGCGCGTTTCCGGAGACTATTACGAGCATAAATTCTTTCCGCATTTAGCAGGTGTGGGCAACTCATCCAATCTGTATGTCTGGGACAGAAACATAAACGGAGATGCGGGGATGCTAAGGATGGTGTTTGGACTAGGTACTCGGGCAGTCGGACGCATGACTGGTGACTATGCGCGTGTCGTTAGCCTGGATGACCCGTTAGCCCTGCCGCCTATGGCGCTTGAGGATCAACGGCGGTTCTCGCAACACGAGGTGGATGTTCTGTCGTTGGATGACAACCAACTGATCACAATCAGTGCGGATGAAGCTCTGGGCTATAGCATCAAGGCGGACAAATCGCTATTCGCATCGATAGACAGGAGCGCCGCCGACCGGCAACGCGAGCTGGGGTATACGCAAAAGAAAACGCCCTGGCTGCTGCAGTTCAAACGTCTGCTCGATGAAACCGGATTTACTGGATTGATGAAGGATATGTTGTCCGTATTGTCCGGCAAATATGAGTATCCGGTGGACATTGAATTTACCGCAAATTTTATGAAGGATGAGTGCTTCAAAGTCAATCTCGTCCAATGCCGCCCGCTGCAGACGCGCGGCTTTGGCAATTCCGTGACAGTCCCGGAGCCCGGCGAATGCCGAAACTGTTTTTTCTCTACTCAGGGCAGTTTCATGGGAGGCAATGTAAGCCTCGCGATTGACTATGTGGTTTACGTTGATACGCAGCGTTACCTAGCTGTCACTGAACAGGAAAAATACAGCGTCGCCAGGACGATCGGGCAGCTTAATACTGTTTTGAAAGATAATACCGTGATGTTGATGGGGCCGGGGCGCTGGGGGACCACAACGCCTTCACTCGGCGTTCCTGTCAGCTTCTCGGAACTGTGCAACATGTCGGTGATCTGCGAGCTCGCTTCAGCAGAAGCCGGCTTCATGCCCGAGTTATCCTACGGGAGTCATTTCTTTCAGGACCTTGTGGAGTCCGGCATGTTCTATGTCGCCATATTCGACGGCAGAGGCGACGTCAGCTTTGATCCCGCTTATGTAAACAACCGCCCCAACATTCTTTCCGAATGGCTTCCGCAAGGCAGCTCCTGCTCTGATGTCATCAGGCTGGTCCGTTCCGATGGCCTCCATATCTATTCGGATATCGTTTCGCAGCGGCTCGTCTGTCAATAGCTCCTGAACACAACGGAGGAATTATCATGAACCTGTCAGACAGAATTGCAGTATACGAAGGCGATATCACCAAACTTGATGTTGATGCAATCGTCAATGCGGCGAACAGTAGCCTGCTGGGCGGCGGCGGGGTGGACGGTGCGATCCACCGGGCTGCAGGCCCTGAGTTGCTGCGTGAATGCCGTACGTTGGGCGGATGTGCCACAGGTCAGGCCAAAGTCACACAAGCTTATAACCTCCCTTGCCGCCTCGTTGTTCATACTGTCGGCCCTGTCTGGCGGGGCGGCTCGCAGGGAGAAGCGCAGTTGCTTCAATCCTGTTACATCAATTCCATTCATGCAGCTGTCGCTCATCATGCGAAAACCATCGCGTTCCCATGCATCAGCACCGGCGTATACGGCTACCCAATAGAGGCGGCGGCAGATGTGGCCTGCCGGGCGGTCAAAAAATCGTTGATCGAATATCCGCCGGACACACTTGAAAAAGTCTGGTTTGTCTGTTTCAGCAGGAATGACGCTCACATATATCGACGCAAAATGATTACATTCAGCCAATAGCTTTTTCGTCCACATGCTTGTCTCATCAGAAAACTTTACGAACGCCTTATAATTTGTTAAAATATGCTTAAGAAATAATAAGGAGGCAGCACATGAGCAATTTTGTTCCTGAGATACATGGAAACCTCCGCAAGCATATGGTGCGTGTTCCCGAAAATATCAATGAAGTCAGCGGGATCCGTATTTTCGGCAGACTGATCAAATCTCTGATATTTTCTACGGATGTCGCGCTGATAAAAAACTGTAATGCAAATGCCGTCATTGCCGTGTATCCTTTTACGCCCCAGCCTGCTATTTCCCACGCAATCATCACCGTTTCAGATATTCCGGTTTTCTGCGGCGTGGGAGGCGGCACCACAACGGGCAAACGCGTTATCAGTCTGGCAATGGATGCAGAAAACCAGGGGGCCATCGGCGTGGTGGTCAATGCGCCGACCACCAACGACATCATACACAAGGTCAAGGACCGCATCGACATCCCCATCGTAATCACTGTTGTCTCCGAAGGTACGGATATTGCCGCGCGTTTGGATGCGGGCGCCAGCATTCTCAACGTGTCCGGTGCTGGTAAAACGCCTGATATCATCCGCAGCATACGCAAAAGATTTCCGCAGGTTCCCATCATAGCTACAGGCGGCCCTACTGCCGAATCAATACAGAGTACGATTGATGCCGGCGCGAATGCCGTTACTTATACGCCTCCAACTTCCGCTGAAATATTTAAACAGTTGATGGAAAAATACCGCAAAGAGCTGTGATTTCCATAAATCGCTTGCATTTATGCTAATTTAGAGTATAATGTTATTAATTAATTACGTTTGTTACGTTTCTGTGACGGTACATTGAGAGGTGCATATGAAAAAATTTTTTATCAGGATAATTAGACCATCTGTAAAAGGTCTGCATCGCATGATAAAAACCTCAAAGAAAATATATAAAAAAGCAACCCGTGAGTATCACAGAGCACGTCATGTTCATGGTGCTGTTTCAGTCAATAATGGTGATGTGAAACGTACAAGGCACAGATCCCGGCCAAAAATTATTCTGAAGGATAAGCGATTTATTGTTACCGCATGTGCAGCAGCGATCGTCATCGCCGTCGTACTGAGTATTGTTCTTCCGAAACCCGACGCGGCTGCGGAAACTACCGTTATGGCGTTTGCTCCAGCTTCTGATATAAACTTAACATCACCTGAACCTTCAGTGACATATAAAGATTTTTCGACGGTACAACCAATAACGACGGTACAACCTATAGCGACCGAGATGTCCATACCGGAAGATGTTCAGAGCAATTCTGCTGAAGATGAGTCAGCGAGTGAAGATGAGTTAGCAAGCGAACCGCTGTTGTTAGAGTCAGCTTCTGTTCCCACAACGCCGCCCGAAGCTAAAACGGTACCTACAACAGCCCCTGACACCCCCGATACCCCTGATCTGGTTCCCGGATGCTCCGATCCGAGGATACTGGATGTTCAGGAGCGCCTGATGGAATTAGGCTATATGGGGGAGGACGAACCGACCGACCATTACGACTACGGCACCGAATACGCGCTGCAGCTCTTCCAGCGCAAACACAGCCTTCAGGTGGATGGGCTGCTGGGTGAACAGACTGAGTCCGCGCTTTTCTCTAAGGATGCGAAACCATATACGGTGAAACTGGGTGACAAGGGAACGGACGTGGAAGGCATTCAGGAGCGGCTGCAGGAATTAAAATACATGAAAGCAGGAAGCACCGGCTATTTTGGAACAGATACCGAGACGGCAGTCAAGAGCTTTCAAAAGCGCAATGGGTTGTCTGCGGACGGTAATGTGGGCGACAACACGCTTGAGATACTATATTCGGAAGATGCGAAGCCTGCCAAAACCTCATCCGGCGGAAGCAGCGGTGGGAGTAGCGGAAGCAGCGGCGGGAGTAGCGGAAGCAGCGGTGGGAGTGGTGGAAGCAGCGGTGGGAGTGGCGGAAGCAGCGGTGGGACTGGTGGAAGCAGCGGCAGTGATGTAAGCGAGCCTCCACCGGGAGATCCGGACGATGCTTCTGCCGATGCGCTGATCGAGTTCGCCAAAACGCAGCTCGGAAAAAAATATGTGCGCGGCGGCAAGGGGCCCAATGTGTTTGACTGTTCAGGATTCGTCTATTACTCCCTGAATCAGGTAGGCTATAAGATCAAATACATGACCTCTGCCGGATGGGCTAAAAGCAGCCTGCCCAAGGTGTCAAAAATGTCTGATTTGCAGAAGGGCGACATCATCTGTTTTAAAGGGCATGTAGGAATATATATGGGCGATGCAAAGATGATAGACGCATCCTCAAGCCAGGGTAAGATTCGCATCTGTTCAAATATATTCGATTCGAGTTATTGGACACGGAACTTTATCTGTGGACGCCGGGTATTCTGAACTAACAAAAAGAGCGTATAGTACATGCGCTCTTTTTTACTCTCATAGTTTATTGATCTAAGTTTGTGGCTGGAACTTCGGGGGCCTTCATGTCCTCGTCGGAAATCACCATGGAGTTGTTACCGTCCAGCCAGAGCCGTTCGAGCCCGTAGAACTCACGCTCCCGTTTATGGAAGATGTGTATCAGAATGTCGCCATAGTCGATGACGATCCAGCGGCCTTCACGATATCCTTCGATGCGCAACTGTTCACGTCCGCTTATATGCAAATTCTTTCTGATTTCATCGCAAAGCGATTTGACATGAACATCGGATCGTCCGCTAGCCAGTATAAAGTAATCCGCCACTATCGTGAGGTGGGACACGTTTATGATGCGGACGTCTTCCGCTTTCTTCGCGAAAAGCTGTTTTGCCGCCTGTATGACTTCTTCGGTAAACCTGTCTTTCAAGTTATGGAATTCCTCCTTTTTAATATATACTCATAGGCTTCCACACTGCTTGGATGCAGCGAAAAACCTTTACATTTTACAAATTCCATGATCTGCCGGAGCGAGCGGAGCATGGCTTCATCTATATCCTTATACGCCAGAACACGAATCTCATCAATACCTTCAAAATCGCGCCCCGGTTCAATAAGGTCAGCTATATACACAATCTTTTCGAGAAGGGACATCCCGGCTCGACCTGTCGTGTGCCAGCGTATGGCCGACAATATATCCTCGTCCTGAATCCCCAGGTCGGCTGCGACCATTGCTGCCCCAACTTTACCGTGCAAAAGCTCAGGGTTGCCCATTTCAACCGCATCCACACTCACATTATATCTTCCGGCGACATTTTGCAATCCATGCTTGCATGCGCCTTTTGCTACATCGTGTAAAAGTCCGGCGATGAGCGCTTTTTTCTCATCAACTCCGTACTTTTTCGCCAACTTCACAGCCTCATCCGCGGTCCTTTGTGAATGGAGCAGTCTGCACCCGTCAATATGCTTTTTCAGGTACTGTTCCATTAAAACTAAATCATCTGTCATTCATACCTCTGAATCATATACGCCATTTTCCCTGATATACTTTGACACCCTTTCAGGCACCATACCAGGCGGCAGGTCCTTTTCTGCCGCAAGCATCCTTATCTCCGATGATGAGACAGAGGGCCCCCTTTCCTCGGCTAAATGGATTTTGTGTCCGAACTCGTTGTTGAGCTTTTCCGCATACA
>JAEWWC010000231.1 GCA_023396555.1 Bacillota bacterium
CTCTAGCGTGACAGGCTAGCGTTCTAACCGTCTGAACTACCGGGCCATATGGTGGGAACAGTTGGGCTCGAACCAACGACCCTCTGCTTGTAAGGCAGATGCTCTCCCAGCTGAGCTATGCTCCCTAAAAGCTCGGCAGAAACGAGAACGCTGCGATATTGTATAATACACATGTGTCCCTGTCAAAATTCAAAGAACGCGATTATTGATATTTAATTAACGATTCCTCTTCTATTATCCCTTTTTCTTCGAAAAGCTGGCATTATCACTATCGTCTTTTCTCCAGCTCGGCGAAAACCTCGGCGGGATTCAGCCCCCGTTCGCTCAGCATCACAAGCAAATGATAGATGAGATCGGCGGATTCATAGCGTATCTCGTCAGGCGCCGCGTTCTTGGCTGCGATGATAACCTCGGCGGATTCTTCCCCCACTTTTTTGAGTATCTTGTCAATGCCCTTGCTGAACAGGTAATTGGTGTAGGAACCTTCCTTGGGATTGACTTTACGGTCTTCAATGACAGCGAACAGCTCGTCTATAATCCCGTATCCGCCCGAATAAGCCCCTTCGCCATACAAATGCTCGAAGAAACATGAATAACGCCCCGTATGGCACGCTGGGCCCTCCTGAGACACCAGGGCGAGCAAGGTGTCCCCGTCGCAGTCAATTTTAAGCTCGTGGAGCTTCTGGACATGGCCAGAGGTCTCTCCCTTGCGCCACAGCTGCTGGCGGCTTCGGGAGTAGTACCACATGTCGCCCGACTCCAGAGTCTTTTGCAGGGATTCGGCGTTCATATAGGCCATCATCAGCACGGCATGCGTTTTGATGTCCTGCACTACCACCGGCACGAGGCCTTTATTGTCAAACTTCACCTGATCCATCATTGCATCTCCTCCGTTACATCCTCACCGGTATGTTCTGTTGTTTGAAATATTCCTTGACGTCGCGCACCGTCATCTCGCCGTAGTGGAACAGCGAGGCCACCAGCACCGCGTCCGCGCCCGCCTCCAGCAGTACGTCCTTGAAGTGCTCCATCTTCCCTGCGCCGCCTGAAGCAATCACGGGTATGCGTACGGCTTCCGAAACGGCTTTGGTGATGCCGAGATCGTAGCCGTCCTTGGTGCCGTCGGTATCCATGCTGGTCAGCAGTATCTCGCCCGCACCCAGCCTTTCTGCCTCGGCCGCCCATTCGAGAGCATCACGTCCGGTGTTCACGCGTCCGCCGTTCAGGTAGACGTCCCAGCCTCTGCCGTCCGGACGCGCTTTGGCGTCTATCGCGCACACCACGCACTGGCTGCCGAATTTCTCCGCCGCCTCGCTGATCAGCGTCGGATTCTTGAGCGCCGCTGAGTTGACGGATATCTTGTCCGCGCCGCGGCATAGCATCTCACGGAAGTCGTTCACGGTGCGGATGCCGCCGCCCACAGTAAGCGGTATGAACACCTCTTCCGCCGTGCGTGCCACCACATCCACCATGGTTCGCCGTTCATCCGACGAGGCGGTGATGTCGAGGAACACCAGCTCGTCCGCACCCGCTTTGTTGAAGAACTTGGCCATCTCCACGGGGTCACCCGCATCCCGAATATCGACGAAATTGATCCCTTTGACAACGCGGCCTGCGTGTACGTCCAGACAGGGTATGATCCGCTTGGTCAGCATATGCCCTCCCCCGTGCTAATCGCGTCGCACAGTCGTATGGTGCCCGCGTACAGCGCCTTGCCGATGATCACGCCCTCCGCACCTGTATCCAGTATCTTCCGAACGTCGGCAGGCACGCTCATGCCGCCCGACGCAATGATGTCCATGCCGGTGGATTTGACCAGATTCCGCACACCCGCTACATTGGGGCCGGTCATCATGCCATCCCGTGCAATGTCGGTATATATCACCGTGTTGATCCCCAGCGCTTTCATCTTCAGCGCCAGCTGAATCGGGTCTACTCCTGTGTCGGACGCCCATCCGCGCGTAGCCACGCCCCCGTCCTTGGCGTCGATGCCGACCACGATGCGCCCCGGGTATTTCTGCGCCGCCTGCGCGACCAGCTCCGAGTTCTCGATGGCCGCCGTGCCGATGATCACCCGCTGTATACCGATCTTTAACCGTTCATCGATATCGGCCAACGTACGCACGCCGCCGCCCAGCTGTACCGGTATGCTGACGCTTTTCAGTATACGCGCCACGGTGTCCCTGTTGCAGAACGTGCCCGCAAACGCCGCATCGAGGTCTACCACATGGAGGTACCGCGCGCCCTGACGCTGCCATTCCGCCGCGATCTCCGCCGGGTCGCCGTACTCCGTCGCCTGCCGCATATCGCCCATCTTCAGGCGTACACAGACGCCGTTCTTCAAGTCTATCGCCGGATATATGTTCATGCCAAACCTCCGAACCGGCGCAGCATGGCGAGGCCGGTATCGCCGCTCTTCTCCGGGTGAAACTGCAGGCCGAATACGTTGTCCTTCTGTACGGCGGCTGTGAATCTGTAACCGTAGTCCGCCTCCGCGATAATGTATTCGTCCGGCACGTTCGACGCGTGGTAGGAATGCACGAAGTAGACGTACTGGCCGTTTCCCGCGTCGAACAGTGCGTTATCCCGTGCGACAAGGTTATTCCAGCCCATATGCGGCACTTTAAGCCCCTGCACTTCGAACAGCACCACTTTACCCGGCACCAGTGACAGGCCGGTGTATAGGCCGTTCTCGTAGCTCCTGTCGAACAGCAGCTGCATACCGAGGCAAATGCCGAGAAACGGCTTACCCTTTCTGATCTCGTCCAGCATCGTCTGCTGTATACCCGACCTCTCCAGGCAGTCGATAGCGTCCGCAAACGCCCCGACGCCAGGCAGCACAATATGCGACGCATCCAGCAGGTACTGCTTATTGTCGGTGATGCGGGCGTCGAAGCCCAGGAATTCAAACGCTTTCTGAACGCTCCTTAAGTTGCCCATACCATAATCGATGATTGCGATCATTAAAGGACCCCTTTGGTGGACGGTATGCCGGTGCTACGCGGATCTTTCTCCAGCGCGAAGCGCAGCGCGCGCGCTACAGCCTTGAATATCGCCTCAATGATGTGGTGCGTATTGGCCCCGTACAGCGCGTTGATATGCAGCGTGAGTTTGGCCGAGGTTGCCAGCGCGCGGAAGAACTCCTCGAATATCTGCGACGGAACGCCGCCGACAGTGGCATCCGGGCAATCCACATTATACTGCAAAAACGCTCGCCCCGAGAAATCGACACTAACGAACGCCAATGCTTCGTCCATCGGCACAAACTGCGTGGCGTAGCGGTTGATGCCTGCTTTGTCGCCCACCGCGGCCGCCACCGCCTCACCCAGCACGATGCCCGCGTCCTCTATGGTGTGATGCTCGTCCACGTGCAGGTCGCCTTTGGCTGTCAGCATGAGGTCAAAGAGGCCATGGCGTGTAAACAGATCCAGCATGTGGTCAAAGAAACCGATGCCAGTGTCGATATTCCTCTGCCCCGTCCCGTCGATCTCGATGCTGGCATATATGTCCGTCTCGCCCGTCTTGCGGCTCATTTCTGCGTTTCTCATGGTTATTCCTCCGATTCAAAACGTATGGTGGCACTCTTGGCGTGTGCGGTCAAGCCCTCGGCCTCCGCAAACAATTTGATGTTATTATAACACGACTGCAGCGCGCTGCGGTCATAGCAAACGTAATTTGTCGTCTTCACGAAATCGTCTACCGACAACGGCGAGGAGAACCGCGCTGTACCCGACGTGGGCAGCACGTGATTGGGCCCCGCGAAATAATCGCCCAGCGGCTCCGGCGAATATGCGCCGAGGAAGACCGCACCTGCGTTTTTCACCTTGCCCAGATGCCGCATCGGCTCCGCCGTCATGATCTCGAGATGCTCCGGCGCGATGGCGTTGGCGATATCGAACGCTTCCTCCAGCGTTTCGGTAACCATGATGGTGCCGAAGTCCGAAACGGACTGCGCCGCGATATCCCGCCGGGGTAGCTGCGCCAGCTGATTTTCTATCTTAGCCGCCGCCTTCTCTGCCAAAGCCCGGCTGGGCGTCAGCAGTATGCTGGCCGCTTTCTCGTCATGCTCCGCCTGCGACAGGAAGTCCGCCGCAACATAGGCCGGATTGGCCGTATCGTCCGCGATGATCAGCACTTCGGACGGGCCTGCGATCATGTCGATGCCTGCTTCGCCGTATATCTCGCGTTTGGCCGCCGCCACGTACGCGTTGCCCGGTCCGGTGATCACGTCCGCCTTGGGTACCGATTCCGTACCGTAGGCCAGCGCCGCAATGGCCTGCGCGCCGCCGATGCGCAGTATGGTATCCGCGCCTGCGAGTTCTGCCGCGACCAGCGTCAGCGGTTCGATGACGCCATCGGGTCCGGGCGGTGTGACCATGACGATCTCCTCCACACCCGCGATCTTGGCCGGTATGATATTCATCAGCACGCTGGACGGATACGCTGCCTTACCGCCTGGCACATACACTCCCGCGCGCTGCATCGGCAACACCAGCCGTCCGGTAACCGCACCATCCACCTTGCGCTCGTAGCCTTCCCTTTTTTGCAGCTCGTGGAACGCGGCGATGTTGGCTGCACTCTTCTTCAGCGTGTTCAGCAACGCCTGCGACACCTTTGCATAGGCAGCTTCGATCTCGGCCTTGGTGACGCGGATGTTGTCCGACGTCAGCACAAAACCGTCGAACCTTACGGTGTACGCAAACAGCGCTTTATCGCCGTTTTGACGGACATCGCCAACGATAGCGCGCACCGCTTCCACAACCTTGGGGTCGTCCTCCGATTTTCTTTTCAGCCGCGCGATTGCCTCGGCGGACTCGGATGAGTTGTATATCCTCATCTCAGCGATCCTCCACGGCTTTACGTATGTTGTCGATAAGCGGCACCAGCACCGAAGCTTTTATCTTCAGGCTTGCGCGGTTCACCGCGAGGCGTGCGGAGACCTGCGCCACCTCTTCGGTGATGGCGAGACCGTTCTCCACCAGCGTGCGTCCGCTTTCCACGATGTCCAGTATCACATCCGAAAGCCCGAGTATCGGGCCCAGCTCCACGCTGCCGTTGAGTTTGATGCACTCGATGGATTCGCCTTTTCCTGCGTAGTAATTCTTGGCGATCTCAGGATATTTGGTGGCGACCCGCAGCACGGACGACGTCAGCGATTTGTCCTTGCCGCCGTTGTATCCCGCGATGCACAAGCGGCACTTGCCGAACTTTAAATCGGCCATCTCATACAGCGGCAGGCCCGCTTCCATCAGCGTATCCTTGCCCACGATGCCCATGTCCGCCACGCCGTGGTCAACGTAAGTGGGTACGTCGGTCGGCTTCACCATGATGAACCGCACGTCACCCGTTTTATCGTAGAAAATCAATTTGCGGGTGTCGTTGAACATATCGTCACATTCGATGCCGCACTGCTGAAGTATCACCATCGCTTTTTCCGCCAGCCGCCCCTTAGCCAGCGCAATTGTAATCTGCATAAACGTCTCCTTACAGTTCCCGCATGCCGCTTTCATCAAAATAAACGGCCATCGCTGCGCCCTGTTTGTTCTTTTCGGCCAGCAATTGCTTCTCGCTCAGATGCGACAGGTTTACGACGCGCTTGCCTTCTGCGCGTTGCCGTTCCGCCCATGCGAACGCCGCGCCGCCGCTTTTGCCGTCGAATGACAGCACAGTATCAGTCTTGTAATACCCGGATAACAGGCCCTGACGCTCCATCGCGATCATCACGCGCTTGATACCCAGCGCAAAGCCGGTCGCCGGAGACGGTTCGCCGAACTTACCCAGCAGGTCGTCGTAGCGCCCGCCCGACACCACCGGGAAACCGATCTCTGGCGTCAGGCCGCGGAATATGATGCCGGAGTAATAGGCGATGTCGTGCAGCATGCCAAAATCAATGGAAATATATTCAGAGATACCGAATTCGCTGAGCAGTTCGTAAACGCTGCGCAGATTCTCGACCGCTTCGCGGCAGCCCTGCTCGTCGGACAGAGCGAGCGCCTTGTCAAATACCTCGGCACCGCCGAAGAGGCTCGGCAGCGCCAGTACCTGTTTCCGCTGACGTCCGGTGATGCCCAGCCGGTTCGCCATCGATTCGATTTCGATGATGTCCTTGGTGTCCACGGCATGCCGCAGCGCGTCTATCTGCGCTTCCTCCAGATCGAGGCCGGAGACCAGCGCTTTGAAGTATGCCACCTGGCCGATATCGATGGTGAACGTCTTCAAGCCTGCCGTCTGCAAAGCCCGAACTGCAAGCGCGATCACCTCGGCGTCGGCGCTGCTGTCCGCGTCGCCGATCAGCTCGATACCGGCCTGCGTGAATTCGCCCGACTTACCTATGGCCGGTTCTGCCGCGGCATATGAATTTTGAATATAAAACAGGCGTTTGACGCCCTCATTTGTCAGCTTGGCGGCCGCTACGCGCGCGATCGGCACCGTCAGATCAGGCCGCAGCACCAGAATGCGCCCGTTCGGCCCGACGAATTTGATCATGCTTTCCTGCATGTACGCGCCCACGCCGCTCTGAAATACGTCCAGATATTCGTAGCTGGGCGTTTCGATCTCGTCGTAGCCGGATAATATGAACCGCTTGCGCAGTGCGGCTTCCATCTCTTTTTTGATATAGCACTCCGCAGGCAGGCAATCTTCCACACCGTCGGGCACTTGCTTCTTGAACTTATCCATCAAATACTCCGTTTAATGATTTAATATGCTAATACGTTGTTGATAGTGTAATTGAATATTGCTCCTTTGTCAATGCTTTATATTGCTCCTTCAATTAAAATATCATGGCCTGGAGCAATGTACTCCGACGGACAAACATCTATTACTAAAAAAAAGATATGTTTATCCGTCTCCGTAATACCAAAAAAGCGCCGGAATTACCAGCGCTTTTTGTATATACATTTCTTTTCAGGTTTACTTGCCGCTCATCTGGCGCTCTGCCTGTTCGATCATACGTTTTACCATATAACCGCCGACATAACCGGCTTCCTTGGCTGTAATGTCGCCGTTATAACCCTGCTTCAGGTTAACACCCAGTTCGTTGGCAATCTCATACTTCATATTGGACAGATTTTGGTTCTTATTCCTCGATGCCATATCATAACCTCCCTTATTAGCTGATTTTTTAGTTATTATTTTGTACCTTTAACCTGCTCTAACATACGCTTAACCATTTGACCACCAACTTTACCTGCCTGCTGAGACGTGAGATCCCCATTGTATCCCTGCTTCAGGTTTACCCCAACCTCATTAGCGATCTCATACTTCATATTATTCAAAGCGTTCTTCGCTTCAGGCACCACGGCTTTATTTCTTGCCATTATGCTCACCTCCTTTTTTATTTTGTTCGACACTAATAATTTGCCCAACAAAACAAAATATAAGCTGGCAATAATATATAGACGCGGTATTATTAATTAATCGTGGTTTTTTCCAGTCTGCTTTGGAATCTTTTTAAAGATACTTTTTTAAGATGCTCAAAAAATTCCGGATTTTGCTCGCATATTTCCGCGGCAATCTCGCGCGTTTCGCTGAGCAGGCGCATGTCCTTGATCAGGTGTGCCATATAAAGATCCGACACGCCGCTCTGACGGCTGCCCAGAAACTGGCCCGGTCCGCGCAGACGCAAATCCTCTTCGGCGATTTTAAAACCGTCGTTTGTTTTAGACAGCAGTTGTAGGCGCTCGTTCTCCTGATCGGGCGACATCAGAAAGCACCACGATGTCTGGCTGCCGCGTCCCACGCGTCCGCGCAGCTGGTGCAGCTGGGCGAGGCCGAAGCGTTCGGCATTTTCAATGACCATGATCGTGGCTGCGGGCACATCCACGCCCACCTCGATGACGGTGGTGGACACGAGTATCTGAGCTTCATTATTTTTGAACTGCTCCATCACCGCGTTTTTTTCCTGAGGTTTCATTTTGCCATGGAGCAGCGCGACATTCCATTTGGCGTAGTGGCTTTTGATCTCTTCATATATCTGCTCGGACGAGCGCACGTCCAGCGATTCGCTCTCCTCTACCAACGGGCAGACAATGAAGGCCTGCGCGCCTTTTTTGAGCTCACCGTTGATGAAGCCGTACATGTCGTTTCTTTTGTTTTCGGGCACGCAGAAGGTTTTGACGGGCTGGCGTCCGGGTGGCATTTCGTCGAGTATCGAGATGTCCGTCTTGCCGAACAGTATCAGCGCGAGCGTGCGCGGTATGGGCGTAGCCGACATGATGAGCGTGTGCGGCGCTCCGCCCTTCGTTTCCAGTATCGCGCGCTGGTTTACACCAAAACGGTGCTGTTCGTCCGTGATGACCAATCCGAGATCGGCAAACTGTACGCTGTCGTATAGCACGGCATGCGTGCCAAAAACGATGTGTGTATTGCCTGCGGCAATGTTTTCGCAGATCACACGCCTTTGGGCGGGCGGTGTGCTGCCCGTGAGCAATTCGATGTTGACGCCCGCCTCGCCCAGCATACACTGTGCGTTTTCGTAATGCTGACGCGCGAGCACCTCGGTAGGGGCCATCATCACGCACTGGCGGCCGCTCTTCACGCAGATATGCATGGCGTAAAACGCAGGCGTCGTTTTGCCGCTGCCCACGTCGCCCTGCACAAGCCGGTTCATCGGCTGGGTACGATTCAAGTCGTTTTCGATTTCGCCCATAACGCGTAACTGTGCGCCGGTGGGACGGTAATGGAGCCGCTGCATGAATTCTTCGCGCTCCCGCTCATCAACGGCGAGCGGCACGGCTCCCTCCTGCGCGGCTGTGTCGCGGCCTGAAAGCGCGATATTAAACAGCAGCAGCTCTTCGAATATGAGACGGCGCTTGGCCAGCTCCAGCGATCCCTCGTCCGCCGGAAAATGGATGTGCTCCAGCGCGAAGTTGATTTCACAGAGGCCGTAACTTCTGCGAAACTCGGCTGTAAACTGATCGGTCAGTTTGCCGCCCAGCGCGTCCAGCAACGATTTTACCACCATCCGCATCACCTTCTGCGAAATCCCGGCGGTGAGCGGATAGACGGGATTTAAGCCCTCGCGCTGGCCGCCGTTTTTTTCCATATGCGGATTGGTGAACTGGAGCTTGCGCCCCACCAGCTTGACGCTGCCGCTGACGTATACGGTATCGTTAAGCCTGTACATGTTTTTGATGTAGGGTTGATTGAAAAAAACAGCCTCAACCCTCCCTGTTTCGTCCGATAACGAAAATGTGGTCAGATTGAGACCGCTCTTGACACGCCTTAATTTGGGCTCTTCGTGTATGATTGCAGTTATATGACAGACTTCTCCGTCCGCAAGATCGCAGATTTTGGCGCTGCGTCCGGCGGACTCATAGCCGCGGGGCATATGATATAAAAGATCCGCGACCGTTTCAATATTCAGTTTGGCTAGAAGTTTGGCCTTCTTTTCTCCAATGCCTTTAACCTTACTGACCGGGGTATCAAGGTTCATTACTCAACCGCGAATACAAACGGATAGACGGGCTGGCCTCCGAACTGCAGCTCAACGTCGTAGTCGCCGTACTTTTCGCGGACCCTGTCGGCGACTTGGTTGGCCAGCGTTTCCGTAACTTCCTCACCGTAGAATATGGTGATAACGCTGTCGTCATCCGATACCATACCTTCCAGCAGTTGGTCGCACGTCTGGAATATATCGCCGGTGTGGCAGATGATGTCGCCGTCCAATATGCCGATCAGCTCACCCTTTTTAATGATCTGTCCGTTCATCTTGGATTCACGCACGGCGCTGGTCACCTGACCCGTTTTCACAGTGGTGATCGCCTTTTTCATGCGCTCGGTGTTCTCTTCGAAGTCGAGGTCGGGATTGTAGGCCAGCACGCCCGTGATGCCCTGGGGGAAGGACCTGGAGGGAATCACATGGACGTTTTTGCTGGAAAACTGAGCGGCCTGCTCGGCTGCCAGTATGATGTTCTTGTTGTTCGGGAACACGAAAACGTTATCCGCCGGCGCTTTTTCGATCGCGCGGGAGATGGACTCAGTCGACGGATTCATCGTCTGACCGCCTTCCACAATCTCATCCACCATGAATTCCTTGAATATATTGACGAAGCCCTTGCCTGCGGCGATGGTGACGACTGCCATGTTCTTCTTTTCGCGTGGTGTTTCGGACTGTTCAAGTTCCGTGTGCTGCTCGCGCATGTTGTCGATCTTGATACGCGACAGCTCGCCAAAACGCAGCGCAAACTGGAGCGCCTTGCCCGGCACGTTGGTATGGACGTGCGTTTTGATGAGCTGCAGGTCTCCCACCACCAGCACGCAATCGCCGATCTTCATCAGCTTCTCGCGGTAACGGTCAATGTCGTCCTGCTTGACGGATTCGTGTATGTTCTTGATGAAAAACTCGGTGCAGTAGGCGAACTCGATGTCTTCCCCGCCCACGGTGTTGGAGAAATCAACGGCGGGTTCGTCGGTTTCGAACAACGCACTGTCGGTGACAGCCTCGCCGTCCATGGCCATTTTGAAGCCACGATAGATGACAAGGAGTCCCTTGCCGCCTGCGTCCACCACGCCCGCTTCCTTGAGCACCGGCAGCATGTCGGGCGTTTTCTTGAGCGTCTGACCACCCTGCTCCAGCACGGCGTCCATCAGCTGATAGATGTTATCGTCCTGAGCAGCGCAGCGCAGCGCCGTTTTGGCCATCTCCTTGGCCACTGTGAGTATGGTGCCCTCTTTGGGCTTCATCACAGCCTTATAGGCTGCGTCAACGCCCTCCTGCATCGCCTTCGCGAAGTCGGGTGCGCCTGCAGTGTCCATGCCCGTCAGGCTTTTGGACAGCCCGCGGAACAGCTGCGACAGTATGACGCCCGAGTTGCCACGGGCGCCTTTGAGCGCCCCCAGCGACAACGCGTCAGCTACGCTGCCGATTCTGGATGTGTCCGCCGACTTGACTTCCTTTACGGCAGACATCATCGTCAGAGACATGTTGGTTCCCGTATCGCCGTCCGGCACGGGAAATACGTTGAGCGCGTTTAAGCTTTTCTTGTTCTTTTCCAAATAAGCGGCTGCGGAAAGCACAATTTCTTTGAGCAGCTCGCCGGTAATCCTTTGATGCATCATGATCCCCCTAAACCCGGATACCGTTAATTGTGACATCGACCTTGTCAACGTTTAGTCCGGTTATCTTCTCAACTCTGTACTTGACAGTATCAATGACATTGGAGGCCACAGCGGAAATAGAGACGCCGTATTCAACTATGACATAAAGCGCGATATGAACCCCGTCGTTCTCGGCGTATATTCTAACGCCTTTGCTCAAATTTTCGCCCCGCAGCAGCTCCACAATGCCGTCCATGGCCTTTTGTGACGACATTCCGACGATTCCGTAACAATCCATTGTGGCAAGCCCCGCCAAATTGGAAAGGAATTCATCTGAATATTCTATTTTTCCGTATGAATTTTGCTGAATAACAGCCATTCAATAGCCTCCCAAGGATAAAAAATACCGTCACGTATGCAAACTCCGGCGAATACAATCTATCGCGTTTTGTTTCTTGCGTCAAGCGTTTTAAATAATTGCAATGAAAATTTAAAGATTAATCTTGCCAAATTCGGGCTTCGATGATAGAATATCACACGTGCGATTTTGCGTCAAGGAGAGAGGTGTAGACAGGTGGCAAAGTACTGCGAAATATGCAAGAAGGGCATCATGTCCGGCAACACGGTCAGCCATTCAAACAGAAAATCCAGAAGAACATGGGCTCCCAATGTTCAGCGAGTAAGCGCTGTCGTTGACGGCTCTCCCAAAAGGGTTTATGTTTGTACCCGGTGCTTAAGATCCGGCAAGGTTACCCGCGGTTAGGCATATAGTATTAGACCAGAACGGGTCGTCCTGACATAGGGCGGCCTTTTTGCTTTGTTTTAAAAATATTGTTGCCCGGAAGAAACATTCCCCCGGGCGCGTATGTAAGGACCTATCCACCCCATCGGTGCCGAACATTCCGGGGGCCCCACGATTCAGGTAAATAGTTTCTTTAGTATCCCGCGAAGAAGCCGCGGCGCCTTGATACAGTAGATTCTCAATATTCCCACCTCCATTACAATCCGCTCAAATTTTCCTCGACAACACAAAAATGCCCACCAAGATCAGTATTGCTCCCAGAAATGCGAGCCACATCCAGTACGGCAGAAAGCAAATCAGGAGAATGATGCCTAGCGCGATCAATATGATGGACAGTATCCTCCGCATGATACAATTACCGCAAAACAATATATCACCTCCGCGTAAGAAGCCCTTGATACACCTTCTTAAATATCATACGATTTGGATGCGGGAAGTGTTACGCTTTGCCGGATATCTTGATAATCAGCGCATATCCGCCTTCAATATTGAGCTCGGCCGGGCTGGACACCAATATGTTGCTGATGCCGCGGCTTGCGTCGCAACGCAGCAGCAATCTGTCCAACGGATAATAAAGGTTGGTTGCCGTTACGGTTATATCCCCCGCCATTGGCAGAATAGAAACGGTTTGCCCGGGAATGCCATGAAGTATATGCGTGCCCCGCGCAACCGTGATCTCGTGCAGTTCATCGAT
>JAEWWC010000243.1 GCA_023396555.1 Bacillota bacterium
GTTGACTGCCGTCTGGTAAAGGAATTCTGGGATTACCGTCAGGGCGTTAACTACCGCGTGCTGACTCTTGTTCCGGAAAACGGTCAGTGGAAGGTCATGCAGGATTATCAGGGATATCCCGGGGCGGCTGAATATTTTGGCGATGCAGTTGCTGAAGAACCGGAGGAGATCGAAGGTGCAGATGCAGAAGAAACCCCCAATATATTGGTGGACGACACGCTGCATTATACTGATTCACTGACCGGCTACTTTATCGGTACTTCCACGGGAGACTATTTACATGTAGGTATCCGCACCATCCAAGGGGACGAATGCTGGTTCTGGGTAAGCAGCGTTTGCAAGACCGATCCGGAAACGCTTCGCCGAAATCAGAAGATTGAAATCGAATGGGAGAACCGGGATGTTTATATCGACGAAGCCGATGAAGTGATTAACCTTGACCGTATAACTGATATTAGAATAGTATCAGAATAGCTCAATAACCTTTTATGCATACACTGTGTGAGTAAAGTATATAAACACCGCGGATTGGCGATAATGGTCACATCAACTATTATTTCGGAGGTGGCTCTTATGGAAGCCAATTCGTTTGCAGATGAGGTCAGGCAGGCCTATGCCGATTGGCAGGCGGCTGCGAACTATTTTGACAACGTGGCGGACCCCGATCTGGTCGATTTCGCGATATTCGACATGGAGGCAGCCCGCAAGAAGTACGTATACATGCTGAAGAAAGCGCGTGAATACCACGCGGAGCAGAAGGCCAGCGGCGAGTGGGAATAGTGCCGCATGCAAAAAGGGAATGCCCAAAAACAGGCACTCCCCATACAGCTATAATACATCCTGTTCAGCCGTTGCAATGACGGCTGTTTTCTTTTCCGTCCGGCTAAACAGTGCCCGGTACGTTCCCATTCCTTCTCATCACCGGCCTTAAGCGTTCAGCCAGCAGCATCACCGTCGCGGTCAGCGCGGGTATCTTGATGAGTATGCCCACGCCTCTGGCGGGCAGCAGCGCGATAATCGGCACACCGTAGAACAGATGTATCGTCAGCGTCGTCAGCAGCCCCGAGCACAGCACCTCACTGACAACCACCAGCGCGACCGTCTTCCACAGTGTCACCTGTTTGGACCTGCGGTAGAACAGCCCCGCAATCACGCCAGCCAGCGCCGCGATGATGGAAAATGCGGGGTTGTATCCGCCGGTGGGCGACATCAGATATCCGGCGAACTCCGCGAAGAAGCCCACCATACCGCCGGCCAGCGGCCCGAAGTATATGCCCGAGAGCAGCACCGGCAGCGCCATCAGCGACAAGTCGGATATCTTCATGCCGCCGAAGAACAGATCAACGGAAACAAAAGCCTTGAAAATAGCTCCGATGGCAGCGAACAGTGCCAGAATGATCAGTGTCCGCAATTCAATTTTTTTCTGCATCAAAAAACCTCCTTTAATAAGAATGCACAGCTCTGCTGCCAAAATTAAAGGAGGCATAAACATCCCATAAGTTTGTGTCACAGCGGACGCGACACGGCACCGCAGACTTTTTAAGTCTTTCGTTTAAAGGCAACTTCCCATCCTTTAACACTTAACGCACCGATATCTACTCTGTGTATCCGTATCGGATTATATCACGTATCCGTCTGTTTGACAAAGGTAATTTGTCGCAGGTACAACCTTTTTCTTTGTTAATTCGACTTTTTATTTAATATGAAGCACTCGCCAAGTTATACTATTATGGTAGCTGTCGGGCTACTGCGCTTCGCATTTTGTCCGCCATGTACAACGAGCCGCAGATCACCACCGCGCCATCTGTGCCGCAGAACTCCAGCGCAGCACGCACCGCTTCATCCATGTCGTTGTAAGCCTGGGAATCGCCACCGTGCGCCCGCGCGACCGCAGCCACTTCCTCAGCTTCAAGGGCGCGCGCGTTGTCCGGCTTCACGGCGAACAGCTTGTCAGCAAGGCGCGCCATGAGCCCCACGCATTCGTCATACTGTTTATCGCTCAGCATGCCCATCACCACCGCCAGCCGCCGCCCGGCAAGGCCGCGCTTCACCGTGTCCACCAGCGCCTCTATGCCCTGCAGGTTATGCGCCCCGTCCAGCAATACCAGCGGCATGAGTGACAGCACCTCCTGACGCGCGGGCAGATAGGCCGCTTCCAAACCGGCTGCAATCGCCACATCAGATATATCAAAGCCGTACCGCTCGCGCAACGCGAACGCCGTTTCCATCGCCATCGCCGCGTTGCCCGCCTGATGCCGCCCCGGCAGGCGAAGCCGCGCGCTTATGCCGCGGTAATTCACCGCGATACCAGACAGCCCGTTGTCCTCCAAAGCCAACTGACCGCAGTCGGGAATGATGATATCGTTTCCCTTCGCCGTTGCTGCAGACTTGATCACGTTCAGTGCAGCCTCGGGCTGGTCCGCGTAGCACACCGTCACGCCGCCCGGCTTGATGATGCCGCACTTCTCTCCCGCTATCTTTTCGATGGTATCTCCGAGATACTGCATGTGGTCCATCGCAATGGCGGTGATCACGCTCACCAGCGTCGTGCTCACCACGTTGGTGGCGTCCAGCCGCCCGCCCAGCCCCGTCTCCAGCACCACGATATCACACCCGCTCCGGCGGAACCACAGCAGCGCGCAGGCTGTCAGCAGCTCGAACTCCGTCGCGAAGACGCCCTCAGACGCCAGTGCGTCAGATGCCGCCTTGACATCCGTCATTGTCGCCGCAAATGCCCCCTCCGGCATCATCTCGCCATTTATCAGCACGCTGTCACGGTGTTCCGCCATATGCGGAGACAAAAAAAGGCCGGTATTATACCCGGCTTCTTTCATTATCGACGCGATCATCGCAGATGTGCTGCCCTTGCCGTTGGTTCCGGCCACGTGTACAAAGCGCAGGCTGTCCTGCGGGCTGCCCAACCGTGCGCACAGCGCCGTGATCGTTTCCAGTCCCAGCTTCGACCCGAACTTCACCGCCGATTCGATATAGCTCTTAGCTTCAATATAGTCCAAAGATTTTCTCCGACTCAGGTGAATACCATCGTATCGCTTACAGCGCCCTGCGCCTGATGGAATTTTTCGATCAGGCCGTCGATCGTCTGTTCCTTCTTCTGCTCCTCACCCACATCAAACAGCACGTTACCGGCATGCAGCATCGTCAACCGCGAGCCGTACCCCAGAGCAAACGCCAGATTGTGCGTCACCATCAGCGTGGTGATGCCCTGCTCCGTGACAATTTTCTGTGTCAGGTCCATAATATGAGCGCTCGTGCGCGGATCCAGCGCCGCGGTGTGCTCATCCAGCAGCAGCAGATCCGGTTTGGTTTCCGTCGCCATCAGCAGCGCCAGCGCCTGCCGCTGCCCGCCCGAAAGCTGACCCGCCAGCACATCCAGTTTATTTTCCAGCCCCATGTTCAGCACGCGCAGCATTTCCCGAAAGCGCGGCTTATCCTTTCTCTTGAGGCAAATATTCAGTCCATAGCTTTTGCCCTTGCGGGATGCCATCGCGAGATTCTCCGCCACCGTCATGATGGGGCAGGTGCCCATCTTGGGGTCCTGAAACACCCGCGCGATATACCGTGCGCGCTGATGCTCTTTGAGCTTTGTCACATCGCGGTTTAATATACGGATGCTGCCGCGATCTAACCCAACAGTGCCTGCTATGATATTGAGCAGCGTCGTTTTGCCGGAGCCGTTGCTCCCCACGATGCTGACGAATTCTCCTTTATCCACGCCGAAATTCAGGCCGATAAACAGCTCATTCTGTGTCGGCAGGCTGGCGTCATATGTTTTATAGATGTTTGTCAGCTCAAGCATTAACGCCGCCCCCCTTTCTGACGACCGCTACCTTCTGACGTTGCGTGATCACGCGCTGAAGCACAATCACCAACACGAATATCACAGCGGTGGCCAGCCGCATCCAGTTGGCCTCCAGCCCCAGCTTCAACGCGATGCCTACGACGATCTTATAGATGATCGCTCCGAAAATCACGGATGTGCTGCCCTGTATAAACCGAACCTTGCCGAACACCGCGCGTCCGATGATCACGGCAGCGAGGCCAATGACCACGGTGCCGCTGCCCATGCCCACATCCGCAAACCGCTGGTACTGCGCCATCAGCGCTCCCGACAGTGCTGTGAGGCCATTGGCAATCATCAGTCCCGCGATCTTCAGATTTCCGGTATTGACTGAGAGCGTGGTAACGAGCTGTTCGCTCGCCCCTACCGCCAGCAGCGCTTTGCCGGAATATGTTCTCATATAAAGGTCGAGAAGTATCTTGATAATGATTACTATGAGCAAAGTGATCAGCAACGCATACAGCATATTCATCGTTGTGCCATTTTCCATATTGGACGGATATACCGTTGTCGTCTTGAGCAGCGGGATGTTCGCCTTGCCCATGATCTTGAGATTGATGGAATACAGGCCGGTCATGACGAGTATACCACAGAGCAGGTTGGTGATCTTTAAATAAACATGCAGCGCGCCTGTGATAAAGCCCGCTGCCGCGCCGGCCAGCATGGCCAGCAAAATGGATAGTATCGGATCCATTCCGGCCGTCAGGCACACGGCCGCCACCGCCGCGCCCAACGGAAACGTCCCATCCACCGACAGATCCGGAAAGTCCAGAATCGAATAGGTGATATACACCCCGAGTACAATCGGGGCGTATATCAAACCCTGTCCTATGTTGCTCAGCAGAAAATCCAGCACGCAACCATTCTCCTTTAATTATGACTGTGTGTCTTCCGCCGCCTCCGTGGTCACCTGTGTAACACGGTCATTAATGCTGTCAGGCACAGACAGCCCCAGCAGCGTCAGTTGGTCCGAATTGACCGTCAGCATCGGCTGATCCATCATCGCGATGGGCAGCTGTTCCGCCGGCGTACCATCCAATATCTTCGCGATCATCTCGCCCGTCATCTGCCCCAGCGTGTAGTAATCCACGCCCGCAGAAGCCAGCGCACCGCCCTTTACCTGAGTATCCTCGGAGCCGTACAGCGGAATCTTCGCTTCGTTGCACTTCTGCACCAGCATAGGCAGGGACGACACGATCATATTATCCGTCAAATTCATCACCACGTCAACCTGTGGCAGCAAAGTATCCAGCGCGCTGGCGATTTCGTTGGTGCTGGTAACACCCACATCGATGATCTCAAGACCAAACTCCCCAGCCTTCTCCTTCGCTTCAGCCAGCTGCACGTCGCTGTTCACCTCAGAGGTATTGTGTAGTATGCCCACCTTCACCGCATCAGGTGTCAGCGCCTTGATCAGTTCGAACGTCGCCGCTACGGGCAGTTTGTCACTCGTGCCCGTCACGCCAACAATATTTGTTCCGTCAACGTTTGCCAACTCAGCCGCAGCCGGTTCGGATACCGCCGAGAAAACCACCGGTATGCTGCCACCCGAAGCCGCGTAAGACGCAATCGCCGAAGGCGTGGCAATCGCCATGATCACGTCCATTTTGTCAGCCACGAACTGTTGGGCGATCGTGGTCGCTACAGCCGTATCACCCTGTGCGTTTTGAAAATTAACCGTGAGGTTGTCGCCTTCCGTATAACCCAGCTCCGCCAGCTTATCCAGAGCGCCCTGTTTGCACAGGTTCAACGACGGATGGTCAACGATCTGTGTGATGCCGATCTTGAAGCTCTGGGCAGTGTCGTCAGCCGGCGCTTCAGCAGCCGTTTCAGCCGGCGCTTCCGTTGCCTGGGTAGCAGGCGTCGCATCAGCATCCGCTGTGGATTCATTCGATTTGGGCGCGCAGCCCGCGAAACCGACCACAGTCATCGCCACCGCCAGCATCAGAGCCAGCACCAGTATAAGCTTTTTCTTCATGATTCAAGTCCTCCAAAATTAAATTTGTTTCCTCAAACATAAATCTTTGAATCAGGTGTCATATGGTTTAAGCCGGGGATGGAAATAAAAAACGGCCCAAGAAGAAATCTTGACCGCCATTGTCCCAAGTCAAACTCTTCTCATCTCATCTGGTCTCAAACACTCTCACTCATCTCATCTATGTTTTCCGATGATTGCATTATATGCAAAACCGGTTTGTATGTCAACATATTTTAGTCAAGTTATATTTCTCACTCAGCCGTCGCCAGCCCATTTGAAGTATCATCAATAAAGCCTTTAATTATATGCACGATCTCTTGAATCCGTGGCCTGTTTATGACAATTCCGTCATGCAAATTTTGCGGAGACACGTTATAATATGGACGGGTGATGATATGAAAACGATACTGCTTGTCGAAGACGACAAGACGATCGTGATGGGACTGGAATACTCGCTGCAGCAGGAGGGCTATGGCGTCATCTGCTGCTATAACGTGAAGGATGCGAAAAAAGCCGTGCGTGAGCAGGCGTTCGATCTGGCACTGCTGGATTTGTCGCTCCCGGACGGCAGCGGCTACGACATCTGCCGCCTCATCCGCTCCGGCGGCGACACGCCCGTCGTGTTCCTGACCGCGCGAGACGAAGAGGTGAACGTGGTGATGGGGCTGGACATGGGCGCGGACGACTACGTCACCAAGCCGTTCCGTGTGCGCGAGCTGATGTCGCGCATCCGGGGTGCGCTGCGCCGCGCCGAAAAGACGGACGAATCCAAGGACGAACTGCGTCTGGGCCGCCTCGTCATCAATACGCGGCAGGCCCGCGTCACCCGGGACGGTGAGGAGTTGTTGCTAACCGCGCTGGAATACCGGCTGCTGCTGACGTTCGCTGCCCACCCCGGCCAGATACTCACCCGCACGCAGCTGCTCGAAGGCATCTGGGACATCGCGGGCGACTTCGTGAGCGACAACACGCTGTCAGTCTACGTGCGGCGGCTGCGCGAGAAGATAGAGGACGACCCCAATAACCCGGCGCTGATCCACACGGTGCGCGGCCTCGGATACCGGGCAGGTGAAAACTATGCTGCGCAATAGGGAATTCAAGCATCTCGTGCTGATGCTCACGACCATTGTCGTGGTTACAACGGTGGTCGGTTTTCTGGTCTCGATTACCACTGGTATCGTCTGTGCCGCATCCGTACTCTGCGTCAGCGCCACCGCCCTGCTGTTCACGCGGCGGCGTTACAGCAACATACAAAAGCTGAACGCCTACCTGAAGCGAATCAACAGCGGCAACTACGCGTTGGACGTGCGGGACAACACCGAAGGCGAGCTTTCCATACTCAAATCGGAGATATATAAAGTAACGGTGATGCTGCGCGAGCGCAGCGAGCAGCTGGAGCGGGACAAGGTGGCTCTGCAGAATGCGCTGTCCGATATCTCCCACCAGCTCAAAACGCCTATCACGTCGATGTTCGTGATGACCGATCTGCTGCTGACGCCGGATTTGCCGGACGACAGGCGGCTCGCGTTCACCGACCGCATCCGCGCGCAGCTGGAACGCCTGTCATGGCTGGTATCGGCGCTCCTGAAGCTGTCCCGGCTGGATGCCCGTGCCGTCGCATTCAAGCGCGACCGCGTACCCACGCAGCGTCTGCTGAACAAGGCGCTCACACCGCTGCGCATCCCCGCCGAGCTGAAGAACATCACGCTGCGCGTCCGGGACAACGGCATATCGGTGGACTGCGACGAGAACTGGACCGCCGAAGCGGTGCTGAACATCGTCAAGAACTGCGTGGAGCACACGCCAGTGGGCGGCGGCATCGACATCGCCTGCACCGAAAACCCGCTGTTCACTCAGATCAGGGTCGAGGACAGCGGGTCGGGCATCGCCGCGGACGACCTGCCGCACATATTCACCCGCTTCTACCGCGGGCAAAACGCGGCGGACGACAGCGTGGGCATTGGCCTCGCGATGGCCGCCACCATCGTACAGGAGCAAAACGGCTCCATTGACGCAGGCTCCGCCGCATCGGGCGGCAGCGCGTTCACGATCCGGTTCCCCAAGTAAACAAGGAGGACAGGCATGTACGTTGAATCCGACGGCATCCGGCTGTATTACGAGAAAACGGGCGATGGGCCGCCGCTGATCATGCTGCACGGCAATGGCGAAACGCACCACATATTTGACGAAGCCGTCCGTGATCTCCGTGAGCACTTTACTGTCTATTCGGTGGACACGCGCGGCCACGGCCAAAGCTCCCCCGTCACGGAATACCACTATGACGCCATGGCGCAAGATATATACCACTTCATCACGGAGCTTGGTATCCAGAGGCCGATGTTATACGGTTTCAGCGACGGCGGCATCGTGGGGCTGCTGCTCTCGATCCGGCATCCCGGCCTGCTGTCGCAGCTGGTCGCCAGCGGCGCGAACACAGAGCCTTCGGGCGTAAAGAAACACTGGCTGCTCCTCTTCCGAATAATATACGCGGTGTCCCGCTCACCTCAGATGAAGCTGATGCTGACCCAACCGCACATCACGCCGGCCGAACTGCGAACCATAACCACACCCACACTGCTCACTGCGGGCAGACGCGACATGATTTCAGAGCATCACACGCGGATGATCCATGAAGCCATTCCGGACAGCGAGCTTTTCATCGTCCACGGCGCGACGCACAGCAGCTATATCGTGCACAGCAACGAAATCGCCGCGCTGCTGCTTGACAGGTTCGCGAAAGAGGCATAATCAACTCCGCTGCATTTGTTTTTGGCTCCTGACAAAGCCGAAGCGTCATGTGACAAAATCGTCATCTTCGCTGTCACCGCGTTGTCATGTGTGCGTTGTATCATGGCCGCATAGAAAAGTTTAAGGAGCCGTTTATGGAAATATTAAGAGTCGAAAATCTCACAAAAGTATACGGGACGGGCGAAGCCGCTGTGCGCGCGCTGGATGGTGTCAGCTTCTCCGTTCAGAAGGGCGAATTCGTCGCCATCGTCGGTTCGTCCGGTTCGGGCAAATCAACGCTGCTACATATACTCGGCGGTGTGGACCGCCCCACCTCCGGCAAGGTGTTCGTGGACAACACGGACATCTATGCTCTGAACGAGACCAATCTCGCAATATTCCGCCGCCGCCAGGTGGGCCTGATCTACCAGTTCTACAACCTGATCCCCGTGCTGGATGTGGAGGAAAACATCACACTGCCGCTGCTGCTGGACGGACGCAAGCCGGATAAAACGCAGCTCGGCAGCGTATTCGCGCTGCTGGGGCTGGAAGACCGCAAGAAGCATCTGCCCAACCAGCTGTCGGGCGGACAGCAGCAGCGCGTCTCTATCGGGCGCGCGCTGGTCAACAGTCCCGCGCTGGTGCTGGCCGACGAGCCCACCGGCAATCTGGACAGCAAGAACAGCGCGGACATCATCTCGCTGCTGCGCCACTCCAACCAGAAATATAACCAGACGCTGATACTGATCACGCACGACATGAACATCGCGCTGCAGGCGAACCGCATCATCAGCCTGGAAGACGGGCGCATCACCCGGGACGAGGTGACTCGCAAATGAATGTGATGAAGAGCTTTACGCTGCGCAGTCTGTCCCGCAACAAGAAGCGAACGGCTGTCACCATTATCGGCGTCATCATATCCGCCGCAATGATTACTGCGGTCACCACATTCTTCGCTTCGTTTCTCAGCCTTTTGCAGCGCAGTGTCATCGCCGATCAGGGCAACTGGCACGCAGTGATACAGAATGTTTCCGCGGATAGTCTGGGCGTCATTGAACGGAGCGGCACAGCGGATGCCGCCATATACAACCGCGAGCTGGGCTGCGCGCTGATCGACGGCGAGAATACCTCCGACACCAACGCCAAGCCGTATCTGATCGTCCAGCAGTACAATACGCCGGGCTTTGACCAGATGTCCGTTAAGCTGGCCTCCGGACGGCTGCCGCAGAGCAGCGGCGAGGTGATTGTCTCGGAAAACCTTGCCCGCGGTACGGACACTTCGTACAGCATCGGCGATGAGATCACTCTTGAGCTGGGCCATCGCTTTACACCGGATGGCGCACAGCTTAAGGACAATGACTTTTATTACTATGAAACCAACGAGGAAGGCACGGAAACCTTCACCGAGGTATTCAAGCCGGAGCGCAAGATGACGTTCACCGTTGTCGGCATCATGGAAGCGCCCACGTTTGAGCTCAGCTGGAGTGCGGGCTTCGGCGTGCTGGGCTACATTGATACGGCAACTCTGTCGGCGGACGACACCGTCAACGTGTACCTTACGGTGCCGAACCCGGACCGCGGCATGTTCACAACGGTGCCTGCTCTGGCCGAGGAAGCGGGCGTCTCCGCGGACTATGTGCAGTTCAACAACGACCTGCTTCGCTACAGCGGCATCGTGCGTGATGACAACACCTACGATTTTTTGATGGGCTTTGCGGGAGTCATCATCATCATCGTCATGGTCGCGTCCATATCGCTGATTTACAACGCGTTTGCGATATCCGTATCGGAACGCACGCGGCAACTGGGCCTCTTGTCCAGCGTGGGTGCCACCAAGCGCCAGAAACGCACCAGCGTTTACTTTGAAGGTTTGTTCATCGGTGCCATCGGCGTCCCGCTCGGCATACTCGCGGGCATCGGCGGCATGGCCGTCACGCTGGCTGCGATACAGCCGCTGCTGGCAAACTTCTTCAACGTATCGGAAGGCCTCACCCTGTCACTCGTGGTGATGCCCATCGCGCTGATCGCCGACGCTGTGCTGTCTGCCGTGACGATATTTATCTCCGTGTGGATTCCGGCAAGGCGTGCGTCACGCATCACGCCCGTCGATGCCATCCGCCAGTCGGGCGATATCCGGCTGACCCGGCGCGTGGTGCGTACATCGAAGCTGACGCGGGCGTTATTCGGCTTTGAAGCCGAGGTAGCGCTGAAAAACTTAAAGCGCAACCGTCGCAAATACCGCTCCACCGTAATCTCTTTGGTCATCAGTCTTGTGCTGTTCCTGACAGTGTCCACCTATGCCCAGATGACGACGTTTATCTCCGGTGCGACCAATTACGGCACCAACTACGATATCAGCGTCAACTATCAGCACATGAACGACACCGAACGCGAAAACCTCACCCAGCAGGTCCAGGCACTGGACGGTATCACAGGCTATACCCGCACCGCCGACCTGATCGGTTACGTGCCCGTCACGGCAGACCAGCTGACCGAATATTCCAAACAGTTGGCCATGTATCCGGAGGGCGGCGACTTTACGGTGAGTATAGTGAGTCTGGACGACAGCAGCTTTGCGGAATACGCAAAGGCTGTCGGCGTCAACCCGGTCGATTACACCGACCCGCAGCATCCGAAAGCCATACTCATCAACCATGGGCAGGATTATATACCGTCCGAAGGCGGCAGCCTGAAAAAAGCCTCGGGCGATATACTGAACGTGCGTCCGGGCGACAGCTTCCCGTTCACCGTCGGCGACCTGCCGCAGGATGCCTCTCAGCCGGAGCAGGCTGTCTCGTTTGAACTCAGCGTCGGCGCGGTGACAGACGAGCGCCCCATGGGTAAACTGATACAGGGCTTCTATGCGCCGTCGGTTGTGGTCAGCGAGCCTGTGTTCGATGCTTTTACAAAAAATCTGAGCGGCGATGAAATTCGAAATTATGTGGGTTACTCGGATTTCATGACGACGGACGACGACGTACTGCTGGAGAAGGACCTGACCGGGCTGAACGAGCGCGTGCAGAAGGGCTACTACATTTACAACATCCACAGCGCGGCTCGTGCCGAACAGAGCTTGTCCGCGTTCCTCGGGGTGTTCGTCTATGGCTTCATCACGCTGATCAGTCTCATCTGCATCGCGAACATATTCAATACGGTGTCCACCAGCATCGCGCTGCGCCGCCGGGAGTTCGCCATGCTGCGCTCGGTGGGCATGACGCCGGGCAGCTTCAACCGCATGGTGCGTTTCGAGAGCATATTCTACGGGCTCAAAGGGCTGCTGTGGGGCCTCCCCATCAGCGTGTTCATCGCGTGGGTGCTCTACCGCCTGCAGCTGTCGGTGCTGTCCTCCGGCTTCACGCTGCCGTGGGTCAGCTACGGTTTCGGTGTGCTGATGATACTCATCATTGTTTTCTCCACGATGATGTACGCCACACACCGCATCAAGAAGGAGAATATCATCGACGCTCTGAAGGAGGAGAACATATAATCCAACGGCAGTTAAAGCCCCTCTGCAGCGCTTTCAACAGAGGGGCTTTTTCTTCTCTTTTGTGGAATAAATGTAAACATACCGGACGCGTGTTTTACATGTTCCTTTTTTATGTTATAATACGCCCAGTGCGGTCATGGGCCGCTTAAGGAGAAAGCATGCAGTTTTGGCGCAACCGTCCACTGATGATCACGATCATCGTGGTCATCATATTGCTTGTCGTGCTGATCGTCACGGCGGGCGAAAACAACATGTCGGGTACGGAGAGCTTCGTCGGAAGCGTGTTCTCGCCCGTTCAGCGCGCGCTTTATTCCGCGACAGACGCCATCGGAGACTTTTTTGAACGCATGTTCGCTGGCAGCGATCTACAGACGGAAAACTTGGAGCTTCGCGCCCGTGTGGCCGAGCTGGAGGGCCAGCTTGCCGATTACAACGAGATCAAAGCGGAAAACGATCGTTTAAGCGCGCTGCTCAATTTTGATTCCACATCGCTCGGGCTCGAGTCTGTAACAGCCCGCGTCATCGGCAGAGCGCCAGGCCACTGGTTCAACATATTTATCATCGACGCCGGGCTCGCGCAGGGCATCCAAGTGAACATGCCCGTCGTTAACGGAGACGGCTTGGTGGGCCGCGTCGTGGACGTAGGTGCGGGCTTCAGCCGCGTGATGGCCATCATTGACTCATCCAGCGGCGTGGACGGTATCGTTGAGCGCACGCGCGACTACGGTATACTCACCGGTCTGGCTGGTTCAGGAGACGAAGAAGCGCAGCTGGAGATGGGCAATCTGCCGTTGGACGCCGATCTGATGCCGGGCGATACCGTCATCACCTCCGGACTGGCCGGCATATTCCCCAAGGGCATAGCCATCGGCGAGGTGACCGAAGTGCGCCCCAGCAAGGACGGCATGCGCAATCAGGCCGTCGTGACCCCCTGGGTGGATTTCGGGCATCTGGAAGAGGTGCGGATCATCACCACCAAACTCATCGATATAGAAGAGGCGCTGGAATGAGATACCTCTTTCTCGCGGTCACCGTCGTGATCGATCTCATATTCACCGGCGCCGTATTTCCCAATATCAATATCATGGGTATAGCGCCGGACATCGTCATCTGCACGATGGCATCCCTCGCCGCGCTGGAGAAAAGCATGATACCGGCGGGCGTTGGTCTCATCTGCGGGCTCGCGCTGGATATCATGTTTACCGGTGCGATCGGGTTCTACACGCTCCCCTACTTTGTGGTCGGCATGGGCCTTTATTTCGTCAGCAGCCGCTTCCGTTATATTGATCCTGTACTGCTGCCCGAAGCGTTCGCGGTGGGTGCTTATTTTATCAAGGAGATGGTGATGGCGCTGCTGGCCTATATGCTGGGACTCAACCTCTCGATCGGCCACCGCTTCCTGCGTTTCATACTGCCCGAAATGCTGGCGACCGGCATACTCATGCTGCTCATCCATCTCATATTCAGACGCCTTTACCGATCCGGCTCCATCCGTCCCAAAGGCATGGAAGACCTTAAAAAGCTGCTTTAATTGTAAATATATTGTTACCTCCTTTGATGCCTCCGTTTTCAAATGTTATAATGTCTGCAATAAATGCATTTGTGTATTATGGGAGCCCGCGATATGAAAAATAACAGCGGCGATATTTTCGCCCATATTAAAGATAAGTCGAACGGCACATCGCCATCTGTTTCACAGCCGGCTAACAGCATACAGATCGATATGCCGGAAAAGCTGACTGCCCTTCAACGCCGCGAGCGCGACAGGCAGCAGATACTGCTGATTCGCAAACAGAACGAAGAGGCGCGCAGGCAGACGTTTGAAAAAAGGCAGGCGCGAAAAGCCGAGCTTTTTTCGATGTCCTCTGAGGAGAGAAAAGCCTTTCTGGTAGAGGAGCGTGCCTCCAAACAGCAGGCAAACCATGAAACGAAGGCAGAGCGGACGACTCAGAAGCAGGCATTCGAGGCGCTCCCCCCTGCCGATAAGAAGATACATAAGAGCGAACAGCGGCGTCTGAAACGTTTGCGGAAAAGGGCCCGGAAAAGTTACGTGCCGCTGCAGGTCGTCAAATATGTGCTGATCGTGGCGTTGATCGCGGGGCTCGTCTGGGCTGGCGATCTGGCATATGGCATATTCTTTGACAACTCCGCCGCTTTTGAGGATACCGAAGTGGCGCTGACACACCCGCCGGAAACGCCGGAGCCCGAACCTTCCGTCACGCAGTCAGCCGGGGCTGCCGCCACCACGGCCCCGACGCCCACGATGAACCCGTACGACCTGCTGCTCACTCAGGCTGACCTCGACTTCATGAAGGATCGCGTCAACATACTCGTGCTGGGCATCGACGAAAGCCTGGAGCGCGCCAACTGGGGCACTTTCAGGACGGACACGATGCTGCTGATGTCCATTGATTTCGCTAAAAATGACGTATTTATGCTCTCGCTGCCGAGGGACAGCTTTGTGCCGATATACAACAAGGATAAGTATGATAAGATCAATACGGCGTTCGCGTCGGGCGGCGGCTACAAAAAGAACGGCTTTGAATATTCGATGAAAACCGTTTCGATGACGCTGGGCGGCATACCGGTGAACCACTATGTCTGCTTCGACATGACCGTCGTCAAAGAGGTGGTCAACGCCATCGGCGGACTGGACTACGACGTGGACATCAAGGTGAACATGAACGGCCGCACGATTGAAAAGGGGCTGCAGCACCTCAATGGCCAGCAGGTGCTAGACTACTGCCGCCAGCGCCACGGCGACAGCGATATCTCGCGTGTGGACAGACAGCAGCGCATGATCATGGCGATATTCCGGGAAGTGAAGAATACCGGCCAGATCAAGGACATCCCCGCTATCTATTCCGCGATTACCGGCAACATATATACCGATCTCAGCCTGAAACAGATCACGTCGCTCGCGGCCTTCGCACTGAATGTGGACCCTGAGGGCATCGACCGTTACACGCTGCCGGGCGACTTCCTCAACATCGACGGTACCAGCTACTGGGGCGTCGCACAGTATGAGAAGCGCAGCCTGATCAAACAGCTGTTCGGCGTGTCCATCAAGGTCAGCGATGCGGACGATGTGGATACGCTGCAGGCGCTGGCCGCTCAGAAGCGGGCCGCCGTTTCCGCCGCGAACGCCGCCGTAGCCACTGCCACCACGTGGCGCAACACCAACGCCGCCCACTTAACCAAGGCGGAGCTCAGCGAGCTGAGTACTCGTATGACGGCGCTCCGTAATCTGGCCGCCGTCAAGCAGCCGCAGGACGTAGGCCCCACCATCGAGCCGATCACCACAGGCACAGCGGAGTTCAATACTTGGCTGGCAGCGCTGAAGGCCACCGTCGCAGCGCGCCTTGCCCCCACTCCGACGCCTGCTCCTGCGACGCCCACGCCCGTTCCGGCCATGCCCACGCCCGTTCCGGCCACGCCCACGCCCGCTCCCGCGACGCCCACGCCGGGCCCGTCGGAGACGCCCGTGGCGTAACCCATACAAAGACAAAAGCCGCTGGGGTACATCACCCCGGCGGCTTTTTGGTTTTGTCTGCGCATATGCCTGCGCCAGCATAAAGGAGCATAAAAGCGGTTGCTGGATATGATTATAGCCAGATAATGAAATATTATACCGTACGTGTATTGCCGCAAATATATACATATTTCGCCTGTGTGCGCTATACTTGTATAAAGGACTTTGATATAATCAAAGTATCATTTCAAGCGATAGAGGTGTCACCATGGTTGAAATCAGGCAGGTTAAAAGTAAAAGTGATGTAAAAAAGTATGTCGCTTTCCCCGACAAGCTTTATAAGGGAGTTGCCAATTATGTTCCTGAGCTCAAATCCGAAGAATGCTCCATGCTCTCCCCCGAAACCAACTCCTCTTTCGAATACTGCGACGCGCGGTTCTTTCTGGCTTACTGCGGCGGGGAGATCGTCGGGCGCATAGGCGCCATCGTGAACCGCACCGCCAACGAGAGGTGGAACCAGAAACAGATTCGCATCACCCGCGTGGACTTCATCGACGATATGGAAGTGTCCGGCGCGCTGCTGGGTGCGGTGGAGGGCTGGGCGAAGGAACTCGGCCTCACACAGGCGCACGGACCCCTGGGCTTCACCGATCTTGACAAGGAAGGTATGCTGGTGGAAGGCTTCGACCGTATGGGCTCCACCGTCACGATATACAACTATGCGTATTACCCCAAACACTTTGAGGCCCACGGCTATGTCAAGGACATCGACTGGGTGGAATACCGCATCAGCGTGCCGGAGAAAGGCGACAAAACCGTCGAGCGCATGAGCCGGCTCGCCGGAAAGGTGATGGAGCGCACCCACGTCCATTTCCATAACCTTAAGCGCATGCAGGAAGTCAGACCCATCGTGATGCAGGTGTTTGACCTGCTCAGCGAGTGCTATAAGAATCTCTACGGCGTGGTGCCCTTCACCGAAAACGTCGCAAAGGATTACACGAAACGGTTCGTGCCGCTGCTGGATCCGGACTTTGCCAAGTTCATCGTGGACGATAACGGCAAGCTGATAGCGTTCGGTCTGGCCGCTCCGTCGCTGGCCTCCGCGATCAAGAAATGCAATGGCCATATGTTCCCCCTGGGGTGGGCATATCTGCTGCACGCACTCAAGCACCCCAAGGAGTTGGAGCTTTATCTGGTCGCCGTCCATCCGGATTACCAGAAATCCGGCCTGCCCGCACTGATGATGAACGATATCACCGCGTCCGCCATCAAGAGAGGCATTAAGTTCGCGGAGTCATCGCCCGAGCTGGAAACCAATAAGCACGTGCAGGATCTTTGGAAGAGCTTCGACGTGGAGCAGCACAAGCGCCGCCGGTGTTACAAAAAAGACCTTCTATAAGCGCTGAGAAATACGAAAAAGCGGGCACGGGTTGTTATACAGCCCGTGCCCGCTTTCTGTTATATAAGAACGGCCTTCAAGCCAGCTCGAATATCCTGCAGTTCCGTCCCACGTCCAGCATCACGGCATCCTCCATCGTGTAAACACCCGGTTTTTTGCCCATCAGCCACTTGGCAGCGAATATCGCCCCTTGTCCGAAGGCTGCACGGTTGATTGATTCGTGGATGATGCGTATGGTCTGGTTGGGCAGACCGAACACCACCTCATGCTTACCCACGATGCCGCCCACGCGTATTGAGTTCACGTGCTTGTTGACGTCCAATCCCAGATCCTCCGCTATGCGCAGCGCCGTGCCCGATACATCCTTTTTTTCCTTGAAATGCTCCTCGATGATCTCGATATCCGCCTGTGGCGCGATGTGCTGCAGTACCTTGGACACTTCAATCAGAAAATTTATCCCCAAAGTGATATTGGGCGAATACAGCACGGCCACCCGGTGACCCAGCGCCTTGAGCTGCTCCATCTGGTTCTTCTCATACCTTGATATCGCCGATACCACGCGCGTGCCCGCTTCAGCGGCATTTTTATAATACGATACAGCGCTGCTGCTCGAAAAATCCACAATGACGTCCACAGGATTTTCCCTGAAAAACGTGGTCACATCGACAGAGTCGATGGAATAGATCCTCCCTTGATCGTTTTCATATCCAAACAGGCGGCTTGCAAAATCACCTTCATGCTTTTTTGATCTTCTGATCACCCAGGAAAGGTGGCATATCTCATCATTTATAATCTCCTGAGCCACGACAGAGCCAGTCTTTCCAAATCCAAACATGCCAATATTCAATCTCAATCTATTTTCCTCCCTTACCAGAAATTATTAATTTTCAAAAACGCCTATCGTTTTGCCCTTTGATCGGTAGATGCAATAAGCCTGTACGACTCAAACACAAAGTGAATAAACATACACTATTCGCGCCATTTATTCATTGCGAGTATCCCACACAAGGGCAGGCAAGCTGGCGCAGGTAATAACAAACGTGCGTCCTATTTTCTTTTCTTCCCGACGCCATATGCACCGGGATGCCACCAATACTGCCTGATAACAAGAAATAATATGTACAGACGAAGCAGCTGACCGGAAGACCGGTTTTATTCGCCGATATAAGCCCATGAAATTAAAAAACGCATACCGGCTATAAAATCGCTTAAAAAAAGCAGGAAACTATATTGCTATATTATAATACCACACAAAAACAGGCAAATCAAGTGTTCGCATAATAATACATAATATGAGCGGAGTTATAAAATAAATAGAAATTTTATCAAACTCCGGTTTGCGAATCGTGGGCGGCAGGTGTATACTTTCTCTTGAAACTTTAAGACACGGAGCATCAGTCATGAGTTTTAGCATTCGCCGCATGGGGCTTGACGTCGGCTCAACCACCGTCAAATGCGTCGTGCTGGAAGACAAAAAAGTATTATTCAGCTATTATAAACGGCATTTTAGCGACATCGCGGGCGCGGTCACTGCGCTGCTGGCCGATGCGCACGCCGCGCTGGGCAACATCGAGGCTCATGTATGCGTCACCGGTTCGGGCGGGCTGTCGGTGGGAAAATGGCTGGGACTGCCCTTCGTGCAAGAGGTCATTGCCGCCAGCAGCGCCGTACGCGCGTTTCTGCCGGACACCGACGTTGCCATCGAACTGGGCGGCGAGGATGCCAAGATCACGTATTTCACGGGCAGCACCGAACAGCGTATGAACGGTACTTGCGCGGGCGGCACCGGCGCGTTCATCGACCAGATGGCCTCGCTGCTGGAAACGGACGCGTCGGGCCTGAACGAGCTGGCCTCTCAGGCTTCTCACATATACGACATCGCGGCGCGCTGCGGCGTATTCGCCAAGAGCGACATACAGCCGCTCATCAACGAGGGCGCGGCGCGTGAGGACATTGCGGCGTCCGTGTTTCAGGCCGTCGTCAACCAGACCATCAGCGGACTCGCATGCGGTCGTCCGATACGCGGCAAGGTCGCGTTTTTGGGTGGACCGCTGCACTTCCTGCCCGCGCTCAAAGCCCGCTTCATCAAAACGCTGGGCATGCGCGATGAGGACATCATGGATACGAAGTATGCGATGATGTTTGTCGCGGCGGGCGCGGCCATGATGGCCACGGGCGATCCGGTGCATCTGGATGGTCTCATTGCGCGCACGCAGCTTCGTCAGGATATGGACAGCGCGTCCGTCTATTTGCCGCCACTTTTTGCGGACGAAGAAGACTATGCGGCGTTCACACAGCGACACATGCAGGCGGACGTCCCCCAGCAGCCCATCGAGGCGGCGTCCGGCGCGTGCTTCCTCGGCATAGACGCGGGTTCCACCACCACCAAGGCTGTGCTGCTGAATGCCGAAGGGCATATCATTTACACGCACTACGGCGCGAACAAGGGGCGTCCGCTGGACATGGTGCGCGGGATACTCTCGGAAATCTACGAACGCCTGCCCCAAGGCGCTTATATCGCGTATGCAGGGTCCACCGGCTACGGCGAAAATCTCGTTAAGGCCGCATTCCAGTTGGACACCAGCGAGGTGGAAACGGTCGCACATTACACGGCGGCGCGCTTCTTCCGTCCGGACGTGGACTTTATACTGGACATCGGCGGACAGGACATGAAGTGCATGCGTATACGGGACGGCGTAATCGATGAGGTGATGCTCAACGAGGCATGCTCGTCGGGCTGCGGCTCGTTCCTCGAAACGTTTGCCGCGTCGCTGGAATGCGACATCCGCGATTTCGCGCGGCAGGCGCTGTTCGCACCACAGCCGGTGGACCTCGGCAGCCGCTGCACGGTGTTCATGAACTCCAAGGTGCGGCAGGCACAGAAGGAAGGCGCAGTACTGGGCGGCATCTCCGCCGGACTGTCATATTCCGTTATCAAGAACGCGCTGTACAAGGTCATCAAGCTGAAAACCCCCGAAGACCTCGGCAAAAGCGTGGTGGTGCAGGGCGGCACGTTCTTGAACGACGCCGTGCTGCGCGCGCTGGAGTTGTTCACCGGACGCGAAGTGGTCCGTCCCGTGATCGCCGGTTTGATGGGGGCATACGGCGCGGCGCTGCTCGCGAAGGAGCGCTGCCCCGAATCAGCCGTTTCCGCCATACTCTCGCGAGAAGCGCTGGATGCCATGCAAATCCGCCAGACGGGTGCGCGCTGCGGCAAGTGCGAGAACAACTGCCGCCTCACCGTCAGCCACTTCGGCGACGGGCGGCGGTTCGTTTCAGGCAACCGCTGCGAGCGCGGCGGCTCCAATGCTGAGAAGCACTCCGACCTGCCCGACATGTACGACTACACCTGCAAGCGGCTGTTCTCCTATCAGCCATTGGAAAACGCGCCTCGGGGCGATATCGGCATCCCCCGCGTGCTCGGCATATACGAGAACTACCCGTTCTGGCATACGTTCTTCACACAGTTGGGATACCGCGTGGTGCTGTCCCCAAGGTCATCCCGCAGCGTGTACACCGCCGGCATCGAGAGCATACCCTCCGAGTCGTTGTGTTACCCGGCCAAGCTGGCGCACGGCGCGGTACGGCTGTTGATCGACAGCGGTGTGAAGACGATATTCTTCCCGTGCGTGCCGTACGAGCAACAGGAGCAGAAGCGCGCTGCCAACAACTACAACTGCCCCATCGTCACGTCGTACCCGGAGAACATCAAGAACAACATGCCGGAGATCAAAGAAAACGGCGTGGATTTCCTGATGCCGTTCCTGCCGATGGACAACCTCAAGGCGCTGTCCCGCCGATTGACGGAAGAGTTCTCCCATATACCGACCAGGGACGTGCACCGTGCGGCCAGGCTCGCGTGGCAGGAGAAGGCCGCTTACCAGAATGACATCCGCCGTCAGGGCGAGAAGATACTCGCCAAAGTACGGCGGGGCGAGCTGCAGGCCGTCATACTCGGCGGCCGCCCGTACCACATCGACCCGGAGATCAACCACGGCATATCCTCCATCATCACATCGCTGGGTTATGCCGTGCTCACCGAGCAGAGCGTGGCGCATCTGGGCGAATACCGCCCCTTGCGCGTGCTCGACCAGTGGATGTTCCACACGCGCATCTACTCGGCAGCGCACCTCGCAGGCCGCACCGAGGGGCTGGAACTGGTGCAGCTCAACTCTTTCGGCTGCGGACTGGACGCAGTGGTCACCGACCAGACGCAGGAGATACTCAAGGCGTACGGCAAGATATATACGCTGATCAAGATCGACGAGATCAGCAACACCGGCGCGATCCGCATCCGGCTGCGTTCGCTGGCCGCCGCGGTATCCGAACGCAAAAAGAGGCGCGTGCTGGACGACCTCAAGGAAGCCGTGCTGCAGAAAAAGGACGCCGTGGTGCAAAAGGCGGTGCAGAAGAAGGATGCCGCCTTCCAGAAAAAGGATGCCGTGGTGCAAAAAGCGGTGGCGTACAAAAAGGTCGTATTCGAGAAGTTCATGAAGAAGGACTACACGATACTGTCGCCGCAGATGTCGCCCATCCACTTCGACTTCCTGCGCGCCGCGTTCGAAGCCTCGGGTTACCGCTTCGAGCTGTTGCCGTCGGTGGACAACGCCGCGGTGGAAGAGGGCTTAAAATACGTCAACAACGACGCGTGCTACCCGTCGATACTCGTCACCGGCCAGCTAATCGAAGCGGTCAAGTCGGGCCGATACGATACCAACAAGCTCGCGTGCATCATCTCGCAGACGGGCGGCGGCTGCCGCGCGTCCAACTACATCGGCTTTATACGCAAGGCGCTCACCGATGCGGGCTTCCCGCACATCCCCGTCATCTCGCTCAGCGCGGCGGGGTTGGAGAAGCACCCCGGCCTCAAGATCACGCTGCGGATGCTGCGGCGCGCGATGCGCGGAATGGTCTACGGCGATCTCCTCAATCGTCTGGCTCTGGCCACGCGGCCCTATGAGGCGGAGCCGGGCGCAACCGACGCCGCGCTTCAAAAGTGGAGCGCAATTGCGCTGGATAACGTGCGCCATCTGAGCTTGAAGCGTTTCAAGCGCAATATTCAGGATATCGTGGACGCGTTCGAATCCATTCCTGTAAAGGATGTCAAAAAGCCGGTGATCGGCGTGGTGGGTGAGATACTCGTCAAATACCATCCCACCGCCAACAACCAGATCGTCAAGGTGCTGGAGGATGAGGGTGCCGAGGTGAAGGTGCCAGATCTGATCGATTTCCTGCTGTACTGCGCGTACAACACCAACTTTAAGTATGAGAAGCTGGGCAAATCTAGGCTGGCCGCGTATGTCGGCAACTTCGCCATCGCGGTGATCGAGGGCTACCGCAAGCAGATGCGCCGGGTACTCCAACACAGCAGGCGCTTCTCACCGCCGTCGTATATATCCGAAAAGGCCAAAGCCGCATCCGAGTTCCTGTCCATCGGCAACCAGACGGGGGAAGGCTGGTTTTTGACAGGCGAAATGGCCGAGCTGTTGCATGAGGGCGCGGACGGCATCGTGTGTGTGCAGCCGTTTGCGTGCCTGCCCAACCATATCGTCGGCAAGGGTGTGATTCAGCCGATACGCGCCAAGTACCCGGACGCCAACATCGTCGCCATCGACTACGACCCCGGTGCCAGCGAGGTTAATCAGCTTAACCGCATCAAGCTGATGCTCTCACTCGCACACGAAAAGATCGTCAAGTCGGCGCAGAACGAAAAAAACCTCTCAAATTTTTGAAGGGGGTTAAAACGTTTTCCTTGGAGGCTCAGCCTCCAAACCAACGTTCATAGGGCGTGCCCCTTGAGAATCC
>JAEWWC010000281.1 GCA_023396555.1 Bacillota bacterium
GTTCTGCGCATGCCGCCGTACCCGTTATACTGGCTCCAAGGCGTGCTGGCGGTGTTCCTCATGCCGCCAAAACCGTTGTAGCTCTGCCCGCTTGTTTTTTCCTTTTGAACCGCGCTCTGGACCTGATTCAATATCGCGTTCGTTGCCACAGGCTTCTTCCTCACCACCACCTTATGCGGCTTCGGCATCGCCTTCACCTCGATGCCCGTCATCGCCTTGAACGTGTCTTTATTCACCAGCCGCTTGAGGTACAGCTTGTACATCTGGTCGAAGACGCTGTTTTTCTTGTTCAGCTCGTGGTACTGTTTTTTCAGGTTCAGCTCCGCGTCAAATTTGTGCTGGTTCAGTTCCATGGCGTTGCGCCGGGCGGTGTCCATGTTTTCGGTGATCACCTCGTCCGCGTCCTTTTTGCGGCTGAGGCCCGCCAGCGCGTGCTCCACGTTGCCGGCGAAGCGCTCGCGCTGCCGCTCGGTGTCGCCGAGCTCGTTGCGCAGCGCGCTCATCTCGCGGGCTTTCAGCGTCGCGGAGGAGCGGGCGGGGCCCCCCGCCAGCTCGGAGAGGGCCCTGTCGATGCGCGCCTGCGTTTTCAGCGCCTCATACGCCGCGTCGCTGTCCGCCAGCATGTCGCGGTACAGGCGCGTTTCCGCGCCGTGGTTTTCGTCCAGCCTGCCCTGCTGTCTTTTCAGCTCGTCGTCAAATCTTTGGTCCGTCGTCGCCATACTGCCACTCCCCCATCATTAAATGTTGAACCCCAATTCTTTCAGCTTATCTCTAAGCTGTTTCTTGTCGATCCTTCTGTTCTGGTATAAGGTCATATACTGGTTGAATTTGTTGTTTAATTGCTCCTGCTCAAACTGCTGTTGACTCAAATCGAACTGGCTCTGCCACTGGTTGTAAGCGGTCTGCGCCCCCATCTTGTCCGCGGCGTTCTGCTGCTGCGCCGAATACACGTCGGCGTTATACTGCGTCGTCAGGTTCCCCAGCGCCAGCTTGATGTTGTCGGTGTAGTCCTGCTGCTGCCGGTTCGCGTCGCCCACGGTGTCCAACAGCGCCGTCTGGTTGCGCTGCTGCAGCGTCTGCGAGGTGCCGCCCGCGCCCGACATCCCCATGTTGGCCATGTTCTCCTTGCGCGCCTGCTCTGCCATCGCGTTGTCGGCGTACGCATGGTTGCGCATCCCCTGATACTGCTCGCCCGCCTCGGCCATCTGCTTGCCGTAGCCCTGCCGGCCTTGGCCGTAGTTGGACTCCAGCTGCTTTTTCTGGGCAGCCAGCTGCGCGGCGTACTGGTCGTCGATCTTCTTTGGCCAGTCTGTTGTGTTTGTGCTGGTGGACATCTACTTCACCTCCTTCAGGCGCAGCAGCCGCGCCTCCAGCAAATTGCTCACATACGCGATGATGTCGCCGGCGTTGTCCTCCAGCAGCGCGAGGGATTTGGCCGACAGGTCGGAAAGAAACATCTCCACCGCGAGGTCAGCCACTTCACGCGCGTCGTCGGCGGTCAGCTTGCCGTCGGTCGACCGTATTTTAAGCCCCTCCACCACCGTCTGCTGCAGGCTCGCCACCACGGTGTCCGCCAGCGCCTGCGCTTCGGCCAGCGCAGACTGCAGCGCCTCGTTCTCCGTCTTCCCCTTCAGCCATGTAAAAGCCGCCTTCACCAGCGGTATGATCACCGCCGAAAACACCAGCCCCGCCGCCGCGATGATGAGCTGCGTCCAGTCAATCTGCATATCGTTGTCCTCCTTTTTTCTTGATGCTACACCCGTTCGCATTTCAAAACCGTTCAACTTTCGGGCGCAATAAAAAGCCGCGTCTTTAAGCGGCTCCCAGCTTGATACCAGGCGTACTCAGTGGCTCCCTCAGAGGGTCTGCCCACCCAGGATACGAGGGAGCTGTACCCACCCCAAAAAGCCTTCATCTTTTCGGGGACCCCGGTGCCGATTGGTGACCGGGGAGGGAAAGCGGCTTTAAAAGATCACTCCCTCCGGCACTTCGTGCCAACTCCATCGGACGAGGGAGGCTTTGTCAGCAGTCTGAATATGCGTCTTATATAGCGGTTCATTGAATTGTTCAGATAGATAGCAAACAGGCCGGATCATATCGACCCGGCCTGCGCCTAGAAGGAAATAGAAAAATGATTGCGTCCGCTGCAGTTTTATTGTAACCGCACGGACCGCGTGCCGTCAAACACTTTTTCGCTTTTCCAGATATTCGCGGATGGCCTGAACGACCAGCGCGTGGTCTTCCTCCTGCGTCAGTCCGGACACCGTCACAGTACCCACCACGCCCGCGCCACACACCGTCACCGGAAACGCGCCGCCAAACAGGCTGTAGTCCGCATCGCTCGCGCCAAACTGCAGCAGCGTCATGCCCGTGCTCTTGAGCCGCAGGCCGAAGCCGTAAGAGCTTCTGTGAAAGCGGTATACCGTGGCGTTCTTGCGCCGCACCCACTCGTCGTTGTCCGGAGACGTGCCCGCCAGCGAGTGTCGAAAGAGCACCTGTCCGCCCTTCGTCACATCCACCGTGATGGCCAGCTTCTCCGCCTTGGCGCGCTCCACCAGCAGCATGCCGATCTCCAGCGCCGCTTCGCTGCCGAACGAATCGAACAGTAGCGTCCTCTCCTGCTCCTCCACTTCCGCGATAATCTTATCCAGTTCGTTCATGTCCTTTCTCCCATGTTGCCAATTATGAAGCAGATGTATGCCTTGTCACGCACGGCGCTTAGCGGTATGAGCGCTGGTAGATTGCTGTCACGTCCACGTCGCAAAGCTCTGCCGGGTCGCCGCCAAACAGGCCGCCCATCGTCTCGCGGGCGTTGCTTGTGTATTTGTCCAGCTCCTCGTACTTCACGCCGTAGCCGGACATCTTGAGGCTATCCACACCGCACGCCGCCTGCAGCTCCGCCAGCGCCGCCACAAAGTCCATCGGACTGGAGGCGTCCGCCTTTCCCAGCGCCCGCGCCATCTCAGTCATGCGCTCGTCGCACGCACCGGATTCCGCGAAATATGCAAAGTACGCCTGGCTCACCATGATCAGCGCCGCACCGTGCTCGATCTCCGGATGGAATGCGGACAGCGCGTGTGCCAGCGAGTGCTCGGACGTGCAGGACGATGTGGACTCCACCATGCCGGCCAGCGTGTTGGCCAGCGCCACGTCCTCGCGGGCCTGCGCATTGCCGCCGTCCTTCACCGCCGCCGCGAGGCTTTTGCCGATCAACTGTATGGACCTCTGCGCATACAGATCGCTGATGGGGCCTGCCGCCTTGTTGATGTAGCCCTCGGCGCTGTGGAACAATGCGTCAAAGCCCTGATAAGCAGTAAGCTTTTCAGGCACCGTCATCATCAGCTCGGGGTCCACAATGGACAGCACCGGGAACGTCTTGTCATATCCAAAGCCGATCTTCTCCTCGCCATTGGTGACCACCGTCCACGGATCCGCCTCGGTGCCGGTGCCCGCCGTCGTCGTGATCGCCACCACCGGCAACGGGTCGTTCGGCACAGGCTGCCCCTTGCCGCTGCCGCCGTGGATGTAATCCCAGTAGCTGCCCGGGTTTGTCGCCATCACCGCAATGGATTTGGAGGAATCGATGGCGCTGCCGCCGCCAAGGCCGATCACAAAATCGCAGCCGTTGTCCTTCGCCAGCCCAGCGCCCTCGTGCACATGCGCGATAATGGGGTTGGGCAGTATCTTGTCGAACAGCACATAGGAAACGCCGCTCATATCCAGCTGTTCCGTAAGCCTGTTCAGATATCCGTATTTCTTCACCGACTGTCCCGCCGTGGTCACGATCAGCGCCTTTTTGCCGGGAAGCGCCTGCTCGTGCAATGCCGACAGCTGTCCGCTGCCGAACAGTATTTTCGTAGGTATAAAATGGGTAAATTTCATCGTCGCAATCTCCTTTAAATGGTAGTATAATCATACTAATACTTCGAGTTAAGTGTAAGTCAACCCCGAAAATATTTATTCTTGTGAGGCGAGTATTATGACGTATTCCATTTCCCAGGTATCCCGAATGACAAAACTAACACCGTATACGCTGCGTTACTACGACCGCGAAGGCCTGCTTCCGTTCGTGAGCCGCAGCGATTCCGGCATACGCGTGTTCACCGAGCACGACCTTGAGATGATATCGCTGATCTGCTGCCTGAAAAGCACCGGCATGCCGGTCAAACAGATACGGCAGTTCATCGACTGGTACGCCGAGGGCGACGATACGATCGGCCAGCGCCGGGACATGCTGCTGGAGCACCGGCGGCAGATCACGCGGCAGCTCGAGGACCTGCAGCATAATCTCAGTAAGCTGGAAAAGAAGATAAACTGCTATAACGAAGCCTGCGC